>NZ_CP145607.1:1499999-1822498 GCF_036884275.1 Sphingomonas kaistensis | reverse complement strand
CCCAGCCGGCGCTTGGCGTCCGCGTCGAGCGCGGCGCCGCCCGACACGAAGCCCTTGTAGCTGTTGTCGACCAGCCGCGCCTGCTCCGGCGACAAGCTGTCGCGTGCCTTCCAAACCGCCGCGATGCGATCAAACAGGCGCTCGTTCTGGCTGACCTCGGTCCCCCACGCCGTCAGCCGTGCCGACACCTCGGCTTCAATGGCGTGAATGCCCGCATCGGCCTCAGCCGAGGCCAACATCCAGAAGATCCGCCGCACCCGCGCAAGCGCCGCGCCCGACCGCTCGAGCGCCGCAACCGTATTGTCGAAATCGGGCTCGGCCGGATTGTCCGTGATCGCGGCGATTTCCGCCCGGCTAAGCGCGATGCCGGCATCGATCGCGGGAAGAAACTGGTCTGCCCGAATGGCCGTGAAATCGGGCGTCCCCGACGGGCCGGTCCATTCCTCGAGCAGGAGATTAGTCAATGCTGTCGACCTCGTCGGTATGCACGTCGAACCCGGTCAGGATTGCCGAGCCGAAGGCGGTGGTCAACGCGCAGTCGGTGGCATCGCGACCGCGAGCCATCAGGATCCGCCCGATCCGCGGGAAATTGTGGCGGGCATCGACCGTGTGCCATTCACCGCCGAGATAGGCTTCGAACCACGCCGAGAAATCCATCGGTGCGTCGGCCTTGGGAACCCCGATCTCGCCGAGAAAGCCGGTGCAATAGCGGGCCGGAATATTCATGCAGCGGCACAGCGCGATCGCCAGATGCGCATAATCGCGGCATACGCCCCGCCGCTCCTGATGCGCGTCCCACGCCGTCTTGGTCGAGCGGGCGTGCTGATAGCCGAACTCGATCTGCTGATGGGTGAAGTCGAGGATCGCCTGGAGCCGGGTCCAACCGGGCTGGACGTGGCCGAACAGCCCCCAGGCGGTGTCCGACAATCGGTCGGTCTCGCAGTACCGGCTGCCCAGCAGATAGACGAGCACGTCGTCCGGAAGGTCTTGCACCGGATGCTGGATCGCATCGGGGGTGACCCGATCGGGCTCGCCGCTGTCTTCGATGACGAAGCTGCTCGACAGCAGGGTCTCGCCTTCGGGGAGGACGAAGCGCGTGGCGATGTTGCCGAAGCCGTCCTTGTAGTCGTGCATCGGAATGTCGGGATCGCTGACCAGCCGGGGCTGAGTCTTGAGATATTGGTGGCGCGATTCATGGACCCCCAGAAGGGCCATCATCGGCGTCGGCTGGCGGCAGGTGAAACGGATATCGTAGCCGGCGCGGATCAGCATCTTGGGTTTTACTTTCTCGTAACAGCGGCGGGGATCGCCGGGATAAGGGGTTCGACCTGCTCATCGAGCGTGACGTCGACGGTGACTTCCATGCCGAGGTCGCTGGCGGGAAAGCCGCTCCACGTGCCGGAAATGGGAATGGCCTGCGCGGGATCGCGAGCGACGGCGACCCGGATCAAGCCCGAGTTTCCGACGATCCCGTTGGTCGGGTCGAACTCGACCCATCCCGATCCGGGCAAGAAAATACGCACCCACGCATGTGTACTGCCGCCCCCGACCCGGCCTGATGTTCCTTTGGGATTATACAGATAGCCGGAGACGAAGTGGGCGGCGAGTCCCAGCGCGCGGCAGGCTTCGATCATCAACACCGCAAAATCGCGGCAGGTGCCCTGGCGCTTGTGCAGCGTTTCGATCGGGGACTGGGTGCCCTTTTCGGCGCGCGACAGATAGGTGAAGTCGCGGCGGATCGCGTTGGTCATCGCCGTCAACATGGCCAGCGTATCGGTCTCGGCGCTTTTCTTGACGAAGCCGCGCGCCCAATGGTCGAGAATCCGCTCGGGATCGTGATGCTGCCGCTCCATCGACCGCAGCAGGTCGGGCAATTCGTCGGGCGAATAACCGAAGGGATAACGCCGGGCGTAGGGTTCGATCTCCACCTCGCCGCGCAGCAGCGGGGTGTGCTTGAGGCGAATCCAGCTGTCGATCCGCAGTTCCTTGGCCCGCCGGTTGAAGGTCGCAAGCGCCAGCGAATTGCCGAATACGTCCTGAGTCCAGCGCAATTCGGCAGATTTGGGGCTGATATCCAGCCGCGCTTCGAGCAGATGCTGGTCGTAGCTTTCACGCGGGCGGACAAATATACGATGCTCGCCAAACGCGACGGGCTGCCGGTAGGTGTAGCGTGTCACATGAGAAATAGTCAGGATCGTCATGCAAAATGGGCCCACCGTCGCCGTAGCAGCGGGCACTCCTATCTTGGCTCCCGATGAGCCGCCACCCGTCAATGTGCTGAACCCCGCGGGGGCCTCCCCGTTCCTGCTGCTCGGCGATCATGCCGGAAATCGCATTCCGCGGGTGCTCGGCGACCTCGGGCTCGATGAAACGGAGCGGACCCGGCACATCGCGTGGGACATCGGGATCGCCGCGCTCGGCACGCTGCTGTCGGCGCGGCTCGATGCGACCTTTATCCACCAGACCTATTCGCGGCTGGTGATCGACTGCAACCGGCGGCCGGGTGCGCCGACCTCGATCCCGCCGGTCAGCGACGGAACGGCGATCGCCGCCAACGCCGCGCTCGATGCCGCCGGGGCGGCGGCGCGGGCCGCGGCGATCCACGCGCCCTATCAGGCGACCATCGCCGCCGAGATCGAACGCCGGCGCGCCGCGGGGCAGGAAACCATCCTGATCGCCCTGCACAGCTTCACGCCGTCGATGAACGGGATCGACCGGCCGTGGCAGGTCGGGATCCTGCACGACGCCGGTGACAGCCGCTTCGCCCGCGCCATGCTCGCCGCCTTCGCCTTGGACTCGGCGCTGACGGTCGGCGACAACGAGCCCTATTCGATGGACATCATCGATCACACCATCCCCCACCACGCCTACCCCCCTCGCCTACCCTACGCCGAGATCGAGATACGGCAGGACCTGCTCAGTGACGACGCCGGGATTGCGGCATGGAGCGAACGGGTCTTCGCGGCGCTGGAAGAGGCTTATCGGTCCTATCAGCAGTTCTAGGGGCGTCCGGCCAATCGAAAGCTCGCCTTCTCAGGGAAGGTGAACTGCATGGCCGCTGGCTGCGATACCAAGCATTCAGCTGAGTAGCCTCGGCCCTTGTTCTATTTTCGAGGGACTGATCTCATCAGCACGCAGTTCCGCGGAGACTTAGGGCGCGACGAGACGCACCGCGAGATTGATGCCAACCAAATCGCCGGGTCGTTGATCACGTCTAAGCCGGTCGCCGCGCGTAAAAGCCGTATCCAGCAATCACCGCATAGCAGAGCGCCGGCAAGATCAGTGCGATCGCCAGACTGCCGCTGGCGTCGGCCAGCATGCCGGTCAGCAGCGGGATCACCGCGCCGCCGAAGATGGCGATGTTGATGATCCCCGACCCATCCGCCGCCCGCGCGCCCAGTTTCTCGCAGGCGAGGCTGAAGATCGTCGGAAACATGATCGAGTTCATCAAGCCGATACCGAGCAGACTGTAGGCCGACACCTGGCCGGTGCTGTGGGTCGAGATCGCGAGCAGTGCGATGGCGCCAGCCGCGACGCTCGCCAGGATCAGCCCCGGGCTCATCACCCGCAGGAACCAGCTGCCGATGAACCGACCGATCATCGCGCCGCCCCAGTAGAGGAAGATCATGTCCCCGGCGGCGCGTTCGCTAAGCCCGAGCACATGGCTCTGCTGGAGGTAATTGACGATCAGGCTGCCGATCGACACCTCGGCGCCGACATAAAGAAAGATGCACAAGGCGCCGAGGCCGAACCGCTTGCGGCTGAGCAGCGAGAAACCGGCGAGCGGCGAGCTGCGCTCATGCTGCTCGCCCGGCAGGCGATTGCGGAACAGGAACACCGCGCCCGCGATCACCAGCAGCGCGACCGCCAGGCCGATGTAGGTGTTGCTGATCGCCTGCGTTTCGGCGGTGCGATAGGCTTCGAGCTCGGCCCCAGTGAGATCCGACGCGCTGACCCCCGCCAGCCCGCCGAGGATCAGCGCCGAGCCGACGATCGGAAACACCGTGGTGCCAAGGCTGTTGAACGCCTGCGCGAAAGTCAGGCGGCTGTGCACCGTCCTGGCCGGTCCGAGCAGGCTGATCAGCGGATTGGCGACGACCTGCACCACCACTACGCCGCTCGCGAGCACGAACAGGGCAAAGAGGAACAGGCCATAGGTGGCCGTGCGCGAGGCAGGAATGAACAGCAGGCACCCCGCCATCATCACCAGCAGGCCCGTCATCGCGCCGCGCATATAGCCGATGCGCTTGACCAGCTGTGCGCCCGGAATGCCGATCACCAGATAGGCGGTGAAAAAGCAGAACTGCACCAGCATCGCCTGCGTGTAATTGAGCGTGAAGAGCTCTTTCAGCTTGGGCAGGATGACATCGTTGAGGCTGGTGATGCCGCCGAAGATGAAGAACAGCGCGAACACGAAATAGCGCAGCTCGGGCGCATCGACGCCGTCGCCCGCATCGCTGCCGCCGACCTCTGCGGATGTGGCACCGACCATGCTTTTCTCTTCCCCTTGTTATTCAGCGTCAGGTGCGTTGCGCACTGCTAAAAGGAGCATTCCACCCCGGCCGGAATGTCCTGTCGTGCGATCCGTGCGATACGCAAGGTCAACGGACCTGCGCTGGTGATCGACAGGGAACGGCCGGTGCCGGGCGCGCAGGCGCCGGTGATGATCATCTCCCGCCAGCCCTTGCCGGCGGAGGTGGTCAGTCCGGCGGTGACGTCGATGGTCTTGCCCCCGGTGCTCATCGTGACCGGCACGGTCGGTGCATCGGCAAGTTCGTAGAGAATTCGAAAGCCTCCGGTTCCGCGACCCGCATCGGTAAAGGTCAGAGTCGCGCCTGGCGTAAAGATGATCTCGCGCGCATCTTCCTGACGATTGCGGTCTACCCCTCGCGCCGTAATCCCGCCGCCCGAACCGCGCAGATTGGCAAGCGCAACGTCGCCGCCGCGCACGGTTATCCCCGTGCCGATCCGGCCGAGGTCGAACCATTCGGCCGAGCGCGCATCGAGTATCGCGCAAGTCTCGGGGAGCCGGGCCGCGGGCACCGCCTGACCGAAAGAAAGGCCATAACCGCGCTGGAAAAGCGCGCCCTCGGTGCCGTTCACCGGTTGCCCGGTGCAGGCAGCGGGCCAGCTGAACGACAAGCGACCGGTTGCAGGACGGCGACCGTAAAGGAAGTCGGCGACACCCGCGCCCTCCCCGCCCGGCAGCCAACTCGCGACGAAAGCGTCGGCGGCATTCATCTCACGATTCATCCACAACGGCCGGCCCGAAAGGAACACTGCAACCGTGCGAATGCCCGCCGCGCGAAACTTGCGAAGTAACGTCAGACCCTCGTCGTCGGCGAACACCAGATCCTTTAGGTCGCCGGCAAATTCGGCATAGGGCTTTTCGCCGAAAACGACGACGGCGACGTCGGGCTTCTTGGTATAGCTGCCATCGGCGGAAAGAGTGGCAGCACCGCCCCCTTCGCTTGCCGCAGCTTTGAGGCCCGACCAGATCGACGTGGCGCCGGGAAAGCGCGCATTCGTAAGGTCCTCGCCGCCCTGCCAGGTCAGCGTCCAACCACCCGATGCCTGCGCGATATCGTCCGCAGCGCGCCCGGCGACGAGAATCGAGGCGCCGGCCTTAAGCGGCAGAACGCCATCGTTCTTGAGCAGAACCTGGCTCTTCGCCACCGCCTCGCGTGCAAGCGCGCGATGCTGCGGCGAACCGAGCAAGGCGAGCTTGCCGCCATTGACCCGCTCCGATGGCCGCTTCGCGCTCGGATCGAGCAAGCCGGCCCGCAATTTCATTCGCAGCACGCGCGTCACGGCTTCGTCCAGACGCGCCATCGGGATGGTCCCGTCCTTCACCTGCGCCAGCAGGCTGGCATGAAGGGCCTTGGCATCGTCGGGCACCATGTAGATGTCGAGCCCGGCGAGCAACGCCTGCGGGCAATTCGAATTGGTGCAGCCAGGAATCTGCGCATGGCCGTTCCAATCGCCGACCACGACGCCGGTGAAACCCATCGTCCCACGCAGCAGCCCGGTCAACAGCGGCTTGTTGCCATGCATCTTGGTGCCGTTGATCGAATTGAAACTCGCCATCACGGCCTCGACCCCGGCGGCAATCGCGGCCGGATAAGGCCGTGCGTGGATCGCTTCGAGCGTCTTGAGGTCGCCGTCGACATTGCCTTGATCAACGCCCTGCGCCGTGCCGCCATCGCCAAAGAAATGCTTCGCGGTAGCGATCACGTGACCTTCGCCGATACGCCCGCCCGGCTGCGCCTTGCCCTGCAATCCCTGCACCAAAGCTGCGCCCAGTTCGGCGGCGATGTCGGGATCCTCGGAATAGCTTTCATAGGTCCGACCCCAACGATCGTCTTGCGCGACCGCGACGGTGGGCGAGAAGTTCCAGTCGATACCCGTGGCCGCGATCTCGGCCGCGGTGGCAGCACCGATACGGCGGACCAGATCGGGATCGCGCGCGGCGCCAAGCCCGATGTTGTGCGGGAAGATGGTGGCACCGACCACATTGGTATGGCCGTGGACGGCATCGGTGCCCCAGATGGCAGGGATCGCCGGCTCACCACCGGGCAATGGCGCAGTGGACGCGTCCCACATTTCATCCGCGAGTTTCAGCCAGTCGGCGGCCGGCGCATACTCATTGCCGTACGGTCCGCCATTGCCGCCATTCAAATAGCTGCCGTAGCGATAGGTTCGCATTTCCTCCGGCGTGACCGAATTGATCTGCGGCTGGATCAACTGGGCGACTTTGCGCTCCAGCGACATGCGCGCGAGCAAGGCGGCGAGACGCGTATCCTCGCTGACAGGTGCGGTCTGGGTCGCGGCGAGGGGCGCAACCACGCCCGGCGACGCGCATCCAGCAATCACGGCAACCAATGCGGCCGCGCCCAACAGCTTGCAAACTCGCTTCGTCACCCCACCGCCCCGTCTTTGTGAGAACGTTCTCAGGCTGGGAGGTCTGACATGCGATCTGGCCCTTTGCAAGCTGCTAAGATGTGCGTGGCATGCGGAGCAGGAGTAACGTCGCTATCGCGGCAAAAGCCGACAGCGCGACGAATAGACCGGTGAAACCGAATGCCGGCACCAAGGCCAAGGTCAGCCATGGCATGACCAGCGATGGCCCGGTGTTCGTGAGATTGAATATGCCAAGATCCCGTCCGCGGTGTTCAGCGCGCGGCAGCACGCGCAACGTCTGCGCACTGTGCAGCGACAGAAAGATCGAAGCGGACAGGCCGAAGATGACGTAACCAGTCAGCGCCGCGCCCAACCCGGGCGCGGCGGCCATCACCATGAGTCCCACGGCGGCCCCGGCTGCGCAAAGGGCAAGCGGGGCGAATGGACGGTCGTGACGGTCGGCCCATTTGCCTGCAGCGATCGCAAGTGGGACCGCACCGGCTAGGATCAGCCCAAAAATCTGCGCGACGCGGGCGTCGGTCATGGCGGGATCGATCGCTCGAAACCAGAAAAACAGAAAGGCGAACAAAGCGGCCTCGGATATCTGTACCAGCAGGCGCGCCGTCCACATTCGAATGACCTCGCCACGCTGGCGCTTGCGCGGTGCCGTCACTTCGTTTCTCTGCTCGTCGAGGGCGACAAGCGAGCGTGCGCGGCCGAACAGCAGCACCGGGGCGACGCAAAGGGCGACCAGCGCGGCGACCAGCCACAAGCGGGTGTCGGCCGTAGCGAGCCCGGGAAGCGTCACGAGCACCCCCGCCGCCGCCCCGGCCGCCGGCGAAAAGGCCAATAAGCCTCCAAGCCTACCCTTCTGGTCGTCGGGCACATGATCGCCGGCCCAGGCGGCGAGCGGCGCCAGCATCATGTTGAGCGCTATCTGCCAGAGCAGGAGCAGCAATATTGTCTCGGCGACGCCCCCGATCCATCCGAATGCTCCGAGCAGCACACTGGACGTGACCAGACCCGCCGCTATCCACGGCTCGCGCCGCCGGGTCCGATCGCTGGCCCAGCCGAAAGCGATATTCGACAGGCTTGCCGCAATCGCACCGAAAAAGGTGGCGTACGCAAGCCAGGCGACGTCGTCGGTTCCGGCCATTCCGGTGACCCGCATTGGCAGCAAAATGGTGAGAAAAGGGACATAAGCCACCGAACCGCCGGCGGCCGCGAGCGCATATAGCCACAAGAATCGCCGCGATTGCAGCGCGGCGCCTTGCTCCTCAGCCGGCAAGCGGCGCGGGCCCGGTCGATCCGCGCTCGATAAGCCGGGCGGGAACGATGACCGGCAGATCGGGCAGTGCCTCGCCGCGGCTGGCTGTGATAAGCAATTCAACCGCCTGGCTGACCGTTTCGGCGATCGGCTGATCGATCGCTGTTAGTGGTGGGTCGGTGAAGGTCGTGACCGGCGTGTTGTCGAAACTGATCAGTGAAAGGGCGCCCGGAATCGACAGGCCGATTTCCCCGGCCACATCGCGGGCCGCGAGAGCCATTTGGTCGCTGCTGGCGATGATCGCGGTGGGGCGTGGTTCAAGCGCCAGGAGCTGGCGTGCGGCCTTGCGACCCGAGCGATAGCTGAAGTCACCGCGGACACAGAGTTCTGTCGTCGGCAGGCCGGCCTCCGCCATCGCGTCGCGCCACCCGGCCTTGCGCCATTCGCTGAGCGAATAATCGGCCGCGCCCGCGATAAAGCCGATGCGGCGGTGTCCGAGTTCGACGAGGCGGCGCGTGGCGTCGCGCGCGGCATTCTCGTCACCCATCACCAGCGGAATGCCGCCCGCCTCGCCTTTCGAACCGATGCGCGCGAAAGGCACTCGGCGGCTCTGCAGAAAGGCTGTTATCTTGGGATTGTCCGAGTGCGGCGGAGTAAGGATCACGCCATCGGGCTGAAGCGCGGCAAGGGTCGCGGTCAGTTCGCGTTCGACGTGGTCGTCGTGCGTATCGACCAATTCAAACAGCATGCGATAGCCGTGCTCGGCGCATTTCAGCATGCCACCAAGCAGCATCTGGTCGACCCAGTCCGACCCCTGCCGCGCGCGCCACGCGTCGATCGTACGATCGCGGTCGTTCAGCGCCAGAATGAGATAGGAACGCGACCCGCTCATGCGCTGCGCGGCGATCGAAGGACTGTAGCCCAGCCGGTCGATCGATTCCTGCACCCGTTCGCGCATCTCGCTGCGCACATTGGGTTCGGCATTGATGACCCGGCTTACGGTTTGCAGTGACACTCCGGCATCGGCGGCGACATGCTTGATCGTAACGGCCTGACGCCTTCTCGGCATTGGTTCAGCGCTCTCCTTCGCAGGAGCGTGCGCTACCTCTTGGAGGCTGGCACTTCCAGACCCGCACCCAATCGACTTGCATCGTTCGTGGCCAGATCGTCTCGTCGACGCCGGTCAATCCACGCTCCTCCGACAATCCGCCCCCTACCGCGAGGTTGAGGATCAGATGGAAGTTACGGTCGAAGGGCGCAGCGGGGTCGCTGGACGCCGACGTCCACCAATCACCCCGGCGCTTTGTAGCAAACACGCGACCATCATAGGTCCAGTCAATGCGTCCCGGGGCCCAGACGATGCCGAAAGTGTGAAATCCGTCGAGGATATCGGGCGCATTGGTCTCGGTGCTGTTCAGCGCATTCTTGGGCCAGTTGCCGCCAAAATGAAGCGTGCCGAGGATGGTATTCTCGCGCCCGCCCGGACAGGCGGCGCAGGCAACACCGAGATTGACCGCCTCGAGAATATCGATCTCGCCCGACGCCGCCCATGGTCCGAGGCTTTTGTCTTCGGGCAGCATCCAGATCGCCGGCCACGTCCCCTGCCCCCCAGGCAGTTTGGCGCGCACTTCGATCCGGCCGTAGCGCCACGATGCCTTGCCGCGGGTAACCATCCGCGCGGAGGTATAATCCTTCGTGACGTCGGCGACCGGGCCGGACGCGGGCCGCATGGACGCCGGCAAAGACGGACCGGTGAAGCGTTCCTTGCGAGCGGTGATGGTGAGCAGGCCGCCGCCGACCGATGCGTTGGCCGGACGGTCGGTGTAGCATTGCCGCTCGCTGTTGCCCCCGCCCCAACAATCACGGTCGAAGTCCCACTTTGTGCGGTCTATCGACGGTCCATCGAACTCGTCAGCCCAGACCAAATTCCAGCCCCGTTCGCGGCCGGGCTCGCGGGTGGTCCCGGGGGCCGGCATGGCGACCGTGGCGATCGTTTTAGGCGGGCTGTCGGGACCAAGGTTCGCTGAGGCGGTCTGCGCCTCGGTGGTGCGTTGGGTGGTCGAGCAACCCGACACCGCAGCGCCAAGGGTGAGCGCAAACATGGGCACGCGCAAAATCATGGTCCCCGTCCCTTCGATCAATCCGGATGGCCCCTATGCGGTGCCATCCGGATATAGCCTGGCGACTTAGAAGTTGAAGCGCGCCAGGAAGGTATAACGGCGGTCATTCCGGAAGGCCGACCGGGTTACCCGATTGCCGTCGAAATCGATCACCTGCGTGGTTTGCGTCACCTCGTCCAGCAGGTTCACACCCTGAACGCCGAAGGTGATCCGCTTGGTCGGCGAATAGAAGACCGAGGCATCGAGCTGCCCCGAGGCTTCCTGCCAGATCGGCGAGAAGGGGAAGATGTCGTCGCGCGGGGTGATCAAGAAATCCGACCGCCAATTATAGGCGGTACGCGCGGAGAATTTGCCCTTTTCATAAAACAGCACGGCGTTGACCGTGTGCTTCGAAATTCCGGCAAGCGGCTGCTGCGCGGCAAACGAACTGCGTGTGGCACCGCCGACCTGTGTGTTTCGGAAGTCGCCGCCGTCGACATAAGTATAGGTAAGCTGCGTGCCGAGGCCGCCTAACAGGCCAGGCAGGAAGTCATAAACCTGCTGGTAGGCCACTTCGAAGCCCTTGAGCTTGCCACCGCTGCTGTTGACCGGCCCGTTGACCTCCACCGGAATCGTCAGGCCGCCTGGGCTGGTGAACGATTGCAGATCGACGCCGCCATTCACGATTCCCTTGATGTCCTTGTAGAACAAGGCGCCCGTCAGCGATCCGACCCGAGCAAAATACCATTCAAGCGAAAGATCGTAGTTCCAGGATGTCACCGGCCGCACATTGCGATTGCCGGTGAACAGCTGGAACAGCGGACCGTTCGCCAGCGTGCCCTGGGCCCGCAGGTCATTGGTGTTGTCGCTGATCCCGCCACCCGACGAGAAGAGGTTGAGCTCTGGCCGTGACAGGCCCTTCGACACCGCGACGCGGACCAGCTTGCCGCGACCGAAGTCGAACTTGGCATTGAAGCTCGGCAGCCAGTGATCGAAGGTAATCGCGCGATTGTCGTTGAGGAATTCGCCGGTGAACGCGTTGGCGAACTCCTGCTGGCGGGCCGGGGTCAGACTGCAATAGCCCGGAAGCGATTGACCCGGTGGGGTTTGGGCGCAGGCCGCGGTCAGTTCGGCGACTTCGACCCTGCCATTCTTGTTCCCGCCAGGGCCATTGTCGAACGCGAAGCCATTGGGGAAGCCGATCAGGCCGGTCGTCTTGACCCGGGTCTGGACGTAGCGAACACCGATGTTTCCATCGACCTTGATCCCGCCACTCCCGAGATCCCCGCCGAAATCGAGGCGACCGTAGGCTGCCTTGGTGACCTCGCCGACCGCGGAGATTTCCGGCGGGCAGAAGGGGGTGCAGGCGACCACCGTGCCGTCGAGCTGGGTGTAGGAACGACCCTGCACGCCGAAGAACGGATTGGGTGTCTGCGAGAAGGTATTGATCTCCGTCGCCTGCCGCTTGCTAATCCCGGCAAGATACTCACCGAGGAAGTCGTCGCCGCCAAAGAAGAATGCCGATCCGCCGGGGAGCGGAATCGGGGCATTGCCGCGCTGGAAATTGTCGCCGAACGGGCTGCGGACCTGCGAGTAGGTGGGGAAGTCGCTGACATACGCGCCGCCGGCGATGGCGAATTCCTGCCCTGGCAGACCGGTGTACAATCGGCCCGGGACAAACGGGCAGTTGGGCCCGGCATTCCACGGCGCGCAGCCGGCGCGGCCGGCCCACGGTGCCGACAGATTGCCCCACGTGCTGAAATTGGTGTTGCGAGTGGTGCGATCGCGATCAGCCCAACGCCCGCCGAAGCGGACGTTCTTGAAGAATCCGGTTTCGCTCAGTTCGTAATCGCCGTCGACGCGCAGCGTGTTCATCTTGGCGTCGTTCTTCTCGATGCTGTCGAGAAGGAACCAGTAGTAAGTATAGAAACCGCTCGAGAAATAGTCGGCGGGCGAGCCCTGTGGCGCCAAGAAAGTGACATTGGGCGTCTTGCCCGTCGCGTCGATCTGGACGTCGGCCCAGGTGCTCATCGCGCCGATGATGGAATCACGATTGAGGTCCGACTTTACGTGCTGTGCCTCGAAGTTGAGGCGCAGGCGCTCGCTGACGTTCCATTTGACGTCGAACGAGAAGTCCTCGGTCGTGCCGGTCGCGTCGCGCTGAAAGCGAAGGCTTTCGAGCGGGATGCCGCCGCGGCCGAACGGATTGGCGTAGGCGTCGCCCGGACGTTGGGTCAGGATGCCGCTCTGGAACACGCCGTTCTGGTCGAACTGCCAGGTGCTACCGGCCCGCGGCACCGGGAACAGGGCGTCGTCGTTGACCAGCGCCAACAGCGCATATTCGTCAGTGAAGAAGCTGGTCTTGGACTTCAGCCATTCGCCGGTCGCGACGATCGCGCCGCTCGGCGATTCCCACTGAACGGTGGCGTTGTAGGCGCGGCGCTTGCGCTCAAGCTCGGTGGTACGTACGCCCGCCCCCTTCGGCGCGACGACCGTGCCCGGCGGCGGGAAGTTGGCTTCGGTGAAATTGGGAGTATCGCCAAGCCCGGCCGACGTCGCCGACTGAACACGAAGGCAAGGCCCGTCGAGCGTGGCTGCGCGGTAACAGGGATCGGTCAGCTGCGACGCATCGGTCCGCGAGGTTAGCTTTGAATCGGCAATGCCGAACTGCAGGCCGATGGTGCCGATGCCGGTCTTGAAGGTATTGGAAGCAAGCAGCGAGAGGCCCGGCGTCCACTTCTTGGCCATGTCGCCGTAATTGGCCTCGAGCGTGCCCGCGATGTGGAAGCCCGAACGGTCGAGCGGCTTGCGGGTGACGAGGTTGACGGTGCCCGAGATGCCACCGTCGATCATATCGGCGGTGACGTTCTTGAACACCTCGACCCGGCCGAGCAGTTCGGGCGAAACGTCGTTGAAGCTGAGCTCACGCCCGCCGGTCGCGGAGAAGATGTCGCGGCCGTTCAGTTCGGAACGGACGAACGGCAGGCCGCGCAGGATGACGCCGGTGCCCTCGACCGAGAAACGATCGGGATCACTGGTCTTCTCGAACCGTCCGATGTTGATGCCCGGAACGCGCTGCAGCGCTTCGGCGACCGAGCGGTCGGGAAGCGCGCCGATGTCTTCGGCGGTGATGACGTCGACCACTGTGTCGGCATTGCGCTTGCGCGACTGCGCGCTGCCAAGTGCGGCACGGTAGCCGGTGACGACGATCGCGTCCGCATCGGGTTCCGGAGTCGTCGGGGTTGTCGCGACCTCTTCTTCGTCGTCAGGATCCTTGGCCGGGGCGGTCTGCGCATACGCGGGCTGTGCCGCGATCAAAGCAAGCGCCGATGCGCTGGTGACGATGCAAAGACGGCTTGCATCAAGACCGAGCCGGTGACGACGAACCAAGTGATCCTCCCCCTGCCAAAAGGCACTGTCACAATCAACACACACCCCTGTAACACGACAATGGATAACTTGGCTCGTGAACGTTCACAACAAAATAATGAACGTTCACATCTTGCATCGTGAAAGGCCCTGCGCGAACCTTCGTGTTGTTGGGGGAGGGTCAGTCAGTGAAGCCAATTCGACATATCGTCATCGTCGGCGGAGGGACCGCCGGATGGATGGCTGCGGCAGCCTTGTCACGGTTGCGGGAAGGCAACGATCTTTCGATCACGCTTATCGAGTCGGAAGAGATCGGCACGGTCGGCGTGGGCGAAGCGACGATCCCGCCCTTTGTCGAATTCAATCAACTGCTCGGCGTCGATGAGCGCGAGATGATGGCGGCCTGCCAAGCGACCTTCAAGCTTGGCATTCAGTTCGTCAATTGGGGCAAACAGGGCGACAGCTACATCCACCCCTTTGGTGCCTATGGCTATCCGATCGACGGGATCGGTTTCCAGCAGCACTGGCACCGCGCCCGCACCCTCGGCGACGCGCGACCGATTCAGCTCTTCAACCTTGAAACCATGGCGGCTTATTTCGGCAAGTTCGCGCGCACCGACGACTATCGCCGCGAGGATCTCCCGCCCGTCAATTACGCATACCACATCGACGCTTCGCGCTACGCCAGATATTTGCGCGGACTTGCCGAAGCGCGCGGTGTCGTGCGGCAGGAAGGCCGGGTCGCCCACACCTTACTCGAAGGCGAAACGGGTTTTGTGCAATCGGTCACGATGCAGGACGGGACGGTAATCGCGGGCGATCTGTTCGTTGATTGCTCAGGCTTTCGCGGACTGTTGATCGAACAGGCGCTCAAGACAGGGTACGAGGACTGGCGGCATTACCTGCCCTGCGATCGCGCGGTCGCCCTCCCCTGCCTGCGCGAGGACGGCTCGCCCCCTGCGCCCTTCACCCGCGCGACCGCGCATTCGGCCGGTTGGCAATGGTGCGTCCCGCTGCAACAGCGCAACGGAAACGGGCACGTCTACTGCAGCGAATACATGGCCGATGACGAGGCGCTCGGCATCCTTACCGGCAACCTTGCCGGCAAGCCGAAGGCCAATCCCAACTTCCTCCGTTTCGTCACCGGACGACGCAAGAAATTCTGGAACGGCAATGTCGTCGCGCTGGGCCTTGCGGCGGGCTTCATGGAGCCGCTGGAATCGACCTCGATCCACCTGATAAACACCGGCGTGAACAAACTGATTTCCCTGCTTTCGCTCGACGGGATCACGCCCGTGCAGGAAGAAGCATTCAACCGGCTGACGACCAAGGAATATCTGCGCATCCGCGATTTTCTGGTTCTCCATTACAACGCCACCGCGCGCACCGACTCGCCTTTCTGGGATCACGTGCGGACGATGGCCGTGCCCGACACGCTGACCGAGAAGATGCAGCTGTTTCGATTGAACGGCCAGATCTTCCGGGAGGAAGACGAACTGTTCACCGAGACCAGCTGGGCGGCGGTGATGATGGGTCAGGGCATTGCCATGGAAGGCCATAATCCGATGGCCGCCCGGATCCCGCCCGCCAAGCTGCGCGGCGAATTCGACGAGATCGAAAAATCGGTGCGCTTCGTCGTCGATCGCATGCCTTCGCACGCCGATTACCTGGCTCGTTATTGCCCCGCCGCGGCTGCATAGCGGAGGTCGGTGCAAGCAGCGCCCCTACCCGGCCGGATAACGCGCCACTTCGCTGTACTGCTCGTGCTGCGGCGCGCCGAGAATGACCGATCCGTCGACACTGACCCAGACATGGGCGGTGATCGCCTTGCCTTCCCGCGGCATCCGGACGCCGTAATGCAGGATCGCGTCGATACCGCGGCGGCGGAGCATCCATTGCAGCGCGATCCCGCGTTGCAGGCAGACCGAACGAAACGGAGCGCGCCGGCCAAGCGCATCCACGATCCGCGCAGTCTCGATCCCGCCGGCCCGAGAAACCCGCTCCAGCGGCCGAGCACCCAGCCTGATATAGCGTTTGAAAGGCAGTAGCCGCGTCGCAGCGGACGCGGCCGCAAGCGCCAGTCCAGCCTCGGCGATCGCGCCCCAGTTCCGGCGTACTAGCAGAGGATTTTCAGCCACGCGCATGGGTCGCTTCTAGCACCCTATGCCGCGCTTCGTCAGCCTTGCTCCTGCTCTTCGCCGGGAATGGGGGTTGCGGTGTCGAGCGCTTCACGAACGTAAAGCTTCTTCACCAGCACATAGATGACGACGGTCAGCGGCGCGGCGAAGATGATGCCGAGTGCGCCGAACAGGGTGCCCATCGCCAGCAGCGAGAAGAGCAGTACCGCGCCGGGCAGATCGACCGCCCATTGCTGCAACAATGGCGAGAAGAGATAGCCTTCGAGCTGCTGCACCACGAAATAGACCCCCGCCACCCACAGCGCCGACTGCGGATCGACCGCGGCGGCAATCAGGATCGCGGGAATGGCGGCAAGGATGGGTCCGACGAACGGAATGAATTCCATCAATGCGGCGAGAAGGCCGAAGGCGAGCGCATTCTCGACGCCCACCAGCCACAAGCCTAAGCCGGTCGCAGTGCCGACCGCGGCCATGGTGAGGAGTTGGGCTTTCAGCCACAGCCTCAGCGCAGTGCCGCTGTCCTCGATGGCGTCGGCGGTGAGGCCGCGGCGCTCCGACGGGAAAAGCTTGATCAGCCCGGTGCGGTAGAAGCGCGGTGAGGCGGCGAGAAAGATCCCGCCGATCACGATCAACAGCGCATCGGCCAATCCGCCGCCCACACTCATGACGAAGCTTCCGGCGTTAGAGACGAAGCCGCTGCCGCCGCTCTTCAGTTGGTCGAGCTGGCCGGCAAGGCCGAACCCTTCAAGCCGCTGCTGAAGCGCTGCCCAGGCGCGGGGCAGTGTCTCGCGGATCTGCTCATACTGGCCGACCAGTTGCGCGCCGAACAGCGCGATCCCGATACCCACCACCAGCAGCACCGTCAGGACCGCCAAAAACAGGCTGACCCCCTCGGGCAGCCCGATCTTGCGATAAAGGCCGGCGAGGCCTTGGAACAAGGTCGCGACGACGACGGCGCCGAACACCATTAGCAGGACTTCGCGCAACTCCCAGGCGAGCAGCGCAAGCGCGACAAGCGCGATGACGATGAGTGTTCGTCGAACGAAGAGCCCGTCGGGCTTGGTGACTGGGGTCATGCCTGACGGGACGCTTCGAGGGTGCTTACGGTTCCGTAAGGATCAGTCCGTGCCGCTCCCGGGCTCATTCAGCTTGCGGCCCTGCTCGGCGCTGACGCTTTCCGGAAGAACGCCAGCGGCAAGAACCTGCGCCTTGTTCATCAGGCCATGCACGACCGCATGCTCGCCCTTTTTCATCGCTTCCCAGCCGGTCTTGGCGACGTCCGCAGGATCGTCCTTCTTGGCCTGACCGACCTTGGTGTCCTCCATGTCGGCACGGGCAAAAAATTCGGTATCGGTCGCGCCGGGCTTGAGGCAAGTGACGGTGACGCCCGTGTCCTTGAGTTCGTTCCCAAGCGCGGCGGCGAAGCTGTCCACGAATGCCTTGCTGGCATGATAAACCGCCTGGAACGCCGCCGGGATGTGTCCCGCGATCGAGCCGGTAATGAGGATCTTGCCCTCTCCGCGCTGCGCCATCTTCTTGGCGATCGGCTGGATCAACAGCAGGGTGCCGGTGATGTTGGTGTCGATCACGTGCCGCCATTCAGCCGGCGCCTGGTCGAGAAAGCCGTGGCCCAGGCCGTGTCCGGCATTGGCGACCAGCACGTCGACATGGCGGTCCCCGATCTGTTGCAGCAGCTGCTTCACGCCTTGCTCGGTGGCGAGGTCGGCGTCGATCGAACTGACCTCTCCATCGAGGCCCGCGCCGGCATCCACCATCGGGGTATCGGAAGCGACGACCAGGTCGTAGCCCTCGGCTGAAGCCAGGCGCGCGAGTTCAAGGCCGATGCCCGAGGAGGCGCCGGTAATGACGGCAAGTTTAGTCATGTGTCTTTCCTTTACTCAGCCGGCTCGACCTGGCGCGCGGCGGCGCGGTCGGTTTCGGGTTTCCGGTCCATGCCGGGCTTCAGCACGATCTTGGTGTAGGTATCCTGCTCGTCGTGCCACTTCTGATAAAGCTCGGCGGCGTCGTTCAGCGGCTCGCGGTGCGAGATCATGAAGGTGGTGTCGAGTTCGTTTTCCTCGATCAGCTTTAAGAGGTCCTTGGTATATTTCTGGACGGGCGTCTGACCCGACTTGATGGTCAGCCCCTTCTCCATCAGCTGGCCGAGGGGGAATTTATCGGCGAACCCGCCATAGACGCCCGGGATCGACACCCGCCCACCCTTGCGGCAGGCGATGATCATCTGGCGCAGCGCGTGAGGCCGTTCCGTCCCGATCATCAGATGCGCCTTGGCGGTATCCATCAGGTTGTCGATCGCCAAGCCATGGCTTTCCATGCCGACGCAATCGATCACCGCGTCGGGGCCGATCCCGCCGGTCAATTCCTTGAGTGCCTCGAGCACCTCGACCTCGCGATAGTCGAGGATGTCGGCGCCGAGCTTTTTAGCGAGCATGAGGCGCGATGGATAATGGTCGATGGCGATCACCCGGTGCGCGCCGAGCTTGAAGGCGCTCTGGATCGCGAACAGGCCGACCGGGCCGCAGCCCCAGACCGCCACCGTGTCGCCAGGCTCGATGTCGGCGTTGACCGCCGCATGCCAGCCGGTCGGTAGGATGTCGGACAGGAACAGCACCTTGTCGTCGTCGAGGTGATCGGGAACCACGATCGGGCCGACATCGCTGAACGGCACGCGGACATATTCTGCCTGGCCGCCGGCATATCCGCCCGTCAGGTGAGCATAGCCGAACGCCGCGCCCATCGCATGACCCATCAGGGTTTCGGACGCGTCCGAGGTTTCGGCCGGGTTGCTGTTGTCGCAGGCGCTATACTGCTGCTTTTCACAGAAGAAGCAGGAGCCGCAGCTGATGGTAAAGGGCACCACCACGCGCTGCCCCTTCTTCAAGGTCGACTTCGACCCGACTTCGACCACTTCGCCCATGAACTCATGGCCGAGAATGTCGCCGGCCCGCATGGTCGGGATGTAACCATCGTAAAGGTGGAGGTCGGAGCCGCAGATAGCGGTCGACGTCACCTTCAGGATCGCATCGCGCGGAAGCACGATTTCGGGATCGGGAACATTATCGACGCGCACGTCGTGGCGGCCGTGGAATGTGAGGGCACGCATGGGCGAAACTCCTAGATACGGGGCTGGGTGGGGCTTTCGCCCTTGCGACCCGAAGGTGAGGCGTTGACCGGCACTTCGCCGGTTTCCATCAATTGTTTGAACCGGCGCAGGTCGCGGCGAGCCTGGACGTTGGGCTCACGCTGCATGACCTTCGCGACCAACCGGCCGAGTTCGCCTGCAGGCGGCGTGTAACGGAGCAGCAGGCGGACATAGGTTCCGCGGCCCGGAGGAGCGTCGGCGAATTCGACCCGGCCCTCGTGCTCGATCTGGCTGTCAGGCTCGCTGACCCAGGCGATGGTCTTGCCCGGCACGTCTTCAACAATGCGCGTCTTGACCGACACGGTGGCACCGGCGGGCGCTTCGATGATCCATTCCGAGCGGGTGTCGTCGATGCGCTTGATCTCGCGGACGTTGTCCATGAATTCAGGGAAACGCTCGAACTTGCGCCAGAAAGCATAAAGCTCCTGCGCGGGCTTGCCGATGGTCACGGTGCGCCCGACCAGCGAGCGACCCTTTTCCTGGTTTTGCGCCCGCTTCAGAGCCTTTCCGCGAAGAACATGGTCCGGCGCGTCGCTGAGCAACGGCCCGTCCGGCTCGTCGTCCGCAGCCTTGGCCTTGGCGAACAAGAACGCGGCGGCACCGGCGGTCGCCAATGTCAGGCCGAGCCCGATCAAGGCGCTGCTGCTGCCGCCGCCCTTGCGCGACGAGCGATCACCGTGGGCTTCCTCCTCGTCGCTGATCCGGACGCGCTCGTCCTCGTCGACGTGCGGGATCTGGCGGTCGCCGCTGTTCACTGGTGAACTGCGCGTTGCCTTGCGGACAGCTTCTTCGTTCAGGCGGGCAGCCTCGGCGGCCACCTCATCATTATCATTGTTACGGACCACTGCATCCTCCTGTCCTTTTTGCCAACGGGTCGGAGGATAGGGTGTTCCTATTGTTTCGGCTGCGCTTCGGACCAGCCTTCGATGATCTCGACGAAGCGACTGAGCCAGGCGTTGGTCTGATGCCCGTCGATGACGCGATGATCGATGGTCAGCGTGACATACGCCATCGGACGGATGGCGATCACATCGGCGCCGCCCTGGCTCAGCACCACCACGCGCTTCTGCAATTTGCCGACTCCAAGAATGGCGGCCTGTCCCTGATGAAGAATGATCGGCGCCGCCAGCAGCGAGCCCGACACGCCATGGTTGGAGATGGTGAAACTGCCGTTGGCGACGTCCGCGCGCTCGAGTTTGCCGGCCCGGGCGCGGGCGGTGAGATCGTCGAGGCGCGCACCGATCTCTTCGAGACTTGCGCCGCCGCAGTCGCGCACCACCGGGACCACCAGCCCCTTGTCGCCGAGCGCGGTGCCGACCCCAATATCGACGGTCGGCGAAACGACGATCCGGTCGTCGGCCCAGCGGCCGTTGACCGCCGGCGCGACCGCCATCGCCTCGGCGGCGGCTTTCAACAGATAGGCGGTGTAGCTGAGCTTGATGCCCTTCGCCGCAAGCGCCTTCTTGTGCGCGGTGATGGCGGTGAAGTCGGCTTCAAACAGCGCGGTGACGTGCGGCGCTTCGGCCACCGCGCGGACCATGTTGTCGGCGATCGCGCGGCGCATCCGGTCGTGGGGGATTTCCTGCCAGTTCGCCTCGGCCACCCGCGGCTGGGCGATCGGCTTGGGGCCGCCGTCGACGTGGCTGACCGTCGCACCTTCGACCGCGCGGTCGACGTCCTCGCGAGTGATGCGGCCGTTACGCCCGGAGCCCGTAATGCGGGCGGGGTCGATGTCGTGCTGCAAAAGCGCGCGGCGGACGGAGGGAGAGAGCCGCGTTTCTGCCTCCCCGCTAGTCCCGAGCGAAGTCGAGGGACGGTCGTCCTCGCGCACCGTTGCCTCGACGTCGCTCGGCACGAACGGCTTGGCTTGGCCGCCCTCCGCATCGATCCGCCCCAGCACCGCACCGGGCACCGCCTCGGCATCGGTGCCGAGCAGGATCTCCGCCAGCACCCCGGCCGCCGGCGACGGCACTTCCTGGGTGACCTTGTCGGTCTCTAGCTCGACCAGCGGATCGTTGACCGCCACCGTGTCACCCGGCTGCTTGAGCCAGGCGCGGACCACCGCCTTGGTGCCTTCCTGTTCGTCGGGGACGCGAACGTCGATCATCGTCTTCAGAACCCCACCAGGCGGTCGATCTCGGCCCGGATCCGCGCCACGCTCGGTACCGCGGCTTCGAGCAGCGACGGGTGATGCGGGCTCGGGATATCGGGCATGGTCACGCGGGCAACCGGCGCGTCGAGATCGAGAAAGGCTTCGTCGGCAACCACCGCCGCGATCTCCGCCCCGAAGCCGCCGGTGCGCAGATCCTCGTGGACGATCAGACAGCGGCGAGTGCGGCGGACGCTGTCGAGCACGGTGTCGCGGTCCCACGGGTTCAGCGTGCGCAGATCGATCACATCGGCGCTGATGCCCTCTGCCGCCGCCTCGCAGCGCGGCACCATAGCGCCCCAGGTGACGATGGTGATCTGGTCGCCCTCACGCGTCTTCTTCGCCTTGCCGAACGGCAGGACATAGGCATCGCCCGGCCACGGCCGCCGCGCCCAGCTGTCGTCGAGCATCGCGCGATGTTCGAAAAACAGCACGGGATCGTTACCGCGCAGCGCCATGCGGAGCAGGCCGACGGCATCCTCGGCATTGCTCGGCACCGCCACCATCCAGCCGGGATTGTGGACGAATTGCACCTCGTTGGTCTGGCTGTGCCAGGGATCGCCGCACTTGAAGAAACCGCCGGGCACCCGCAGCACCATCGGCGCGGCGAAGCGGTTGGCGGTGCGCCAGCGCATGGTGCCGGTGTCGTTGATTTGCTCCGTCGCGGGCTCGGCATATTTGCGGAACTGAATTTCGGGCACGGGCAACAACCCGGCAAGCGCCATGCCGACGGCACGGCCGACGATGCCTTCTTCGTTCAGCGACGTGTCGAACACCCGGTCGTGGCCGTATTTGTCCTGCAGCCCCAGCGTCACCGCGTGGACGCCGCCCTTGGGGCCGACGTCCTCGCCGAACACGCACATGCGCGGATTGGCGCCGAGTTCCTGGTCGAGCACCTTGCGGATCGCGGTGACCATGTTGATCCGCTGTCCCTCGGGACGCGGCTCATCATGGGTGCCGTCAAGCGACAGCCCGGCGCGGCCGCCGACCTCGGCATGATTGCCCGAAAAGAAGACGTCGTCAGCGACCTTGTCGCCGTCGAGCACGGGGCGCGCTTCGGCCTCCTCGCGGGCGCGGGCGACGTCCCAGGCGACTTGGGTCTCGAGTTCGCCCCAGCGCGCTTCGCCGATCTGCAAGGCGGCGCAATGCGACTTCAATTTGGGCAGCGGATCGCGGGCCCATTCGGCGGCGATTTCCGCCTCGCTCTTGTAGGTCTGTGTATCCTGGTAGCTGTGCCCTTCAAGGCGCGGCACGGTCAGGCGCAGCAGCGCCGGCCCCTTCCCGCTCCGCACATGCGCCACCGCCGCCTCGACCAGCCGCGCGGCCTCGACCGGATCGGTGCCGTCGCCGTTGAAGATGGTGAGGCCGGTGAAGCTGGCGAGGTTCGCCGCGATGTTCTGACCCGGCGTTTGATAGGTCGACGGCACCGAGATGCCGTAGCCATTGTCCTCGACATAGAAGAGCAAGGGCAGCTTCTGCGTAGTCGCGATGGTCAACGCAGACCAGAAGCCACCCGTTGCGCAACTGGCGTCGCCGCCAAGCACCAGCGCGAGGTCACCCTCAGCGCGCTCCCTCAGCACCTCGGCCTTGTAGCGAACGGCCTGTGCCCAGCCGGCCGCCGGGGTATATTGCGCCCCCACCCCGCCGCACATCGGCAGCGCATGGGCCCCGCCGGGGTTGGGGTAATTGAACACGACCCCGATATCGCGGCCGCCCGAATAGCCGCCGCTTCGTCCCATGCCCGAGCCGAGCGCATCGGCCAGCGGCACGCCCAACGCCAACAGCAGCGGCCGCGAACGATAATAGCCGCAGGCCGCGTCACCGTCGCGCAGCTTGAGGCCGAGCAGCACCTGCGCCATATCGTGGCCGCGGGCGCTGAACTGATAGAGGACCTGTTTGGCGGGAACGAGTTCCTCTTCCTCCAGGCGGTCGAGCTCGCGACTGGTCAGGACCAGGCGCGCAACTTCTTCCCAGTCGGTGTCGACGGTAAAGTCGGGGTCCTTTTCAGCCATTCATCGTCTCGACAATGGCGGCGCAGAAGCGGTCAAGGTCGTGGTCGGCGATCCCGACCAGGTTCGCTCGGCCGCTGTCGGCCATGTAGATGGCGTGGGTGTCACGCAGTTGCTGCACCTGATTACGCGACAGCGGCAGCATGGAGAACATGCCCTGCTGCTCGGCGATAAAGGCCAGCCGCGAGTCGGAGCCCGCAATTTTCTCGCGGACCATGCGGATCCGGGCGTGCATTTCGTCCAGCTCGGCGCGCCAGTCGGCGGCGAGGCCTTCGTCCTCCAACACGGTGCGAACGGTCGCCCCGCCATGATCGGGCGGCATCGACCAGGCTTCACGGCTGATCTGCAAGAGATGGGTGAAAGCGAATTGCGCTTGATCGGTGGTCGCTGCCTTGACGAACAGGCATCCGACACGGTCGCGGTAGACCGCGAAATTCTTGTCGCAGCTTTGCGTGATCAGCACCTCGTCGCAGGTGTCGAGCATCAGTTCGACCCCAAAGCGATCCTGATCGAGGCCACGGGCAAAACCCTGATAGGCAAAGTCGATCAACGGCAGCAGCCCGCGCCGCGCGACGATCTCGGCGACCTGACGCCATTGATCTTCGCTGAGGTCGGCGCCGGTTGGATTGTGGCAGCAGCCGTGAAGCAGCGCGACATCGCCGGGACGCCCCGCCTCGAGCGCCTCGGTCATGGCGGCGAAATCGACCTTGCGGGCGTCAGGTTCGTAGTGGCGATATTCGCTGATCTGCAGCCGCGCGCCAGCGATCATCGGCGGGTGGTTGGGCCAGGTCGGCGTGCCCATGATGACCTTCGCATCCGGGTTGGCCGTCGCGACCAGTTTCAGCGCAAGAAATATCGCGCCGCAACCGCCGGGGGTCTGGAGCCCGACGATCCGCTTGTCACCCGCATGGCGGCCAAGCACGATCGGGCGAAGGGCCTGGGCGAACCCACGGTCGCCAGCGCCGCCGAGATAGGATTTGCTGTGCTGCTCGTCGTGCAGCTTTTGCTCGGCCGCTTTGACTGCGCGCATGATCGGGGTTCGGCCCGCGCCATCGCGATAGACGCCGACGCCCACGTCGATCTTGTCGGGTCGGGCGTCCGCATTGACCATCGCGATCAGCGCCAGCAGCGAGTCGCTGACGAGGGGTGGCAGATCGGCGAAGCCGCGGCGCGCTGGACTGGTCAACATGGGAACGGCGATTAGCGCGGTCAGGCGTCGTAATCCACCGCCACGCCTTCACCCTTGGGCACGGCCTGGCAGGTCAGCACATAGCCGGCAGCGATTTCCTCGTCGGACAGGCCATAGCGGGCGGCCATGGTGACCTCTCCGCCGGTGACGCGGGCCCGGCAAGTAGCGCAGACACCGGCCTTGCAGGCGAAGGGCGCCGGGAGACCGGAGGCGCGCGCCGAATCGAGGATGTTGCTGCCGTCGAATGCGATCCGCCGGGTGCGCCCGTCGATGGTCACGCTCATTGTCTGGCCGGCCGCCTTCTGGCTGAGTTCGGCCATCTCGGCAGCGAGCGCGGCCGACGGCCTTCCGGCGGTGAAGCGCTCGATGTGCACGCGGTCGGCGGAAACCCCTGCATCGAGCAGAGCGGCCTCGGCGGCGTCCATCATCGGGCCGGGGCCGCAGATGAAAAAGGCATCGACGTCGGTGACGTCGGGCACGAAGGCGGCGATGACCTGCTCGCACGTTTCGCGGTCGAGCATGCCGTTCAATAGCTCGACATCGCCTTCTTCGTCGCTGAGCAGATGGAACAGCTCGAACCGCCCGAGATAACGGTCTTTCAGTTCGGCCAGCGCGTCGAGAAAGATGATGCTGCTGGCGTCGCGATTGCCGTAGAAGAGGGTGAAACGGCTGCCGGGCTCTTCGGCCAGCGCGGTGCGCGCCAGGCTCATGATCGGGGTGATGCCTGACCCGCCCGCGAACGCGACATAATGCCGGGTTGCGGCAGCGTCGAAGTCGGTCGTGAATGAGCCATGCGGCGGCATGACGTCGAGGCGGTCGCCGGGCTTGAGATTGCTCGCGACCCAGTTGGAGAAGGCGCCGCCGGCGATCTGCTTCACCGTCACCTTGAGCGCGCCTTCATGCGGCGCGGTGCACAAAGAATAATTGCGCCGCACGTCCTCGCCACCGATCTCGGCGCGAAGCGTCAGGTGCTGCCCGGCGCGATAGCGGAAGAGGTCGGCAAGCTCGGGCGGGACCGCGAAACGGATCGAACGCGCGTCGACGGTTTCCTCCACGATTTCCGCCACTTCGAGCGGGTGGAAATGCTTTTCGCTCACCACACGGCGTCCGGATAGGTGCGCGGCAGATATTGCATGATCGCGAGCAAGTGGCCGAGATGCTCGCTGTGATGCCCGCGGCGGCCGCCGAGAATGGCGCGCTGGTCGGCGGGCACGGGCAGCGTGGCTTCCGTCAGCACCGCCGCGATGGCCGCGCGATAGTCGGCTTCGAAAGCGCGCGGATCGGCGGCGATGCCGGCAGCGATCGCAGCTTCCAGTTCCTCGTCGACCTCGAACAATTCGGGCACGAAACGCCAGCACCAGTCGAGCGCGTCGAGCGTGCGTGCTCGGCTTTCGTCGGTGCCGTCGCCAAGACGAACGATCCACTCGCCGGCGATTTCGCGGTGATAGGCGACTTCCTTGACGCCCTTGGCCGCGACCTCGCGCACGGCCTGATCGCGGCTGTCGCTGAGCGCCTGGTAGAGCATGTGCTGCCAGGTCGAGAACAACAGGTGCCGCATCATCGTGCGGGCGAAATCACCATTGGGCTGCTCGACCAGCAGGCAGTTGCGAAAGTCGAGCACGTCACGCTTGAAGGCCAGTTCGTCTGCATCGCCCGCTGCACTCAGGAACAGGGTCGCCTGTCCGACCAGATCGAGCGCGAGATTGGCGAGGCTGAGGTCGACCTCGACCGACGGAGCATGACCGGTCCATTCGCTGAGGCGCTGACCGAGGATCAGCGCGTCGTCGCCGAGGCGCAGCAGATAGCCGGCGCGGACCGGGTCATGCGCATCGGACGGCGCATCGAAGGCCCCGGTCGGGCGCACCGTTTCCGCGGCGGCTACGTCCTCGGGCTGAATGGTCGGAAGGCTCGGCATCAGATGTGCTTCACCTCGTCTGGGATCTCGTAAAAGGTCGGGTGACGATAAACCTTGTCGGCGGCTGGCTCGAACAATTCGCCGGCCTGGGCTGGATCGCTCGCGACGATGTCGGAGGACTTCACCACCCACAGGCTGACGCCTTCCTGGCGGCGGGTATAGGTGTCGCGGGCGTGGCGCAGCGCCATTTCCGCGTCAGGCGCGTGGACACTCCCAAAGTGACGGTGCGCGAGCCCGCCCTTGGTGCGCACGAACACTTCCCACAATGGCCAATCCGACATCTGTTCCTCCGTCCGCGTCGGCCTGTCGCCTTGGCGGCGGACAACGTCAAGCGGCGGCCTTGCGCGCCTGCTTCTTGGCCTCGTGCGCCGCAGCGGCTTCGCGGACCCAGGCATTCTTTTCCCAAGCTTCGCGGCGAGCCGTGATCCGCTCCTTCGCGACCGGGCCCTCGCCCTTCACGACCGAATAGAATTCCTCCCAGTCGATCGCGCCGAAGTCGTAGCCGCCTTTTTCCTCGTTCCACCTCAAGTCGGGATCGGGGACGGTAAGACCGATGAACTCGGCCTGCGGCACGGTGATATCGACGAACTTCTGGCGCAGTTCGTCATTGGTCTCGCGCTTGATTCGCCAGCGCATCGACTGCGCGGTGTTGGGCGAATTGTCGTCGGGCGGCCCGAACATCATCAGACTCGGCCACCACCAGCGGTTGAAGGCGTCCTGCATCATCCGCTTCTGCTCCGCAGTGCCGCGGGCAAGAGCCATGCTGATTTCATAGCCCTGGCGCTGGTGGAAGCTTTCTTCCTTGCACACGCGGACCATCGCCCGGGCATACGGACCGTAGCTGGTCCGCTGCAGCGGCACCTGGTTCATGATCGCCGCGCCATCGACCAGCCAGCCGATCGCGCCCATGTCGGCCCAGGTCAGCGTCGGATAATTGAAGATCGTGCTGTACTTGGCCTTGCCCGAATGCAGCGCCTCGATCATTTCCTCGCGGCTCGTGCCCAGCGTTTCCGCCGCGCAATAAAGGTAAAGGCCGTGCCCCGCCTCGTCCTGCACCTTGGCGAGCAGGATCGCTTTTCGCCGAAGCGACGGGGCGCGGGTGATCCAGTTACCTTCGGGCAGCATGCCGACGATTTCGCTGTGCGCGTGCTGGCTGATCTGCCGCGTCAGGGTGCGGCGATAGGCCTCGGGCATCCAGTCCTTGGGCTCGATGAACTCGTCCGCCGCGACGCGCGCTTCGAACGCGTCGAGCAGCGCAGGATCCTCGGCGGGGCCGATCGGCTGGACCTTGGCGCTGCCGGGCTTGGAGAGATCGGTCGTGTACATGAGCCTTAGATAGCGATTGCAGGCCCTTGGTTCCACCCGGTCCTTTCGCCTAGAGCGCCCGGGTGCCCCTCCCTCGCGCCCGTGTCGTCACTTTGAATGCTGCCTTGGGGCCGCTCGACTACCGCGTGCCCGATGGCATGGCGGTCGAGCCGGGCAGCGTGGTAGTCGCGCCGCTGGGCCCGCGCCAACTGGTCGGCGTGGCGTGGGAAGCCGAACGGCTGCCGAGCGAGGAAGTCGGCGACAACCGCCTGCGCCCGCTTGCCGGGTTGATCGACGTGCCGCCAATCCCGGCGCCGCTTCGCCGCCTGTGCGAATGGACGGCCGACTATTATCTCTCGCCGCTCGCCTCGGTGCTGCGGATGGTGCTGCCGTCGTCGTCGGCGCTGGAGGGCTCACGCCAGCTGACCGAATACCGCCTGACCGGAGAGCGTCCGGACCGCCTGACCCCGCAGCGCACCCAGGCGCTCGACCGTCTTGAAGGCCGCCAAGGCACGATCCGCGAGCTTGCTGCCCATGCCGAGGTCAGTGATGCGGTGCTGCGCGGGCTGGTCAACAGCGGCGCGCTGGAGCGGATCCAGGTCGAGGCCGACCAGCCGCTGAGCTGTCCCGATCCCGACTTCGCGCCGCCGACCCTCAGCGAGGACCAGCAAACCGCCGCCGACAGCCTCGTCGCCTCAATCGGCGGCGGGTTCGACCCGGTGCTTCTCGACGGCATCACCGGCTCAGGCAAGACAGAGGTCTATTTCGAAGCCGTCGCAGAAGCGGCGCGCAAAGGGCTGCAAGTGCTCGTACTTCTCCCTGAGATCGCCCTCACCCAGCCCTTCCTCAAGCGCTTCGCCGCCCGCTTCGGCTGCGAACCGACGGCGTGGCACAGCGACCTGCGCTCTTCGCAGCGGCGCCGCGCGTGGCGTGGGATCGCCAGCGGCGAAGCGAAGGTGGTGGTCGGCGCGCGCTCCGCTCTCTTCCTGCCCTACGCCAACCTCGGCCTGATCGTCGTCGACGAAGCCCACGAAGCCTCGTTCAAGCAGGAGGACGGCGTCCAGTATCACGCCCGCGACGTGGCGGTGATGCGGGCGCGGTTCGAGGACATTCCGGTAATCCTCTCCTCCGCCACCCCCGCGCTCGAAACGCGGCACATGGTCGAGACCGGCCGCTACCGGGAGCTGCAACTGCGCGAACGTCATGCCGGAGCGCAGTTGCCAACGCTGACCGCCCTCGACCTCACCGCTGACCCGCCGCCGCGCGGACGCTGGATCGCCCCGCAACTGGTGAGCGAAATCGAAGCCAATCTGGCAGCGTGCGAGCAGAGCCTGCTATTTCTCAATCGCCGTGGCTTCGCTCCGCTGACGCTATGCCGCACCTGCGGGCATCGCTTCCAATGCCCGAACTGCACCGCCTGGATGGTCGAGCATCGCCTGATGCGCCGCCTCGCCTGCCATCATTGCGGGCTGGTCATCCCCCCGCCCGCCGCCTGCCCCGAATGCGGCGACCAGGACAGCCTCGTCGCCTGTGGCCCCGGCGTCGAGCGCATCGCTGACGAGGTGCAGGCGCTGTTTCCCGACGCGCGCACCGCGATCGTCACCTCCGACACCATCTGGAGCCCGGCCCGCGCCGCCGAATTCGTGCGGCAAATGGAAGACGGCGAAATCGACATCGTGGTCGGCACTCAGCTCGTTACCAAGGGCTATCACTTCCCGAACCTCACTTTGGTTGGCGTGATCGACGCCGACCTCGGCCTGTCGGGCGGCGACCTTCGCGCGGCCGAGCGCACCTTCCAGCAGATCAGCCAGGTCGCCGGCCGCGCTGGACGCGGAGGCAAGCCCGGCCGCGTGCTGGTTCAGACCCACCAGCCCGACGCCCCCGTCATCGCTGCCCTCGTCAGCGGCGACACCGAGCAATTCGTCGCCGCCGAAACCGAATCGCGCCAGGAAGCCGGCATGCCTCCGTTCGGCCGCCTGGCCGCCATCGTCGTCAGCGCCGAAGACAAGGGGGAAGCCGAGCAAACCGCCACCCGCATCGGGCGCAAGGCCCCGCAGGTCGAGGGCATGGCGGTCTACGGTCCCGCCCCCGCCCCGCTCGCCATGCTGCGCGGCCGCCACCGCTTCCGCCTGCTCGTCCACGCCCGACGCAGCCTCGACGTCCAGAATGTCATCCGCGATTGGCTCGGCGAGGTCGAATGGTCCGCCAAGGTCAGGGTCGCGGTTGACGTGGACCCCTATTCCTTTCTCTAATTCCGGCAGTCGTTTCGGGGGGAAAGGAATGTTGATTCGTAGTGGGTTGCTTGCCCTTCTGCTGATTGCCGCCGCGGTTAGTCCTGCAGCGGCGCGCTGGCACGAAGCAAAGACCCGGCATTTCATCATCTATTCCGAGCAGAAGCCGAAGGACCTGGCCGACTATGCCGAGCGGCTCGAACGGTTCGACGCCATGGTCCGGCAAATCCGCAAGATGGAGGATCCCGAACTGACCGACGGGGCACGGGTCACCATCTACGTCCTCCCATCGGTTTCGGCCATGCAATCGCTGTATGCGCGACCCGACCGCAGAAACGTGCTCGGCTTCTACATTCCGCGCGCCGCCGGCTCGGTAGCTTTCGTCAGCAACCGCAACGAGGAAAGAACTAACGGTGTGTCTGCCGAACACATTTTCCAGCACGAATATCTGCACCACATGATGCTGAGCGACACCATGACGCCGCTGGCCCCGTGGATGATCGAAGGCTTTGCCGAATTCTTCGGAACCGCCGAGGTCCAGAAGGACGGATCGATCAAGATCGGTCTGCCTCCGCAAAGTCGGGGCTATTCGATCGTGAACGACTTCGGCTTCAACGCCGAGCAACTGCTAACGGCGGCTACGCCCCGCAATCAGGAAGATCACGCTTCGATCTACGGCAAGGGCTGGCTGCTCGCGCATTTCCTGTCGTTCAGCGACGCGCGCCGGGGACAGCTCGACACCTATGTTCAAGGGCTTGCACGCGGGCAGAAGCCGCTCGCGGCGGCGCAAGCGGCATTCGGCGATCTAAAGCTTCTCGACCAGCAACTCGACCGCTACGCGCGAGGGACTTTCCGCGGCGCTCTCGTGTCGCCAGGACCCAAGCCGGTCGTCGCCCTTCGCCCGCTCAGTGCCGGCGAAGAAGCGATCATGCCGATTCGCATCCGTTCGGAACGCGGGGTCAATGCCGCGACCGCGCGTTCGGTGGCCGCCGACGCCAGCCGTATCGCTGCAGCCTTCCCCGGTCACGCCTCGGTTCAGGCGTCGCTCGCCGAAGCGCTGTTCGATGCGAGGGACTATGCCGGCAGCAAGGCTGCCGCCGATCGCGCTGTGGCTGCCGATCCTAGACACCCTCAGGCCTTGTAGTACCGCGCCAAGGCGATGATCGCGGAGGCACGGACGGCGCCGACTAAGGCCGATTGGTCCGCGATCCGACGGTGGCTGGTCAGGGCCAACGGCGCTGACCTCGAGAACGCCGAGCCCCTTTATCTCTTCTACCAGACCTTCCGGATGGCCGGAGTTCGTCCAACGGCGAATGCCATCGATGGACTTTATTACTCCTTCGCTCTGGCCCCCAACGACATCGGACTGCGCCTGACCACGGTTCGGCAGATGCTGACCGACAAAAAGGTCGAAGCGGCCGAACCCCTGCTTGCGGCGGTGATCTTCAATCCGCACCTCGACATCGCCAAGCGGCCGATGCTCACCCAAGCCATGGATCGGATCAAGGCCCGCGATGCGTCTGGTGCTCTTACCGCAATGGAGGACGATTTCCGGATGCGGTCAGGTCTTGAAGAAGATTCCGATCAGGGCATCGCCCTTCCATCGACATTACCCGACGGCGAATAGCGGCAGACGAGATAGGTCCACTGCCCGCCCGAACGGATCGCGCAGCCGACACGGGTGGTCCGGCTCGCGACCATTTGCGTGTAATGGCCGACGTCGATCCAGTTGCCGGTCGTGCTGACCGCCGGAAACACGCCCGGCCGGAACCAGCGCCGCTCGCCGGTCCAGCCGCCGACCATGTCCTCGATCCGGTAGGCGCCGGTCGTGCCCATCCAGAGGTTCTCGCCCTGCCCGGGCCGCGTCGCCTTGGGGCTGTGCCCCCACCGCCCGGTACGCGCGAGTTCGCTCGCATAGACGTCGGCCGCGGCGGCAAGCCCGAAGTCCCAGGCCAGCGGCGCGACCCGGAACGCAGCGCGCTCCCGGTTGTGCAAGTCCAGGGCCTGCGCTTCCCATGATTGAGCGGAAGCAGGCGCGGCGAACAGAAGGGACAGGGCCAGGGCGGCCGGGATTCGGGCAAGCATCGGGATGATCCTTGCCCGACAATCTCTTAACCGGGAGTAGCGATGGCCGCGTTAGCGCCAAATCGAGGCGCCACGCTGACGAAGCGCCGCCATCAAACTTTCGCTTACCGATACCGTCGATGGGCCACAGGCCGCATCCTTCCGCCCGGTCCATCCGTCTAGCCTGGCGACATGCTGCTTATTCCCATTCTCGGCGACCAGCTCAGCCACGGCCTCGCCTCCCTGCGCGGGGTCGACAAGACGGACGCCCGCCTCCTGCTGATGGAGGTTGCGGAGGAGACCACCTACGTCCGCCATCACAAGGCAAAGATCGTCCTGATCCTCTCGGCGATGCGCCATTTCGCCGAGGAGCTTCGCGCCGACGGCTGGCAGGTCGACTACATCCGCCTCGACGGCAACGAGAACACGGGCAGCTTCACCGGCGAGGTGGCCCGCGCGGTCGAACGCCACCGTCCCGCCGCCATCCGCATCGTCGAAGCCGGCGAATGGCGCGTCCAGAAAGCGATCGAAGGCTGGGCCGAACGCTTCGGCCTGCCGGTCGAGATCCTCGCCGACGACCGCTTCATCTGCCCCCTCCCCGACTTCTTCGCCTGGGCCGCCAGCCGCCGCGAACTGGTGATGGAAAACTTCTATCGCCAGCAGCGCCGCCGCACCGGCCTCCTCATGGAGTCCGACGACACGCCCACCGGCGGCCAGTGGAATTACGACAAGGACAATCGCGCCCCGCCGCCCAAGGCCCGCCCCATGCGCGAGCCGCAGCGCTTCGCGGCCGATACCATCACCCGCGAGGTCATCGCGCTGGTCGAAGGCCGCTTCCGCCATCATTTCGGAACGCTCGACCGTTTCGCGCTGCCGGTGACGGCGACCGAGGCCCGCGCGCTGCTCGACGATTTCGTTGCCGAGCGGCTGCCCCGCTTCGGCACCTACCAGGACGCCATGCTCGAAGGCGCCGACTTCCTCTATCATTCGCGCCTGTCGACCAGCCTCAATTGCGGGCTCCTGACCGCCCTCGAAGTCTGTGAAGCCGCCGAAGCCGCCTATCACCGCGGCGAGGTCCCGCTCAACGCCGCCGAAGGCTTCATCCGCCAGATGATCGGCTGGCGCGAATATATTCGCGGCATGTACTGGCTCGAGATGCCGGGCCTGTCCGAGGTCAATTTCTTCGAGAACAGCCGCGACCTGCCCGATTTCTACTGGACCGGCGCCACCGACATGGCGTGCTGCGCCGACAGTGTCCGCAACACCCGCGACAACGCCTACGCCCATCACATTCAGCGGCTGATGGTGCTCGGCAATTTCGCCATGCTGGCGGGCATCGACCCCGCCCAGGTCGCCGACTGGTATCTGGTAGTCTACGCCGACGCCTATGAATGGGTCGAGCATCCCAATGTGCTCGGCATGAGCCAGTTTGCCGACGGCGGGCGCTTGGGCACCAAGCCCTATGCGGGCTCGGGCGCGTACATCAACCGGATGAGCAATTACTGCAAAGGGTGCCGCTTCGACGTCAAAAAACGCGTCGGCGAAGACGCCTGTCCGTTCAATGCGCTCTACTGGGATTTTCTCGATCGCAACGAAAAGAAGCTGCGCAACAACCGGAGATTGTGGCAACCCTATGCGACGTGGGACCGCTTCGGGCCAGAAACCAAGGCCGAGGTGCGGGCACAGGCGAGGCGGTTTCTCGATTCGATCGAACCCGCCGCACCCGGCTGGGCCAAAGCGGTGCCTGGCAGCCCTTACGAATAGGCCGCTGCGGCCAGTATCGGCGCCTTTGACGTTTCGTAAGCGGAGGATCGATCAAATGGTCGCCTGACCTCTTCTTCGTCGAGCCCGAACGCCTTGGCGTCATAGCGATGCCCCCGGTGCTCGCTCGCGCGGTCGAGATAAGCCGCCATTCCGCCCAGCGCCTCTTCCGTCAGCGGTTCGCCGAGGAAATGGTAAAGCCGGTGCATGGCCGCTCGCCAGTCGCTCGACACTTCGTCGTAGGAAAGGTCGAAAGCCGCGATGGCCGGGTGGCGCTTCCGCGCGGCATCCTGATTCTGCTGGCGCTCGAGCGTGCGCGCGAACCATTCGGCCCCGACCGCTTCGCGATGCACGGCATCGCTATGAATTCGGCGTTGTTCGAACACCAAGCTGGCGCTGGACGCCACGACCGTGGCTGGATCGCGGCCCAGATGAATGACGCTGGCGTCGGGAAAAGCCTCGAACAGCGCGTCGGCCATGTCGCCATAAGCCGGGCATTTCAGCACCCATCGCCGCCCGGGTTTCTCGCCTCTTGCCCAGCCGTTCAGCCGCAGCAAGGTCGCCAACTCGTTCATCACCGGCGACCAGTCGCGCTGCTTCTCGGCCGCGACCAGACCGGGCACGTGCCACTGCACCGCCGCCTGCGCGCTGGTCATGGCATAGGAAAGATGCCCGAACTCCTCGTCCGGCAGCGTTGGACCCGAAGGATGGATGCGTTGCACCGCCGGGTTGAGCGTGCGCAGCAAGCGATGCACCGCAGCCGCCTGCCACTTCCGCCGGACGTTCCCGCGTCCATAGGGCACCGGGAACAGACTTTCGTAGAAGCGTGTCCAGGCAAAGCGTGGATCGCTCGCAAGCAGGCGCTGCACGCGGGTCGAGCCCGATCGCATCGGCCCCATGATGATGATCGGCCGTTCGATAGGGCGATCCATGATCTCCGGATGGCGCGCCAGCAGCCGCTCCGCCCGAACCCGCGCAGTCAGCAGCCCGACCAGTTGCCCATTGGCGACGAGACGACCGAGGGGATTGAGCGCGGCATGTCGTTCCAGCTCTTCGGCCAGGAGCGAGAACCACGGGCGCCAATGGTCGCCATCGATCCGCGCCGCGCCCGCGCGCTTCAGCACGAACGCCTCGATCTCGTCCGGATCGAGCGTAACCGGCGGCGCCTTGGCGAGCGCGCGGTTGGTCCGGTCGAGAAAGGGAAGCGGCGTGATCACGACCTCAAAGCAACGAACCTTGCGCGTGCTTTGTTTCGGCGGCGAGAAGATCCTTCTTGCGCTCCAGCCCCCCGGCATAGCCGCCGAGCGATCCGTCGTTCCGCACCACCCGGTGACATGGCACGATGATGGCGATGGGATTGGCGCCGTTGGCCGTCCCCACCGCGCGGGTCGCATTCGGATCGCCGAGCGCCCGGGCGATATCGAGATAGGACCGTGTCTCACCCGGCGGGATACGCCGAAGCTCGGCCCACACGCGTTGCTGAAACGCGGTGCCCGAGACATCGGTGGGCAAGGACGCGGCCAGCGCCGGGTCGTCGATCGCGGCCAGCGCCGCCTGGATCAAGGGGGCGTCCGGATTCTCGTTGAACGTCGCCGCCGGATAACGGCCCCGTAGCGCAGCTTCATCCTCGTCGAAGCAGACCCGGCAGAGCCCGCGCTCGGTGGCCGCAATCAGCAAGGGCCCGAATGCGCTCTCGACCCGGGCCCAATCGATGATCATGCCTTCTCCTCCTTTGCGCAGCGCTGCCGGCTTGAGGCCAGCGGCCTTTGCGTCGGCATAGAAGCGGCTCGGCGCCGAATAGCCCGCTTCGTAGATTGCGTCTGCCACGGAAGCGCCATCGCCAAGCCGCCGATCCGCGTCATTCAGCCGACGCGCCCGTTGCCAGGCCGCAGGCGAAACGCCGACATCGCGGGTGAACAGACGCTGGAAATGATGCGGGGCATAACCGACCGCACTCGCCAGCGCGTCAAGCGACAGCTTTTCTTCCGCCTGCTCCAGCAGCGTCAGGGCGGCAGCCACCGCCGCCCGGTCCCGCGCCACCGTATCGGGCGTGCAGCGCAGGCAAGCGCGATAGCCGGCGGTGACCGCCTCTTCGCCGGTGGGGAAGAAGCGAACATGCTCGCGCCGCGGGCGCCGTGCCGGGCATGAAGGACGGCAGTAGATGCGGGTGGTGCTGACGACCACGACGAAACGGTCGTCCGCCTTGCGGTCTCTCGCCTCGAAGGCTTCCCACGCCGATTGTTCGTCGATCATGCCAACGCTTCTACCAAGCCCGAGCGCCGGGCGCGTCCCGAATATTGCGGTCAAAGCTTCACCTCGCCCCGCCGCGCGCACCGGTTTAGGAAAGGCGCCATGCCGATCACCATCACGCAAGGCGAACTCGACCGGCCCGACGTTCAGGCGCTGCTGGCTCTCCATGTGGCCGCCATGCACGCCCATTCGCCGCCCGAGGCCTGCCACGTGCTCCCCGGTTCGGCTCTCGCCCATCCCTCCATCACCTTCTTCACCGCCCGCGAGCACGGCGAACTCCTTGGTTTCGGTGCGTTGAAAGCGCTCGGGGACGGCGAAGGAGAGATCAAGTCGATGCGGACCGACCCGGCCGCGCTCGGCAAAGGCGCCGGCAAGGCGATTCTCGCGGCCATCACCGCCGAAGCCTGCGCCCGCGGCTACGACCGCCTGCTGCTCGAAACCGGGACCACGCCCGATTTCGCCGCCGCGCTCCGCCTGTACGAGCGCGCGGGCTTCCTCGCGAGTGACCCGTTCGGCGGCTATCCGACCAGCGATTTCACCCGTTTCCTCCGCCTCGACCTGTGACTCGCCTTGCATCGTCCCGACCCCCCTGCTAGGGGCGCGGCAATCCGGCAGGGGTGATCGATCGCAAGGTCGAAGACGCCCCGCTTTGCATATCTTTGACGGAGCTTTGGGCGCGTGGAGACTTCCGGCGGCATTCGGGCCAGCTTAGCGGGACGCTATGCGTCTGCGCTGTTCGACCTTGCCCGCGACGAACGCCAGATCGATAACGTCGGGCAGAGCCTCGACAAGCTCAAGGCGGCGCTTGGCGAATCGCGTGACCTGCAGGGCCTGGTCTCCAGTCCGCTGGTATCGCGCGACGCGGCCAGCAAGGCGCTGGACGCGGTCGCTCCCTCGATGGGCCTCGATCCGCTGACCACCCGCTTCGTGGCGGTGCTGGCAAAGAACGGCCGCCTGCGCCAGTTGTCCGACATTATCCGCATCTTCGGCTCGCTTGCGGCTAATCATCGCGGCGAGACCACGGCCGAGGTTACCTCGGCCCGTCCGCTCGACGACAACCAGATTGCTGCGCTTAAGACCCAGCTCGGCGCCCGCGTCGGGCGTGACATCCGTATCGATGCCCGCGTCGATCCCTCCATCCTCGGCGGCATCGTCGTCCGGCTCGGAAGCCAGATGATCGACGCGTCGATCCGCACCAAACTCAATACTCTAGCTACGGCTATGAAAGGCTGAACATGGATATCCGCGCCGCTGAAATCTCCCGCGTCATCCGCGACCAGATCGCGAACTTCGACGCCGACGCGCAGGTCTCCGAAGTCGGCCAGGTGCTGTCGGTCGGCGACGGCATTGCCCGTATTCACGGCCTCGACAACGTCCAGGCCGGCGAGATGGTCGAGTTCGAGAACGGCACCAAGGGCATGGCCCTGAACCTCGAAGCCGACAACGTCGGCGTCGTGATCTTCGGGTCTGACTCGAACATCTCGGAAGGCTCGACCGCCAAGCGCACCGGCACCATCGTCGACGTTCCCGTCGGCAAGGGCCTGCTCGGTCGCGTTGTCGACGCGCTCGGCAACCCGATCGACGGCAAGGGCCCGATCGTCGCCGAAAAGCGCAGCCGCGTCGAAGTAAAGGCACCAGGCATCATCCCGCGCAAGTCGGTCCACGAGCCGATGCAGACCGGCCTCAAGGCCCTCGACGCCCTCGTCCCCGTCGGCCGCGGCCAGCGCGAGCTGATCATCGGCGACCGCCAGACCGGCAAGACCGCCGTCGCGCTCGACACCTTCATCAACCAGAAGGCCGCGCATCAGGGCGATAACGAGAACGAGAAGCTGTACTGCATCTACGTCGCGGTCGGCCAGAAGCGCTCCACCGTCGCGCAGATCGTACGCGCGCTCGAAGAAAATGGCGCGATGGAATATTCCATCGTCGTCGCCGCCACCGCGTCGGAGCCGGCCCCGCTGCAGTTCCTTGCGCCCTACACCGGCTGCGCGATGGGCGAATATTTCCGCGACAACGGCATGCACGCCGTGATCGTGTACGACGATCTGTCGAAGCAGGCCGTCGCCTACCGCCAGATGTCGCTCCTGCTGCGCCGTCCGCCGGGCCGCGAAGCCTATCCGGGCGACGTCTTCTATCTGCACAGCCGGCTGCTCGAGCGCGCCGCCAAGATGAACGATGCCAACGGCAACGGCTCGCTGACCGCGCTTCCTGTGATCGAGACCCAGGCGGGCGACGTGTCGGCCTACATTCCGACCAACGTCATCTCGATCACCGACGGCCAGATCTTCCTTGAGACCGACCTGTTCTACCAGGGCGTTCGTCCGGCCATCAACGTCGGTCTCTCGGTCAGCCGCGTCGGCTCGGCCGCGCAGACCAAGGCGATGAAGAAGGTCGCCGGCTCGATCAAGCTGGAGCTGGCTCAGTATCGCGAAATGGCCGCCTTCGCGCAGTTCGGTTCGGACCTCGACGCCTCGACCCAGAAGCTGCTGGCCCGCGGCGCGCGCCTGACTGAGCTCCTGAAGCAGGGCCAGTTCCAGCCGATGCCGATCGAAGAACAAGTCGTCGCGATCTTCGCCGGCACCCAGGGCTTCATCGACAGCGTGCCTACCAACGACGTGACCCGCTACGAAGCCGCATTGCTCAGCTACATGCGTTCGGACAAGCCGGAGATTTTGGCCAAGATCCGCGACACCAAGGCGCTGGACGACGAAACCGCCGCTTCGCTCAAGAGCGCGCTCGGCGAGTTCGGCAAGCAGTTCGCCTGAAGCTAGTCCCCTCCCCAGCGCGGGAGGGGTAAAGGAACGAAGATGGCATCGCTTAAAGCCCTCAAGCTCCGCATCGGCTCGGTCAAGTCGACGCAGAAGATCACCAAGGCGATGAAGATGGTCGCCGCGGCGAAGCTTCGCCGTGCGCAGAGCAATGCCGAGCAGGGCCGTCCCTATTCGCAGCGGCTGAGCGATGTCGTCGCCAGTCTTGCCAGCCGGATCACCGTCGGCCCGCAGAGCCCCAAGCTGATCGCGGGCACCGGTTCGGACCAGCGCCACCTGATCGTGGTCGCGAGCTCGGATCGGGGGCTTGCCGGCGCGTTCAACACCAACATCGTCCGCGCGGTTCGCCGCCAGGCCGATGAGCTGGTCGCGCAGGGCAAGGACGTCAGCTTCTACATCGTCGGCCGCAAGAGCCGCCCGGTGCTGACCCGCTTCTTCGGATCGGGCAAGATCGTCGGCCAGTACGACACCAGCGAAATGAAGAACCCGACCTACGCCGACGCGCAGGCCGTCGCCGCCGAGGTCACCCGCCGCTTCGAAGCGGGCGAGTTCGACGTCGCGCATCTGGCTTACTCGAACTTCCGCTCGGTCCTCGCGCAGGAACCGACGGTCGAGCAGATCATCCCGGTCAAGCCGCGCGCCGCCAACGACGCAGGTGCGCCTCCGAGTTCGGCTACTTCGGCCGCGGTCGAATATGAGCCGGACGAAGAAGAAATTCTCGCCGCGCTGCTGCCGCGCAACGTCGCGATCCAGATCTATCGCGCGATGCTGGAAAATCAGGCCGGCTTCTACGGCAGCCAGATGACCGCGATGGACAATGCGACCCGCAACGCCGGCGACATGATCAATCGCCTCTCCATTCAATACAACCGCCAGCGCCAGGCTGCGATCACGACCGAACTGGTCGAGATCATCTCCGGCGCCGAAGCGCTTTAAACAGACACGACAAGGCAAGGAAAACAGCCATGGCTACCGCCGCCGACAACATCATGGCCCCCACGACGGGCACCACTTCCAACCTCACCGGCCGCGTCGCGCAGGTGATCGGCGCCGTGGTCGACGTCGCCTTCGACGGCGAGCTTCCGGCCATCCTGTCGGCGCTCGAGACCGACAACAACGGTAACCGCTTGGTCCTCGAGGTTGCCCAGCACCTCGGCGAGAGCATGGTCCGCACCATCGCCATGGACGCGACCGAGGGCCTGACCCGCGGTCAATCGGTCCGCGCCACCGGCTCGCAGATCCGCGTTCCCGTCGGTCCCAAGACCCTCGGCCGCATCATGAACGTCATCGGTGAACCGATCGACGAGCGTGGCCCCATCGGCAGCGACATGTCGGCACCGATCCACGCCGACGCCCCGCTGTTCGTCGACCAGTCGACCGACGCCTCGATCCTGGTCACCGGGATCAAGGTCATCGACCTCCTCGCTCCCTACGCCAAGGGCGGCAAGATCGGCCTGTTCGGCGGCGCCGGCGTCGGCAAGACCGTGCTGATCCAGGAACTGATCAACAACATCGCCAAGGGCCACGGCGGCGTCAGCGTGTTCGCCGGCGTCGGCGAGCGTACCCGCGAGGGTAACGACCTGTATCACGAGTTCCTCGAAGCCGGCGTCATCGCCAGCGACGCCGACGGCAACCCGACCAGCGAGGGATCCAAGGTGGCGCTCGTGTTCGGCCAGATGAATGAGCCGCCGGGAGCGCGCGCCCGCGTCGCCCTGTCGGGTCTGACCCAGGCCGAATATTTCCGCGACGTCGAAGGCCAGGACGTGCTGTTCTTCGTCGACAACATCTTCCGCTTCACCCAGGCGGGCTCGGAAGTGTCGGCGCTGCTTGGCCGTATTCCCTCCGCCGTGGGCTATCAGCCGACCCTGTCGACCGACATGGGCCAGCTGCAGGAACGCATCACCTCGACCAACAAGGGCTCGATCACCTCGGTGCAGGCGATCTACGTTCCCGCCGACGATCTTACCGATCCGGCCCCGGCCGCGTCGTTCGCCCACTTGGACGCCACCACGACGCTGAGCCGCGCGATTTCCGAGCTCGGCATCTACCCGGCGGTCGATCCGCTCGACTCGGTCAGCCGCGTGCTGACCCCCTCGGTGGTCGGCCAGGAGCATTATGAAACCGCCCGCGCGGTTCAGGAAGTGCTTCAGAAGTACAAGAGCCTGCAGGACATCATCGCCATTCTTGGCATGGATGAACTGTCGGAAGAGGATAAGCTGGTCGTCAGCCGCGCCCGCAAGATCCAGAAGTTCCTCTCGCAGCCGTTCCACGTCGCCGAAGTGTTCACCGGCATCCCCGGCAAGTTCGTGCAGGTCGAAGACACCGTCCGCTCGTTCAAGGCGGTGGTGAACGGCGAGTACGACCACCTTCCCGAAAACGCCTTCTACATGGTCGGCGGGATCGACGAGGCGGTGGCCAAGGCCGAGAAGCTGGCCGCCGACGCGTAAGCGCCCCTTCCCCTCCCGCTCGCGGGAGGGGGTCGAGGGGTAGGTCTTTCGCGGCCGCCTATCCCTCAGATTGACGAAGGCCCACCCCCAGCCCCTCCCGCCCGCGGGAGGGGAGCAGGTAACAAGCGATGGCAGACCTTCACTTCACCCTCGTCACTCCCGAGCGCCAGTTGATGAGCGACGACGTCCACATGGTCGTAGTCCCCGGTACTGAGGGTGAGTTCGGCGTGATGGCCGGCCATGCGCCCTTCATGACCACGCTGCGCGATGGCGAACTGGCAGTCTATCGCACCGCCAACGGCACCCCCGAGCGGATCCGCGTGTCCGGCGGGTTTGCCGAGGTCGGCGACAGCGGCCTCACCATCCTCGCCGAGAGCGCCGAGGCCTGACCCTTCGCGCCCGGAGCAGGCAGCCCGCAGCTCCGCATAGTTAAGAAACGCCTTCCCCGATTAGCTTTTTGGCAAAGTTTGCGTGGCATCAACCACGCTGAACTTCGCTTAAAGAGAGACGGGACAGTACGGGCATGAGCGCATTCGGAAAGCGTGGCGGTGGGCGCCCAAGCTTCGGCGTGGCCCGTCCGATGAAGGGCGGCGCTGCCGGTGCCCCGGGCGGCGGCGAGCAATTCCCGCCGATCGACGAGCCTGAGATCGCATCTGCCGCTGCCCCGGCGGTCGAACCGGGCGGCGCGATGGACCGGCTGAACAACCGCATGAACGCCAGCGCGGATGCGGGGTCGTCGAGGCAGGAAGGGTTCGAAGCCTCGGTCCACCGGATCAAGGAGCAGGTGCTCCCGCGCCTGCTCGAGCGCGTCGATCCCGAAGCCGCCGCGACCCTCAGCAAGGACGAACTGGCCGAGGAATTTCGCCCGATCATCTCGGAAGTGCTGATCGAGCTCAAGATCAACCTCAACCGGCGCGAGCAGTTCGCGCTGGAAAAGGTGCTGGTCGACGAACTGCTCGGTCTCGGGCCGCTCGAGGAACTGCTCGCCGATCCGGCGGTCAGCGACATCATGGTCAACGGCCCCGACCAGACCTTTATCGAAAAGAAGGGCAAGCTGCAGCTCGCCCAGATTCAGTTCCGCGACGAGGAACATCTGTTCCAGATCGCCCAGCGGATCGTGAACAAGGTCGGCCGCCGCGTCGACCAGACCACGCCGCTCGCCGACGCCCGCCTTGCCGACGGCAGCCGCGTCAACGTCATCATCCCGCCCTTAAGCCTCAAGGGCACCGCCATCTCGATCCGTAAGTTCTCGGAAAAGCCGATCACGCTCGACATGATGCGCGGCTTCGGCTCGATGAGCGAAAAGATGGCGACCTGCCTCAAGATCGCGGGCGCGGCGCGGATGAACATCGTCATCTCGGGCGGTACCGGTTCGGGCAAGACCACCATGCTGAACGCCCTGTCGAAGATGATCGACCCAGGCGAGCGCGTCATCACCATCGAAGACGCGGCCGAACTTCGCCTCCAGCAACCGCACTGGCTGCCGCTCGAAACCCGTCCGCCCAACCTCGAGGGACAGGGCGCGATCACCATTCGCGACCTCGTCATCAACGCGCTGCGTATGCGTCCCGACCGGATCATCCTCGGCGAAATTCGCGGCCAGGAATGTTTCGACCTTCTGGCCGCCATGAACACGGGTCACGACGGCTCGATGGCAACCCTCCACTCCAACTCCCCGCGCGAATGCCTCGCGCGTATGGAGAACATGGTGATGATGGGCGACATCAAGATCCCGAAAGAAGCGATCAGCCGCCAGATCGCGGACTCGGTCGATCTCATCGTGCAGGTGAAGCGTCTTCGCGACGGGTCGCGCCGCACCACCAACATCACCGAAGTGATCGGCATGGAAGGCGAGGTCATCGTCACCCAGGAGCTGTTCAAGTTCGAATATCTCGACGAAACTGCCGACGGCAAGATCATCGGCGAATATCGCGCCATGGGCCTTCGCCCCTATACCCTCGACAAGGCTAAGCAGTACGGGTTCGACCAGCCGTATCTGGAGGCGTGCCTCTAGGGGGCGGACGATCGACCGGTGCACGGTCCCCTACCCCGGCAACAGCCGCTTACGCAAAATGTCTGCTTTCGACCCATTGCGGACATTGCGCAGTAGTTTAGTGCTTCCGCTATGGATTCAGCGGAACACTCCCAGTTGCCGCTTTCGATGCCCCACCGTCGTAGCGAGATGGTCCTCTACCTCCACGAAATGGCTTCATCTGACCCGCGCACCCTCTGGAGTGCGCAAAGAGAGAAGGGATTGGCTGCTGGCATCGACGAGGTCTTTCACTTTTTCTTCGATGACAATGATTTGGACGAGACTGACATCGGCGTCACGCTGCTGAATCACACTGAGGTCGCTGCCATTCAGCATCTCAAAGCTGCGCTGGAGATCGTCTTAGGGAGCGTTGGTAACGGGGATGATATTGCGTTCACTGGCCATCCCATGTGGCAGCAGGTCAGTGCAGCCGCATCAAACGCGTTGGAGCAGTTAGCCGCCCAGCCGTGATGTCCGCTTTCCACCCTAAGCAGACGTTAGTTCCACACCTCTTCAATGGTAAGCACGCCTCTTGAAAGGCTTACCGACACATCAGCCCCGTCTTCAACTTTGCGGGAGCGGGTGAACTTGCAAGTCGCCACGTCGGTTTCTCCACAAAGACGCCTTAGGTCAGACGCAGAGGCGTCGGCCTTGTAACGCCATCTCGCGAAGCCTTCGCCGAATTGAGAGAAATGCCGCTCTTTGGAGATGAGGCTGTCATCAGTAGCGATAGTCGTTCCGAGCACTTCATGCTGGATGTTCCTCGGCCATTGGAAGGCAAAATGGCGGTGGTCGTAGAGCCATGTAGTTGCTGCGATGCAGCCGACGAAGCCCAGCAACGCCGCTAGTTTTCTTTTTCTGCGGATACTTCGGGCTCGCATCATATCGAGATGAGCATATCGAATGTCCGCTTTCCACCCAAAGCGGACATTGGCGATAGCCACGACATCCTTTATGAGTCTTGTCGCGGAACTTTGATACCGATCCGGTAAGGCCCGGCACGCGAGGCTAGTTGCTGCCCTTTCCAGCTCAACCGAATCACGCCCTCCTCGAGCAGGCGATCGACCGCCGAGTGGACCACCGGCATGACCATGCGCCAGTCTTCCCCGGCAGCCATCGCCCGCGCGACCTCGCTGGGGCAAACGGTCGCGTCCGGCGCGCGCGTTGCGAGAAAGGTGAGTAGCGTCTGGCGCGCATCCGCGGTCATGGGCGGCGGCGGCCTCGTGATAACCGCCCGGACGTCATCGGATCGGGTTTGGGTGGCCGCTTCCACCCGGGCGGCGGCGTCATGCGCTGCTGGCTGGTGCCGAGGCCCATCGCGCCAGGCTCCTGCCGCTTGATCCCCTCGAAGTCGGCCTGCTCGGCCTCATCCGGCGTCGCCCCGCCGCGCAGCAGCGCAATCCGATCGCGACAGCGCTTCGCTTCTTCGAAATCCAGTGCAAGCGCAGCGCGCTCCATTCGCTGGTGAAGGCTTTCGATCGTCTCCGACATGCTCTCATAACGTACGGACAGGCATCCCGGATGCCGGGGATCGTTGCCGCCCGGGTCAGGCATCGCCGCCCGTCATCGTCCGTCGCCACCGCGCTTGCGAAGTCGGACTTCGCCTCACGGCAAGAAACGCCGTCAATACGCCAATCGCAGCGGAAAGCTCACGCGTCTGGCGGCGACGGCCCCCGGTACTTACCGACCGCGACCCTATTCGACCTTTGCCTGTCCGGATGATCCCAGCGGCTTCACCAGCACCGTCTTGATATTGACGAACTCGCGGATGCCATAGTCGGCGCATTCGCGGCCGTACCCTGAGTGCTTGACCCCGCCGAACGGCATCCGGGGATCGGAGCGAACATTCTCATTGACGAAGCTCATCCCCGCGTCGAGTTCGTCGCGGGCGATGCGGCGGCCGCGGTCGAGGTTGCCGGTCAGCACGCCCGAGCCGAGCCCGAATTCGCTATCGTTGGCGATGCGGATGGCGTCGGCCTCGTCCTTCGCGGTGATGATCGCCGCGACCGGTCCGAAGATTTCCTCGTCATGCGCAGGCTGGCCGGCGGCGACGTCGGTAAGGACCGTGGCGGGGTACCACGCGCCCGCCTTGTCCGGGATTTCGCCGCCCAGCAGGAGCTTCGCGCCGTTGGCGATGCTCTTCTCGACCTGCTCGTGAACCTCGTCGCGTGCCTCGACGCTCTGCATCGGCCCGAGCTTGGTGTTCTCCTCGGTCGGATCGCCAATCGCATAGGCTCGCATCGCCTTGACCAACGCGGCCTCGAACTGCTGCTTCATGGCTTCGACGACGATAAAGCGCTTGCCCGCGATGCAGCTCTGGCCGCCGTTCACCATCCGCGCGGTCGCCGCGACCTTGGCGGCGGCGGCGGGATCGGCATCGTCGAGGATCAGATAGGCGTCCGATCCGCCAAGCTCGAGCACGCACTTCTTGAGCACACCGCCGGCGGCTGCGGCGACGCTCTTGCCCGCCGCGACGCTGCCGGTCAGCGTGACGGCAGCGATATGCGGACTTTCGATCAGATGAGCGATGTCCTTGCTCGGCAACAGCAGGGTGCGAAACAGGTCGTCGGGAAGACCGGCATCACGGAACAGCTGCTCGATCGCGAGCGCGCAGCCCGGCACATTGCTGGCGTGCTTCAGCACCGCTCCATTGCCCGCCATCAGCGCGGGTGCGGCAAAGCGGATGACCTGCCAAAAGGGAAAATTCCACGGCATGACCGCAAGCACGACGCCAAGCGGATTGAAGGTGACAAACACCTCTCCTGCCCCGTCCACATCGACCGGCTGATCGGCAAGGTAGCGTTCGGCATTCTTGGCGAACCAGTCGCAATGCGCCGCGCACTTCTCGATTTCGGCGCGCCCGTCGGTCAGGGTCTTGCCCATCTCCTGCGTCATCAGCGCGGCATAATCGTCCGCCCGGTCGCGCAGCAGGGCGGCGGCCTTCCCGACCACCGCCGCACGGTCGGCGAAGCTGGTCTTGCGCCAGTCCAATTGCGCCGCCTTCGCGCGCTCCGCCGCCTTCAGTGCCTCGTCCAGCGTCGTCAGGGGATAGCTGTTTTCCCGCGCACCGGTGGCGGGGTTGACGACCTGCGCTACCGCCGCGCTGTCAGTTTTGGGCATGCTCACTCCTCGTTAGAGTGAGGCTTAACGCTCCATCCGGTAGATGAGGTTCAGCACCACACCGGTCTCGAGCTGTCCCGGGGCGACCAACGCATCGGCCTGGCTGCGCTCGACGCCCGGGGGCGGCGGCGGCGCGGGCGGCGCCGCGTAATTGACCCGGCTTCCCGTCACCACGACATCGGTGCCGCGGTAGCTGGTGCCCTCCTCGACCGACAGCAGGGTGACCCGCGTGAAGCCGCTGTTGCGGGCATATTCGAGCGCTTCGGCCATGCCGCGGGCAAGTCCGCGTACCCGCGCTTCACGGCGCAGCAGAATCGGATCGCTGATCGAGAAATTCGGTCCATAGACGCTGTCGGCCCCCGCCGCGGTGAGCGTATCGAGCAGCGCGGTCAGCCGCGGGATATCGCGGGTCTTGAGCTGGATGGTGTTGCTGGCGAGATAGCCGCGGAACACCTGCCGCCCGCTGCGTGCCCCGGGGTCCTGCACATAATCATATTCGGGCTGAAGCTGGATGCCCTGCGTCTGGATATCGCGCTCGCGAAGACCGGCCTTGCGGATGGTGGCGAGCAAACGCTCGGTCTTTTCCTTGTTCGCCGCACTCGCTGCCACCGCGGTCGGCGCGCGGCTCTGGGTGCCGACCTGGATGCTGGCCTCGTCGGGCGGGGTGCGGAGGTTCTCGGCGATCTGCAACTTCACCAGCGGTGTCGTCGCCATTTCCGCGATACTCGTCTGCGGCGCGACCTGCGCGGCAACCGGCGCGGCGACGAGGCAGGCAGCGAGAGCGACGGATGAGAACGGACGCATGGGCATTCCTTCGTGATTCGATTCCACATTCGAAACGGGAAGTTTCGGCGGCAGGTTCCAGGGTGATGGCCCGCCGTGCCTGAACCATTGCCGACCATACCACCGACGGAGGTGCCGATTGCGCTGGGCAAACAAAAAGGGCCAGCACGCTCCCCAGGAACGTGCCGGCCCTTCCAATCCTTCGGTAAAGCTGCCAGCCATCCGCTCCCCAGCAGAGGCGGCGGTCTTGCCTCAGGCGTCGTCGTCGGCTTCGGGTCCGACCATCAGCGCATCGCCGATCTCGTCCTTGCCGCGGCGAATGGCGGCTTCGAGGCGCGCCATGACCTCGGGGTTTTCCTTGAGGTAAGTCTTCGAATTCTCGCGGCCCTGGCCGATGCGGATGCTGTCGTAGCTGAACCAGGCGCCCGACTTCTCGACCACCCCGGCCTTGACGCCAAGATCGAGGATCTCGCCGACCTTGCTGACACCTTCGCCGTACATGATGTCGAATTCGACCTGCTTGAACGGCGGCGCGACCTTGTTCTTGACGACCTTCACGCGGGTGGTGTTGCCGACGATATCGTCGCGATCCTTGATCTGCCCGGTGCGGCGGATGTCGAGGCGAACCGAGGCGTAGAACTTGAGCGCATTGCCGCCGGTCGTCGTCTCCGGATTGCCGTACATGACGCCGATCTTCATGCGTAGCTGATTGATGAAGATCACCATGCAGCGCGAACGGCTGATCGAGCCGGTCAGCTTGCGCAGCGACTGGCTCATCAGACGGGCCTGCAGGCCGACGTGGCTGTCGCCCATCTCGCCCTCGATCTCGGCCCGCGGAACCAGCGCGGCGACCGAATCGACCACGAGCACGTCGATCGCATTGGAGCGGACCAACGTATCGACGATCTCCAGCGCCTGCTCACCGGTATCCGGCTGCGACACGATCAGTTCGTCGATGTTGACGCCAAGCTTCTTGGCATAAGCCGGGTCGAGCGCATGCTCGGCATCGACGAACGCCGCGGTGCCGCCGGCCTTTTGCGCTTCGGCGATGGTGTGCAGCGCAAGCGTCGTCTTGCCCGAGCTTTCCGGGCCGTAAATCTCGATCACGCGGCCGCGCGGCAGGCCGCCGACGCCAAGCGCAATGTCCAGCCCGAGGCTGCCGGTCGAGATCACCTCGACCTCCATCTTCTCGCGGCTGCCGAGCTTCATCGCCGAGCCCTTGCCGAAAGCCCGATCAATCTGCGCCAGCGCCGCGTCGAGCGCCTTTTGCCTGTCTACCGTCATTGCGTTCCCGCCCATACCAACAACCTTCAGCTGCGTTGCCATGCGCTTTTCCCTTCGTCCACGATAAAGGCAAATGCCCCCGTTACGGACATCCTGTACACGGTTCGTTCTCAAGGAACAAGAGGAGAACGGAATGAAAGGGAGGAACGCAGCAAGAATGAGCCGAGCATGCGCAGTCTAGCCGACGTCAGGATAAGCGCAACAGGTCAGAGCGTCGTCTTGAGCGGCGCGATCAGCGGCGCCTCGCGTCCCATGATGGAACAAATTTTCCGCTTCGCTGTCAGCAGCTTGTAACAGTGCAAGGCCACTGGCAGAGGCCGATCATCATGGTTTAAGCGGCCGCAAGATTCGGTTGCGTTGGGAGGGGTTTTCAACAGATGGCCAAGACGTATTTCAGCCTGCAGGGTGGTAATTTTTTCCAGGATTGGAGCGACACCAGGCTGATCACTGCCAACGATGTCTGGACGAACGTTCCCAGCATCGTCGGCTATCTCGGCAACGGTCTTAGCGGCACGAACCCCGGCTCGGTTACCGGCGACAGCATCGATGTCGACGTCATCGCCAATCAGACGAATCCCAACACCCTGACAAGCGGCGGCGTCGCGGAATTTCAGATCGTCAATCCGACCATCGCGCTGCAAGGGTCCGGCACCGCAGGCGCGCCCTACATCGCGCTGTATATGGATTCGACCGGCCGCGATAACGTCGTCCTGACCTTCAATGCCCGCGACATTGACGGAAGCGCCGACAATGCGGTCCAGCCGATCGCGGTCCAGTACCGGATCGGCGACAGCGGTCCCTGGATCACCCTCCCCACCGGGTCCTATAACGACGTCACCACCGGGCCGAGCCTCGCCACCGCGGTCACGCCCGTGACGGTGGCCCTTCCCGCCGAAGCGAGCAATCAGTCGCAACTCCAGATCCGCATCATCACCACCAATGCGGCGGGCAACGACGAGTGGGTCGGCATCGACGATATCAATGTCACCAGCTCGGCGCTTTCCGCCGTTGCGCGCGGGATGTTGTCGATCTCGGACGCCACACTTACCGAAGGCGACGCCGGCGCCACCGACATGCTGTTCACCGTCACCCGCAGCGGCGGGAGCGACGGCGCCGTGTCGGCGACCTGGACCGTATCGCTGAACGGCACCGCCACGGCCGACGACCTCGGCACGCCGCTCAGCGGAACGGTGACCTTCGCCGACGGCCAGACCAGCGCGACCATCCGTATCCCCGTCACCGGCGACCTCGCGATCGAACCCAACGAGACCTTTTCGGTGCTGCTCACCAGCCCGGTCGGCGGCGCGACCATCAGCGATGGCCTTGGCATCGGCACCATCCGCAACAACGACTTCCCGCCGGTTGCCAACGTCTTCATCAACGAGATCAACTACGATCCCGCCGGCGACGACACGGGTGAGTTCGTCGAGGTCGCCGGTCTAGCCGGCACCGACCTCACCGGCTGGTCGCTGGTGCTCTACAACGGCAACGGCGGCGGCAGCTACGGAACGCTCCCGCTGTCGGGCGTGCTGACCGACACCGCCAACGGCTTCGGCTTCAGCTCGATCACCACCGCCGCCAACGGCCTCCAGAACGGCGTGAGCGATGGCATCGCGCTGGTCGATCCGTACGGCCGGGTGGTCCAGTTCCTCAGCTACGAAGGCACGCTGACGGCCACCAATGGCCCCGCGGCGGGCATGACTTCGACCGACATCGGCGTATTCCAGACTCAAGGGCCGGTCGGGACCAGCCTGTCGCTGCAAGGCACGGGATCGAGCTACGCCGACTTCACCTGGGGCTTCAACATCGCCGGCACCAGCGGCGGAGCCAATACCGGCCAGAGCTTCCTGTCGGGCACCGACCAGGGTCAGATCCGTATCAGCGATGCCGCGGTGGTCGAAGGCAATAGCGGCACCACCGCCATGACCTTCACCGTCAGCCGCTCGGGCGGGTTCGCGACGCAAGCGAGCGTCGCCTGGACGCTCGACCTCGGCACCTCGGCCAGCGCCGACGATCTGGCGGCGAACACCCCGACCGGCGGGGTCATCACCTTCGGCCCCAACGAATTCACCAAGACGATCACCATCCAGGTCGCCGGCGATACCCTCGGTGAGAACAACGAAGGCTTCCTTATCCGCCTCGGCGACGTCAGCGGCAACGCGACGGTGGTCGACGGCAGCGGCCTTGGGGTGATCCTCAACGACGACCCCGTCGCCCGCACCATCATGGAGATTCAGGGCGAAGGCCATCAGTCGGCCTATGTCGGGCAGCCGGTCATCACCGGCGGCATCGTCACCGCGGTCGACGCCAACGGCTTCTATCTTCAGGACGCGACCGGCGACGGCAATGCGCGCACGTCGGACGGCATCTTCATCAAGACCGCCGGTGCGCCCACCGTGCTCGTTGGCGACGCCGTGCAGACGACCGGTATCGTCGCCGAATACAAGCCGAGCGACACCGGCCTCTCGGTCACTCAGGTCACCGCATCGGCCGTGACCGTCCAGTCGAGCGGCAACACCCTTCCCGCCGCCGTACTGATCGGCACGGGCGGCCTCCTGCCCCCGACCGAAAGCATCGACAGCGACGGTCTTTCCGTTTTCAATCCTGAGGTCGACGGCATCGACTTCTGGGAGAGCCTTGAAGGCATGCGGGTCACCATCGACACGCCGATCGCCGTGTCCAACAGCAACGAATTTGGCGAAACCGACCTCGTCGCATCGGGCGGCATCGGCGCGACCGGTGTCAACGAACGCGGCGGAATCACCATCAGCGAGGGCGACTACAACCCCGAGAAGATCCAGCTCGACGATCGCCTCGTCGGTCAGCCGACGCTGTCGATCGGCGACCGGCTTGGCTCGGTCACCGGCGTCCTCAACTACAGCTTCGACCGCTACGAACTGCTGGCCACCGAGCGGGCGGTGATCACCACCGACCGGACGCTCGGCGACAACGGGACGACGCTCAAGGGCGATGCCAATTATGTCAGCGTCGCGACGTACAATGTCGAGAACATGGACCCGTCGGACAACAAGTACGACATCCTCGCCAACGACATCGTCAACAGCCTCAAGGCGCCCGACATCGTCGCGCTGCAGGAAGTGCAGGATGCCGACGGCGCGGGCAACGGTTCGATCCTGTCGGGAGTCAGCAACGTCCAGGGCCTGATCGACGCGATCGCCAGGATCAGCGGGCTCGTCTACACCTATGTCGAGATCGCGCCGACCGCCGCCAACACGACCGGCGGCGAGCCCAACGGCAACATCCGCAACGGCTATCTCTATCTTGCGGACCGAGTCACCCTGGTCGAAGGCAGCCTCGGCCTGATCGAGGACCCTGCGTTCAGCGGCTCGCGCAAACCGCTTGTCGCGACCTGGTCCTTCAACGATCAGCAGTTCACCACCGTCAACGTCCACTTCACCTCGCGGCTCGGGTCCGATCCCCTGTGGGGCGACGCGCAGCCGCCGCGCGACGGCGGCGACGCCTCGCGCACCGCGCAGGCCGCAGCGGTCGGCGACTATGTGTTCGACATCCTGTCGAAGGATGCCTCGAAGCAGTTCGTGCTGCTGGGCGACTGGAATGGCTTCTATTTCGAGAAAGCGCAGACCCAGCTGACCGATGGCGGCGTGTTCACCAACCTGTCGAAGCTGCTGCCGGAGGAAGAGCGTTATTCCTATATCTTCGACGGCAACTCGCAGCTGATCGACAACATGCTGGTGACCGGCGGCCTGCTGACCGCCGCCAAATATGACGCCGTCCATATCAACGCCGAATTCACCGGCGTGCGCCCGACCGATCACGATCCGCAGGTCGCGCTGCTGCGCCTCGGCATCACCCCGACGAACGTCGTGATTACGGGCGGCACCGTGGCCGAAAACCTGCCCGCCGGAACGGTGGTCGGCACCCTGTCGGCGACCGACACGCCGGGCGATAAGCTCAGCTACACGTTGCTCGACGACGCCGGCGGCCGCTTCTCCGTCGATTCCAATGGCGTGGTTCGCACGACCGTCGCGCTCGACTTCGAGACGGCGTCGAGCTTCGTGCTCAAGGTGCAGGTGACCGACAGCGCCGGATTGACCAGCAGCAATGATGTCACGATCGCCGTGACCGACGTCAACGAAGCGCCGGTCGCCACGGCCGACGGCATTGCGGTGAACGAGGACGCCACCAGCGACAACCTCTGGTCGCTGCTGCTCGGCAACGACAGCGATGTCGATGCCGGCGACAGCCTCTCGATCAGCGCGGTCGGCACGGCCGGAACGCTCGGCAGCCTGCTGTTCGATTCCGCGACCAAGACCCTTCGCTACGTCGCCGACAACGATGCGTTCGATGCCCTCGCCCCCGGCGCCGTCGCGACCGACAGCTTCACCTACACCGTGACCGACAAGGGTGGGCTGACCAGCACCGCCACCGTCACCGTGTCGGTGACCGGCATCGCCGACGGCATCACGCTGCACGGCGGCAATGGGGTCGACAATCTGTTGGGCACCGGCGGCGAAGACCTTCTGTTCGGTGACAATGGCGACGATCGGCTGTTCGGGCTCGACGGGCACGACCGCCTCGACGGCGGGCGCGGCAACGACCAGCTGTTCGGCGGGCGCGGCAACGACCTGCTGATCGGTGGCCAAGGCGACGACAGGCTGGAAGGCGGCGCGGGCCGCGACAGCTTCGTGCTGAGCGCGCGCGGCGGCAACGACGTGATCCTCGATTTCGACATCGCCAACGACAAGCTGTTGTTCGACGCCACCGCCATACGCTCGAGCGACGCCCGTGACTGGAATGGCGACGGAACAGTCGACCTTCGCGTGAACCTGACCGCGGGCGGCTCCGTCACCCTGCTCGGCCTGTCGTCGCTGTCGGGCGTGCAAACCGGCCTCTACAGCGAAGCCTCGGATGCACAGCAAGCGCTTGCCTTTGAAGGGATCGACAGCCTTGCCGCGCGTCACGCGCTGAGCGGCGGCGACTTCTGGCTGGTCGCCTGATCCTGAACGGCGGGGTGGCCGATGCGCCGCCCCGCCGACTTCAGAAGAAGACGGCCGTCAGCCCTGCGTAAAGGATGGCGATCGCCGACAAGGCGGCGCCCATCAGGGCGATGCCGCCAAGCCAGGGCCGAAGCTCGTCTTCCCCGCGCGCCTCCCAGACGCGCCATGCCCCGAGCCCGAGCCAGCCCACGACGACCAGCGCGACAAGGGTAAGGCCAAGCGTGAGCCAGCTTGCCAGCGGCTCGCCCGGGAACAGGCTGGCGGCGATGTAGACGGCAAAGAAATGCGCGGTCCAGACCAGCAGCCCGCCCAGCGCGAACAGCCATTGCCGCATCAGGCGGCCACCGGGAACAAGCGGATCAGCAAGGCCGTCGCCGCCCCTTGCGCCGCGGTGTAGAGCGTGAACAACGCGACGACGTCGAAGGTCGTGTTGCTTGGCCGCGTGACCAGCCCCCGCGCCGTCCGCGCGGCAAGATAGACCGCCATCAGCACCACCACCGCCACCAATTGCGCTTGCAACGCCAGCATGGCGTGCGACATCGCGCCCTGGCTGGTGAGTTCGGGATCGATCCCCTGCGCGCGCCAGCTGAACCAGTCGATCGCCAATGCGGCGGTCACCGCGATACAACCGAACAGCAACGCCGCCGTCGGGCTCCACACCGTCGATCGCTCGCGCGCCAGCAGACGCCAGCCGAGCAGCACCAGCGCGGCGCCGAATCCGTACAGGCCCGCGATCGGCCATGCCCACCAGCGCTCCGTCGGCATCGTCCAGAAGCTCGGATGGATGCCGTACAGGAAGAGATAGCCGAACACTGCCATCAGGAAGATCATGAAGCAGACGACCAGCAGGCACACGATCGCCCACCAGCCGTGCGCGCTGCGACCGGTAACATAGGTCGGCAGCATGATACCCGCGCCGACATCGGCCTTGGGCATCGGCGGCGGCCGGTCGGTGTCCCACAGCCAGCGCAGCACCGAAAAGATCGCCAGCGGCAGGCAGACGATCGACAGGAAATAGGCCTGCACCGTCAGCAGCAGGAAGAAGCCGGCGGTGAATACGGCAGCGAGGAACGGCCACACCGAAGGCCCCATCATCACCGTCAGATATTGCGGCTCGGCGCGCACCGGGCTGGTGACCAAGGTTTCACGCAGGCCCGTCGCGCTGTTGGGGAGGAAATAGCGCCCTTCCTCGACGTTCTTGGCGAGGTCGGGATCGTCCCATAGCGGTTGGCGGCTCTTCACCACCGGAATGCTGCGGGTCGAATAGAGCCCCGTCGGCAGCCACTCCAGCGTGCCTCCGCCGTAGACGTTGCCGGCATCGTCGTCGGTCGTGAATCGGAAATTGCGGGCGAGGTCGAACAGGAACAGTACCACCGACAGGCCCAGCACGAACGCCCCGACCGTCGACAACAGATTGGTCCACTCCCAATCCATGCCCGGTAGATAGGTATACACCCGCCGCGGCATGCCCATCATGCCGGTCAGGTGCATCGGCAGGAACGTCAGGTGCATGCCGGCGAAAAACAGCCAGAACACCCATTTGCCGAGCCGCTCGGACAGGCGCTTGCGGCTGGTCATTCCAGACCAGAAATAGAAAGCGGCGAACACCGGCATGACGGCGCCGCCGATCAGCACGTAATGGAGGTGGGCGACGATGAAATAAGTGTCGTGCGCCTGCCAGTCGAACGGCACCATCGCGACCATCACGCCGGTCAGACCGCCCATCACGAAGGTCACCAGCCCGCCGATGACAAACAGGGTCGGCGTATTGAGGCTCGGCCGCCCGGTCGCCAGCGTCGCGATCCAGCTGAACACCTGGATGCCGGCAGGGATGCTGACCGCCATGCTCGCGGCCGAAAAGAAGCTCGTGGACAGCGCCGGCATGCCGGTCGCGAACATGTGGTGGGCCCAAACGCCGAAGCTGATGAAACCGGTGCCGACCAAGGCCAGGACGATCAGCTGATATCCCACCAGCTCGGTCTTCGCCAGCGCGGCGACCATCATCGAGACTAGGCCCGCGGCGGGCAGGAAGATGATGTAGACTTCGGGGTGACCGAAGAACCAGAACATGTGCTGCCACAGCATCGGGTCGCCGCCGCGCGTCGCGTCGAAGAACGGCCAGTTCAAAGCGCGCTCCAGCTCGAGCAGCAAGGTCGCCAGGATCACCGAAGGAAAGGCGATCAGGATCATGCCCGCGAACACCAGCATCGCCCAGGCGAACAGCGGCATGCGGGCCAGCGTCATGCCGGGTGCCCGCGTCTTAAGGATGCCGACCAGGATTTCGATCGCGCCGGCGATCGCGCTGATCTCAATGAACCCGATCCCGAGCAGCCAGAAATCGGCGTTGATGCCGGGTGAATAAGTGGTGCTGGTCAGCGGCGGATACATGAACCAGCCGCCGTCGGGCGCGAGACCCGCGAACAGCGACATGAAGAAGCACAGCCCGCCGATGAAGTACGCCCAGAAGGCATAGGCCGACAGCCGCGGAAACGGCAGGTCGCGCGCGGCCAACATCTGCGGCAGCAGCATGACTCCGATCGCTTCCATGATCGGCACCGCGAACAGGAACATCATCACCGTGCCGTGCATGGTGAAGAACTGGTTGTAGGTTTGCTGCGGAAGCACGCCGAGCAAGGGCAGCGACAGTTGCAGGCGCATCACCAGCGCCAGCACGCCCGCCAGCAAGAAGAACAGGAACGCCGCCCCGACATACCACAGGCCGACATAGTTATTGTTGACGTCGGTCAGCCGAGCCCAGCCGGTCGGCGACTTCCAGATCTCCTTCAGCCGCTCGAACTCGCCCTCAGGCCGCGGCTCCCTGGTCGGAAAACGATCGTAAAGCTTGGGATCAAACCCCGTTTCCGACGTCACTTCTGCGCCTCGAGATAGGTGGCGAGGGCATTCAGCTGATCGGCCGGGAGCACGGTGTACGGCGGCATCCGGTTGTTGGGCTTGATCGCTTGGCTATTACCGATCCACCCCATCAACGTGCCGCGATTGTTGGGCAGGATGCCGGCGCCAAGGCTGCTGCGGCTGCCGACGTGGGTGAGGTCCGGCCCGGCAAGCCCATTTGCGCCCGTTCCGGCGATACGGTGGCAGGACGAGCAGCCCGTGCTCTCGAACAATTGCGCCCCCGCGCCCGCCGCGACCGGCGCGGCGGAAGTCTGCCGGGCCATCCGCGCTGCCATCAGCTGCGCGAATTGCGCCGGCTGGTGGGCGATCACCTTGAATCCCATCAGCGCATGCGGCCCGCCGCAATATTCGGCGCATTGCCCGCCGAATACGCCTGCCTTGTCGGCCTGGATCCGCATCAGGTTGCGACGGCCTGGGATCATGTCGAGCTTGCCCGACAGGCGCGGCACCCAGAAGCTGTGAATGACGTCGGCCGACTGAAGCTCGAGCACCACCGGGCGCCCGACCGGGATGTGCAGTTCGTTCGCGTCCTGCACGACCTCGCGCCCGCTGCCGTCGAGATAGGCGACCCGCCACCACCACATCTCGCCCGTCACGCGCACGCGCAGCTCGTTGCCGGTGATCGGGTCCGACAGGTGCCGTGTCAGCGACAGGCCGTAGATCAGCAAAGCGGTCAGCACGACCAGCGGAAACGCCACGCCGCCGACCCAGATCGCCGTCTTGCCGCCGACCTTGGCCTGCAGCGCCGGCCGCCCGAACAGCGCCAGATAGAGCGCGACGAGGACAATTACGAGCACCGCGGCGCCCATGCCGAACAGGATCCAGCTGAGCAGGCTGACCGACGTCGCATACGGCCCCGCCGGGTCCAGCACGGGGGGTGGCCAGCCTTGCAACATTCCTACTTCGCTCCCTGTTCGTAAAGATAAGCCGCGATATCGCGGGCGTCTGCATCGTTGATCGGCATGGCCGGCATCGCCGAACCGGGAACCAGCGCCGGCGCGTTGCGAATATACGCCGACAGCACGTCGGGCTCATTGGGCAACTTGCCCCCGATCAACGCCCGTTCGGCCAGCCCGTCGAGCGCGGGCCCGACCTTGCCCTGCGGCCAGCGCACGCCGGGAATGCTGTGACAGCTACCGCACCCGACCCGCTCGATCACTTGCTTGCCGTGAGCGGCATCGGCCTGCGGCATGAATTGGCGCTGGTCGGGCGGCGGCTTGCAGGCGGCGAGCGCCAATGCCGCCAGCGGGAACAATCGCCGCATCCGGCTGGTTGCGGCCCCGTGCGCAAGTTCATCCTTCCAGCCGCGTCGGCGGCCCTGCTCGCCGGATGCGCGGCAGCCGACTCCACCTCGCTCGATCGTTTCGCGGAAAACGGCCGGGTGATCGCGCTGAGCGGGGCCAAGGCCGGCGCGGCCAACGCCTGTTTCACCTGTCACGGTCTCGACGGACGCGGCAACGGCGCCGGCGCCCCGCGCCTCGCCGCGCTCGACGCCGGGTATATGGAGGGGCAACTCGACGCTTATGCCGACGGACGACGTTACCATCCGCAAATGGGCTGGATCGCGCAGCAGTTGTCGGCCGACGAGCGCAAGGCGGTCTCGACCTTCTACGCCGGGCTGCCGTTCGAAGCGACCGCTTCCCCCCCGACACAGCGGCTCGCGCTTTACCATCAGGGCGATCCCAAGCGCGGCGTCCTCGCCTGCGCCGCCTGCCACGGCGAGCAGGGGCAAGGCCTCGGCGCCGGCAACCCGCCGCTCGCCGGTCAGCCCGCGACCTATCTTGCCGAACAGCTGCGCCTGTGGCGCATCGCCAAGCGCCGCAACGATCCGGGGGACGTGATGCTTCGGATCAGCCAGCTTCTGACCCCTTCGGAAGCGGCGGCGTTGTCGGCCTATTCGGCGGCACTGCCCGGCGGTGCCCTTCCCAATCGGGCACTTCCGGCAACATCGCCCGAAGCACGTCGTGTCGATCCCAGAAATGATGCTTCAATGCCGCCCCTGCATGTGCCGGAATCAGCAAGAGCAGAAGAATGACCGATGCGATATGCACGTCCTCGGCAAGGTCGAGGATGGCATATTGCGTAATCGGGTCGAGCGAACTCAGCGGCACCTGCGGCCACGGCACGATCCCACCCAGATAAAGCGGCCCCGGCGCCGCGACCGACGACCACATGAACCAACCCGACACCGGCAGCGTGAAGAACACCACGTAAAAGGTCATCGCGGTCCAATGCGCGATCTTGCTCTGCAATCCTGGCCGATCGGCATCGTTGATCGGATCGCTGATAAGAATGCGCCAGGCCAGCCGCGCTACCCCCAGCAGGAGAACGGGCAACCCAGCGGCGCTATGCACCTGATAGGCGAACACCTTGTCCCCGCCCGGCATCATCCAGTCGGTCCAGAACCCCCAGCCGATCTGAAAGAGGATCAGCAGCGCCATCACCCAGTGAAAGATGATCCCGATCGGCGAATAACGGCCGCGCCGCGTGTGGCTGTTGCCCCATTCCCGCAATCGCTCGATCATGCCGCGATCCCGCGGTCCTCGGCAGCGAACCAGCGCTGCGCGATGATCAGGGCGGCGGCGAGATACAGACCGGCCGACGGCGCCCACATGATCAGCCCGGCCATCTGCTGATCCTCGAGCGCGGAAAAGCCCCACGGCTCGGTGGTGAAGAAATGCGGGGCGTAAAGCGGCGCACCGGCAAAGGTAATCAGCGCGCCGAGCAGGCCCATCTGCACCGTGCTGACCAGCAGTGCCGCGACCGACGTCAGCGCGCTGGCCCGCCGCAGCGCTCCCCAAAAGCCCATCGCGGTCAGCGTCAGGGACGCCTGCATCGCCCAGTAGATCGCATCACTGCTCAGCGCCTCGGCATAAAGCCCGGGCGCATGCCATAACCAGAAGGTAACGGCCTGCACCCCGGTCCACAGCCCGAGCGACCCCGGCCAGCGTGTCTTGGCTTCGGGCAGAGCATAGATCAGCAACGGCGCCAGCACCGCGGCCAGCAACACGTGATGCGTCACCCGCGCGCTGAACAAGGCCGAACTCAGCGCGCAGAAGGGCGACACGAACAGGAACAGGGCAAGGGCGACGGCGGCAATCGTCAGTCGCCGTTGGACGCCCGTCTCCCCCGCCCGCCACAACAGCAGCGCGACGAGGCCGATACCGGCCAGCAGAAGGGCATCCAGGTTCCAGCGGCCCAGCAGGTCCGCCGGCACTGGCGCCGCGCCGCAATAAGGGAGCCATTCACGGCCGGCGGGGATGCTCACCTGACAGAGGCGACCCGCGCCGGCGCTTGCGTCCGCGTCGGCGTGACCCGCCACACGGTGTTCGACAAGTCATCGGCCACCAGCAGCGCGCCGCGCGGATCGACGGTCACGCCGACCGGCCGTCCGAAGGTCTTCCCGTCGGCCTGGAAGCCGCTGACGAAATCGACCGGCTGCCCGCTCGGCCATCCGCCGCGGAAGGGAACGAAGCTCACCCGGTACCCGACCGGCGTTCCGCGGTTCCAGCTGCCATGCTCGCCGATGAACACACCATCGGCGAAGTTCGCGCCCATTGCGCCATTTGAGAAGGCGATCCCGAGCGGCGCGTGGTGGGAGCCGAGCGAATAGTCGGGCTTGATCGTCTTGGCGACCATGTCTTCCTTGAACGGCTGGACCCGGCGATCGGGATTGGCGCCCCAATAAGCATAAGGCCACCCATAAAAGGCGCCCTGACGGACCGAGGTCAGGTAATCGGGGACGAGATTGGGCCCAAGCTCGTCACGCTCGTTGACCACCGCCCATAGCCGGCCGGTGCCGGGCTGGATGGTCAGTGCGGTCGGGTTGCGGATGCCGGTCGCATAGCGCCGCGACGCACCGGTCTGCGCATCGACTTCCCAGACCACGGCACGGTCCTCCTCGACCTCCATGCCCCGCTCGCCGATGTTGCTGTTGGAGCCGATGCCGACATACAGGAAGCGGCCATCGGGACTGGCGGTAAGCGCCTTGGTCCAGTGATGATTGATCGCGGAAGGCAGCTTGGTGACCTCCACCGGCGGCCCGCTCGCAGCAGTCTGGCCGGGTTGATAGGCGAAGCGCACCAGCGCATCCTGATTGGCGACGTAGAGCTGGTTGCCGACGAGGGCGAGGCCGTAAGGCGCATTCAGGTTCTTGGCGAACACGGTGCGACCTTCGTAGGTCCCGTCGCCATTGGCATCGCGCAGCAGAGTCAGCTGGTCACCGCCCTTCACGCTGCTGGTGCCCTTCGCCATGAAATAGCCGGCGATGATATCCTTGGGCCGCATCGCGGGCGCATCGGCCCCGCCCTTCCCCTCGGCAACCAGAATATCGCCGTTGGGCAGGACCAGCATCTGACGGGGGATCTTGAGATCGGTGGCGATGGGAGTGATCGTGAAGCCCTGCGGCACCGTCGGCCGGTTTTCGCCCCACCCGGCGGGGCTCGCAATCTTGAGCGTGGGAACCAAGCCACGGTGCGCGTCGGGAAGCGTGGGGTTGGGTCCGAATTGCCGCGCGTCGGGATCCTTACCGCAGGCTGACACCAGGCACGCGAGCGAAACGGCGGCGAAGAGAGTGGGCGACTTCATCGACGGGCTCCCGAGCGAAGGGTGGAAAAACCGAGCCAAACGGACGCGGCGACGAGCAGGAAGGTGATCAGCGACATCATCAGCCCGGCCGGCATCGTTGCGTATCCGTCCTTGCTGTGAATGAGAGCCGTGATGAACCCGATCACGAAAGTGGCGAGCAGCATCAGGACATAAAGGATCGAGTTCCGATCCCGCCCTACGTCGGAACGGAAGAAATCGATAATTGCCCACGCCAGCGCCAGCCCGGCGAACACCAATGCCCCGGCGTTCAGCCAGGCCGCAAAATTGATCCACTGCACTTCCTTGGTCGACGAATAAGCCCAGTCCGCCAGCAGGGCGCCGAGAAAAAGCGAAAAGCTCGAACCGAGGAGAAGGGCGTGCACCGGGTGAATGACCCGTCGCGGCGCGGTGATGCTGGCCATGAAGCTTCCTTTGCGCGTCGGCATGTCCCCTTCGGGCCAAGCCATGATGGAGCCGGTTTTGTGACGTCGCGGCCCCAGAACGCAGAGCCTTCATTTGCCAATGCCGAACCCCCGTACCGGTTCCGTCACGAAGTGAAGAAACGACTGCGGAGCGACTTCAGAACTTTTCCCGCGGACCTGCGTGCGGCCTGAAACCGTGCGTTCCGCCGAGGCCGAAGCTAAGCAAGACTTTCAATAATGGTGACGTTGGCGATGCCGCCGCCTTCGCACATGGTCTGCAGCCCGAACCGCTTGCCGCGCGCCTTCAGGGCATGCACCAGCGTCGCCATCAGCTTGGTCCCGCTGGCGCCCAGGGGATGGCCGAGCGCGATGGCGCCGCCGTTGACGTTGAGACGCTCGGGATCCGCTTCGAGCTCGCGCAGCCAGGCGAGCGGTACCGGCGCAAAGGCTTCGTTGACTTCGTAAAGATCGATATCGTCGATCACCCGCCCCGCCCGCTCCAGTGCGCGGCGGGTGGCGCGGATCGGTTCGATCAACATCACGACCGGATCACCTGCCGTGACCGTCAGATTATCGATCCGCGCCAGCGGGGTCAGGCCATGCTCTTTCAGCGCGCGCTCGCTGACGATCAGCGCGCCGCTCGCGCCATCGCAGATCTGGCTCGCGTTGCCAGCGGTGATGACGCCATCGGGCTTCAGCGTCTTGAGGCTGGCGAGCCCCTCCATCGTGGCCCCCGCCCGAACGCCTTCGTCACGCGTGTGGTGGTGGCGATTGCCGTCGGCATCGGTCACCTCGAGCGGGACGATCTCGTCGGCAAAGGCGTCGGCTTCGATCGCCGCTTCGGCCTTTCGGTGACTGCCGAGCGCAAAGGTATCGAGCTCCTCGCGGGTCATATCATATTGCTTCGCGATCATCTCGGCGCCGGTGAACTGGCTGAACTCGGTGACGCCGTAGCGGTCGAGGATCGCCTTGGACCACGGCCCCTGCCCGATTCCCGCCTGCATCGGCAGGATCACCGGCGTGCCCATCGGCACCCGGGTCATGCTTTCGACGCCCGCGGCGATCACCACGTCCTGCGTCCCGCTCATCACCGCCTGCGCGGCAAAGTGCAGCGCTTGCTGGCTGCTGCCGCATTGCCGGTCGATGGTGACCGCCGGCACGCTGTCGGGGAGCTTGCTCGCCATCACCATGTTGCGGCCGACGTGAAAACTTTGTTCGCCGATCTGGCTGACGCAGCCGACGATGACATCCTCGATCGCCACCGGATCAATTCCGCTCTTGTCGACCAGCGCATTCAGCACCGCCGCGCCGAGGTCTGCCGGGTGCCAGTCACGCAGCGCCCCGCCCCGCTTGCCGCCAGCGGTGCGGCGGGCATCGACGATATAGGCTGCGGTCATGGGCTGCTCTCCATTCTGGAAGTGCGTCATGCAAAGCCGCGCAGGCCCAAGGGGTCAAGGGCTTTCGCCCAGGCTCCGCGAAGCCACGGTTCAGCCGATCAATATTGGACGGTGATGATCACCGTGTCGGTATAAGTCCCGCTTCCCACCCACTGGCCCGCCGGTATTCGCCCGAAGACCGGGATCACGGTACTGGAGGTCAGAAGTCCGTTGAGGCTGGCGGTCGCGGTGGTCGTCCCGCCCGTCCCGTCGCCCAATATCTGGCTCCGCGCGATATCCGCATAAAGATTGTAGTTCAGTCCGGTGGCGGCCTGCACCATCGTCCTTTGCAGCTGATTGTTCGAGCTGCCCGTCCCGACCCTTACCTCCACCACGCCGAGAAGCGCGACAAGGCCGTTGCAATCGATCGACACGAGCGCACTCGCATCGCGCGGCAAAGCCGACACGGAATCGTAAGTCCCGAAACTGAGCGACGAGGCTGACGTCGTGCACGAACACGAGATGCAGGCGCTGGCCGCGGCCGGCAGCATCGCGAGGATCAGGGCCGCGAGGACGCGCCATAATCGTCGGCACACTACAGTACGGGTCATTGCGCGCGTTCCCTTGGTGAAGGCCGGCAAACAATCGGCGCTGCGGGTCCGAGGCTGCTTGTACTCCGCAGCACCGGCACCATCGCCTCGCACCGACCTTCCGTCGTCTTCACCCGCAACCGTTGCCCGTCGCCACCACCGGCAAGGAAGACCAATCCGTCATGCCCGGTGACGCCGATCCGCTGATCGTCGAGCATGACCTCGAAGCCCGGTCCAATCGGTCGGCCCTGCTCATCGACCAGCGCAATGGTTCGCGGGGCGCGGGCTTCGGTCGTTCCGAAGCGAACCAGCGCGGCCTGGCGGAAGCCCGGAACGGCCACGCCCTCGTCGTCGTCGAGGTCGATGTCGAGCGGAAGGTCTTCGGTACGAATGCCGACACGATTGGCGGCAAAGGGCTGCAGGCCGGTAAGCAGAACCGGACGTCCCGCCCTCGCCCGACGCGCGACCGGCCGTCCTTCCTGCAGGATGCGCACCCCCGTCTTGCTCTCGACTTCGACGAGAGCGAAACCGTCGTGCAAGCGCGGCGTCGGCACCAGGCGGCCTTCGATCAACACCAAAGCGCCGCGCGCGCTTGCCCGCATCGCCAGTCGCCGGTCCGCCCTGAACGCCGTCATTTCGAGGTCGCCGAACGAACTCAATGCAAGCGCATAACCGTTGAAGCGCATATCGCCGCCCGAACGGGTGGACGCGACGCCAAAGCTGACGCCTTGCCGATCAGGCGCGCTCCATTGGTAGCTGCTTGTCACCTGCCCCTTGTCGGCGGTGAGAGCGGCGCTGCCATGTCGTCCCAGCGGGCGACTGAGCGACAGGAAGAAGCCTTTGTCGGTCCCGCCGTTGAGGCGCGAGGCGCGCAGGCTGGCAGACAGGAAGACTGACCTCACGCTCGCGGAATAGCCGGCTGAGGCGAGGCGATAGCGTGAGCCGTCGCGAAGGCCGGCATCGACCACACCGACGCTGATCTGGCCGACGGGGAGGACCAGGCCAGCGGTGGCGCTGAATTCGTGCCGACTGGTGGCACCGAGCGCGGCGCGATCGTCGCCCACACGCGCGAATGTCCCGTTGCTTCGCAAGTAGCTGACCAGGAACGAGCCCCGCGGCCCCAGCCGCTGCGCCTGCGCACGCCACAAGGAACCGGCACGCGCACCACTGCGCGACAAGGCCCCCGCTACCGCGATTTCGCCGACGCGTCCGACCACCGCATTCACCGTCGCCCCGCCCATGACCGAGGTCTGGCTTGCCTCGATCCGAGCCCCGGCCGTGATCGAAGAATTTAGGCCCCGGCGAAGGCCCAACGCCGCGAAGGCAGGCCCATAGGAAGCGCTGCGCTGTCCGTAGCGCCGACGCAAGGCGCCGACTTCGAGCGAGAAGTCGGTCAGCCCCGGCCGAATCAGGCGGTTGCTGGTATAAAAGCTCTGCCGCACCTGCCGCACCGCTCCGGTGACGTCCGCGATTGTCATCACCACTTCGCCCGCGCCGCTGATGACCGGCGGCGCTTCGATCAGGAAGCGGCCGGGTCCGACCTCGTGGCTCTGCCGACCGCTGGCGGCAAGCAATTCGACGGTGGAGGGTACGAGCGCCGAACCGGCGAGCACGGGCAAGGGATAGCCGATCTCGCCCGGCGCAAGCGCGAAATCGGTTCCGATCCGCACGCCGCCGAAGCGCGCCGAGCCGTTGAAATCGCTGGCCCGGGTAAAGCTGTCGCCGATGACGAGCCGCAGCCTTTGCGCCGGAAAGTCGCGCTGGAAACTGTTGTCGAGCCGAACGGGCCGCTTCCCGCCGGCCGCCAAAAGCAGGGTCGTTCCCGCCACGCCCCAACTGCCCGACGCCCCGGCGTCGAACAATCCGCTCGCCCGAATGCCGCCTCGCTCATTGGCGAGCGACACGTCGTAGACGAGGAAGCCGAGCGGAAGAATGGTGCTAACCGGGGGCGCAGCGGCCCCCACCCGCGCAGAACGACGCGTCGCCACGAAGGCCGACGGCGACGCGGTAAGCAGCAGCGCGTCCTCGTCTTCGCTAAGCCGTCCCGAAAGCCCGGCGACGTCCGACACGCGAACGAAATCCTGTTCTCCGATCCGATTATGATTTCGCATGGGAGGCACGATGATCCCGAGCGCGATGAGGTCGTCGCGAAGCATCGCCAGTTGCCCCCCGACGGTCCCGACCAACGTCGGCTGTTCCTGAGGCAAGCCGTTCAGGACCAGGCCGACGGGCTTTATTGTCGCAAGCGACGACACCGAGCCTTCCGCCGGCTCGGCTGACGAGGCTTGGGCATCAGGCGCAGATGCGAGCAATAGCGAGAGGAAAAGCGCGCTTCGGCCAGCGAATCGATAGCGACCGCGATTGACCGGCATGCGATCACTCAACGGCCGTGGCGACGACATCCACCTTTCCGGTGTCCATGACCGCTTCGATCCGGGTGATACCGGCCGCACCGCCAGCAAGCGTAATCGGGCGGCGCGCGCCTGCCAGTAGATAAAAGCCGCGTTCGATCGTCTCGGGCTTTTTCCCTTCGCGAGTAACGATAAGCTTGCCGATCAGAGCATGCGCTCCGCCGGTGTTGCGAAGGTGCAGCGCGGAGCCGTCGCCGGCGCTCCATCGCAGGGCTGGCATCGCACCAGCGGGCTTGCGGAAGATCGGCAGGCTCAGCCGCAACACCGTCTGCATGGTGCCCGGCGAAAAATTGCCCCGCGGCAATTCGTCGACCAGCAGGCGGTGGCTGCTTTCCGCCGCGCCGGCCTGAGGTGGCAGGCTGCACCGCACCAGCCGTTTCTGACCTGCTTGCAGCTCCATGATCGAAGGGTTCACCGCGATGTCGGCGGGGTCGAGCCGGTCGGCGCCGTCGGTATCCTGCGACCAGGCGAACCCGCGCAGCTGCACCGCCACCTTGTCCTGGCCAAGGTTGCTCACGTGCAGCGAGCAGAAGTTGGCGTTCGACGCCAACTCGATCCTGATCGGCGCTACCGCAATCCGGGCGGCTGCATGCGCGGTGGACGCGGCACAGGCCCCGGCAAGAGCGCACAAGAAGGCGACGGCGCGCATCATTCAGTAGGTCACCGTAACCGTCACGGTGTCCGAATAGGCTCCCGCCGGCACGTTCTGCTGGGCGGCGATCTGGCCGTACACGGTGATCACGCTTGGGACGAGCGTTGCCGTGATCGGCGGCAGCGCATCCACCCCCGAGGTATTGCCCCAATTGCTCGTCCGGCTGGCATCGGTGAACAGGCCGTAATTCAAGCGCTGCGCCGCATTCGACATTTGCCGCGTCGACACCGTCGCACCTGCCGCCGTCCCCGCATTCAACCCAACGACGAAATTTGTCCCCGTCGTACAGGTCACGGTGATCAGGCCCATCGCATTGGTCGGCGTTGCGCTGGTCGGATCATAGCTGCCGAACACTATGGGAGCAGCGCTGACCAGGCATGAACTCTGCACGGTTGCAGACACGTTCATGGTGGTCTGCACCGTGCCGGCCTCGGCAATGGTGCCCCATCCCGCAAGCAGCGCGAGAAGCGCAAGGCAGATCCTGGGATGAATTGTCATGTCACTGGGTCCTTGGCTGCAAACAAGGTAAACCGGCTGACTAAAGGTTACCTTGCCTGTCGCTTCAAAGTGGACCGAAAAGGAAGAGCGGCGTGCCAACAGCACGTCCGCGACCGACTGGCATAAATCTGTCGCACCCGCGCGAAAGACAATTCACGCACGGAACCAAGCGGACATTGCCCATCGCCACAGCACCAAAAGTACGCCGCCGTACCGGATTGCCGAGTTGCTTGGCAAAAGCGGCCAGCGGGCGAACACTTGGCCGACGCGAACAGGAGATATCATGCGCAAGCTCTTCCTTCTGGCCACGGCGAGCCTCGCTGTCGCCGCTCCCGCCGTTGCCCGCGATGGGCAACCTTACATCGGTCTCGAAGGCGGCATCTTGTTTCCCCGAAACCAGAGCGGCGACATTCTTGTCGACTATACGACGACCCAGTCGCCAGCGACACCGGCGGCACCGGTCGGGCCCGCCGATTTTCGCGCGGGCAATGCGATCCGCCTCGATTATCGCCGGGGCTACGACGTCGACGCCTTGCTCGGCTACGACTTCGGTCCGGTAAGGGTGGAAGGCGAGTTCGGCTACAAGCGCGCCAAGCTCGATGGTTTCACGATCGACAACGGCTTCGTCACCAGCCTCAACACCGCGCTCAATCGCCCGTCCGCCGTTCCCGATCCCGGGGCGCCGGGCGTACGCGCGCTCACCGCTTCCGACTTCACCCTCGACGGACGGGCGAGCATCTATTCGGGGATGGTCAATGCCCTGATCGACCTCGGCAACGAGGACGGATTGTCCTTTTACGCCGGCGGCGGCGCGGGCCGCGCCCGTGTCAGATTCGCCAGTGCCAGGGACAATGCCTGGGCCTACCAGCTGATCGCCGGCGCGCGCTACGCCATCAGCGACAACATCGATTTCGGTCTGAAGTATCGCTATTTCATGACCGAGCGGCTGAATCTGACCGACGACAGCGGCGTCAATCTCGTCGGCAACGCCAATAGGTTCGTCGTCAATCCGGCGAATGCGACCATCGTCGACCAGACGACCAGTGCGGCATTGTTCACCACCTTCGACCGCAAGTTCCGCAGCCACTCGGTGCTGGCCAGCCTGACCTTCAATTTCGGCCGATCGGAAGCGCCGCCGCCCCCACCGCCGCCTCCCCCGCCGCCGGTTCAGGCTGCGCCGCCGCCGCCGCCTCCGGCAACACAGACCTGTCCCGACGGGTCGGTCGTTCTGGCAAGCGACGTCTGCCCCGTTCCGCCACCGCCCCCGCCGCCGCCCGAGGTGGCACCCGTTCGGGGCTGATCACTTTTTGAATGCAGAAAAGGGAGGCACCGCGGGGTAGCCGCCCTTTTTTGTGAGGAAAAACTTATCGCTCAGTGACTGTTGATTCCAATCACACGGTCGGCGCGGGACGGCAGCGATTTGCCGAACGGACCGAGCACCGAGCGATAAAAGGCTTCGGACGAGCCGTAGCATCCGCCCGCCACGCTCTCGAGGCCGCGACGGTCCCGAACGATGATCCGCCCGCGGCGGCCGCGGACATGGCCGGCGCCTTCGAGAAGGTGAAGCGTGTCGGTGATCGTCGCGCGGCGGGTACCGAGGTTCAACGCAATGCCGTCGTGGTGCACCGGTATCTCGTCTCCGCCCAGTCGATCATGCCTCAGGAGGATCCAGCGGGCCAGCCGTCGTTCCAGCGAATGCGATGCGGCGGCACCGATCGTTTCCGCCATTTGCAGCCCGACCGCATTGATGAAACCGACCAGCATCAGGCCGATCGACGGTCGCGCTACGATCAGTGCGCGAAGATGATCGCCGCGCACCCGAAAAACCCAACCGTCGCGGCCGCAAACCGTCGCTTCGAATGGTGATGCCGCGCATCCGACCAACGTCGGCCAACCGACGACGCCTTCGCTTCCGACCAAGGCCACTTCGACTGTATTGCCCTGGCTCAGCGAGATCAGTGGACCTTGCGAAAAATAGGCGAAGTCCCCGACGTCGGCCATCGCGACCAGCATGGCGCCGCGAGCGACCTCGACGAGCTCGAGACTGGGTTTCAGCAGCGCGAAATCGGAATCGCAGAGCCGTGACAGGAACCCAGTCGGGCGCCTTTCCGGCAACGGCATGGCGAAGTCGGATTCACAATGTAACAGCAACGCAGCCTCCGGATCGCCATACGGTTCGCCGCCGTTTTCGGATGCAAAAATGACGAAGTTTTTTATGCGCTTAAACGGAACCTAAAGACGCCTGGATTGCAGCAGTTTGATTTAACGTACGGGGGCGTACCGGAGTGAATGCGCCCTTGGCAACGCCCTCCGAACTCGGGACATTCGTCGCATACCGACACCCCAACCGGAGGCGTGCAATGGCCGACGATACAATGCTCGACATCTTGGAAGCGCGAGCAAAACGGCGAGATGAACGCCGTTCCTTTGTGCAATCGCTTGGGGTCTACGCGGCCGGAATCGGCGTCGCGGCAGCGACCATGAGTTCGCGCGCTTTTGCGCAAACGGTGTCGGATGCCGACATCCTGAATTTCGCGCTCAACCTCGAGTATCTCGAAGCGCAATTCTACTCGTTCGCGGTGTTCGGAACCGGCCTGCCCAACAGCAGCCTGAGCGGTACCGGAACCCAGGGTGCGGCTACCGGTGGTCGCCAGGTCGCGTTCACCGATCCGGTTGTCGCGCAATATGCCCGCGAGATCGCGCAGGACGAGATTGCCCACGTAAACTTCCTTCGTCGCGCCCTCGGCACAGCCGCCGTGGCCCAGCCGGCGATCGACATCGGCACCGATCCGAACGGAGCGTTCTCAACTGCTGCACGGGCCGCCGGACTGGTCGGTGCGGGGCAGAGTTTCGATCCCTATGCGAGCGACGAGAACTTCCTGCTCGGCGCCTTTATCTTCGAAGATGTCGGGGTCACCGCCTACAAGGGCGCAGCGCCCCTCCTCGCCAACAAGACCTTCACCGAAGCGGCGGCCGGCATCCTCGCGGTCGAGGCCTATCACGCGGCGATCGTGCGCACGACCTTGTACCGCAAGGGCATCCAGACCCCGGCGCTGATCGACGCGACCGAGAAGATCTCCAACGCGCGCGACTCGCTCGACAACCCGGCCGACGTCGATCAGGGCGTCGCCGCCATCGGCAATGCCAGCAACATCGTTCCGACGGACTCGAATGCGTTGGTGTTCGGCCGGACCACGGGTGACGTCCTCAACATCGTCTACCTGAACCCCGGAGCGGTCCCGCGGGGCGGCTTCTATCCCAATGGTGTCAATGGCGCCATTACCGTCAGCAGCGCCGGCTGAGAACTCCAGACAGGAAAGCGGTCCCATGAACCAGCAAGATCTCATTGCCGAACTGGGCGAGCGTCAGGCTGCTCGCCGCCAGCAGCGCCGGGCGTTTCTCAAATTCGCCGGTATTTCGGCAGCTGTCGCCGGAGCGACGGCGCTCAGCGGCTGCGGCGGCGGCGGTAACAGCGGCGACGGGCTCGGTGTCGATCCGGGTGCCAACACACCGCCCCCGGCCACCGGCCTGTCCGACGGCGACATTCTCAATTTCGCGCTCAACCTCGAATATCTCGAAGCCCAATTCTACAGCTTCGCGGCGACCGGCTCGGGCCTTGCCGCCAATCTCCTGACCGGCACGGGAACGCAGGGCGCGGCGACCGGCGGACGCGCGGTGACGTTCACCGATCCGGTGGTGCGCCAATATGCGAACGAGATTGCGGTCGACGAACGCCAGCACGTCATCTTCCTGCGCACGGCCCTCGGCAGCGCGGCCGTGGCGCAGCCGGCGATCGATATCAGTTCGTCACCGACCGGCCCGTTCTCGCAAGCCGCGGTCGCGGCAGGCCTAATCACGCAGGGCCAGTCGTTCGATCCCTACGCCAGTGACGAGAACTTCCTGCTCGGCGCGTACATCTTCGAAGATGTCGGCGTCACCGCCTACAAGGGTGCTTCGCCGCTGCTGAAGAGCGAGGTCTTCCTGTCGGCAGCGGCCGGGATTCTAGGCGCCGAAGCCTATCATGCCGGCCTCGTCCGCACCGTGCTCTATGCCAAGGGCATCGCGGTTCCGGCCTTGATCGACGCCACCGAGCGTATCTCCAATGCCCGCGACTCGCTCGACGGACCGACCGATGTGGACCAGGGCGTACGCGGCGCAAACGGAGCGTCGAACATCGTGCCGACCGACGCCGACGGCATCGCGTACAGCCGCACTCCAGGCGACGTTCTCAACATCGTCTACCTCAACGCGGGCGCGGTTCCGAGGGGCGGCTTCTTCCCCAATGGCGTCAACGGCTCGGTCAATACGAGTTCGGCCGGCTGATCCAGATGGAAAGGTCATGATGCAAGGGTCTGCCTTGAAATTCAGTCGCGGGGGCGTGGCACGCCGCGCCGCCGCGACTGGCCTGGCCTGCCTGGCGCTTGCGGCCGCCAATCCCGCCCGCGCCGACGTGATCGAACTGAACAAGGACGGCACGATCCTGGTGCGTGCCGCCGACCGTGGCAGCGTTTCCCCCACCGTCGGCGAAGTCGAGCAGATCGGCGATCTCCGGCTTCCCGCCGATGCGATCACCATTGCGGCCCCGTCATCGTCGCCGGTCGCTTATGCCGGTCTGGTCGAACAACTTGCCGAACAGCATCAGATCAGCCCCGCCCTGCTGGAAGCGTTGGTCTGGCAGGAAAGCCGGTGGCGCAGCAACGCGCGTTCGCCGGTAGGGGCGATCGGGCTTGCCCAGCTGATGCCCGCTACCGCGCGTGACCTTGGCGTCAATCCGCTCGACACCGCCGCCAATCTGGCGGGCGGAGCACGCTATCTTCGCCAGCAGCTGGATCGCTTCGACGGCGACGTCGAACGCGCGCTGGCAGCCTACAACGCCGGCCCGGGCCGGGTGATTCGCGCGGGCGGCATTCCGCGCATCCGCGAAACCCAGAATTACGTACGGTCCATCGTCGACCGCCTCAGCAACTCGACCAATTCGCAAGGAAGGGCACGATGAAGAGCACCACCCCACTGGCAACCTCGATCCTGCTGACCGCGGCCTCGCCCGCCCTGGCGCAGACGACCGATCCGCAAGGATCGGGACCGATCGTGTCCGCACTGGCATGGCTGCAGGGAACGCTGCTCGGCAATGTCGCCACCGCCGTTGCCGTGATCGCGGTGGCGATGGTCGGCTTCATGATGCTGACCGGCCGGATGAACTGGCGCTTCGGCGCGACGGTAATCGTCGGCTGCTTCGTGCTGTTCGGCTCGGCCGCCATCGTGTCGGGTATCCGCACCACTGCGGCAGTGTCGGGATAGGAAGGTGACCAGCCTCCACCGCGACCCTGTGTTCCGAGCGTTGACCAGGCCACAGATGTTCGCGGGCGTCACCTACAACTTCTTCGTCATCAATGCCGCGGTGACGACCGAAGCCTTCCTCATCACCGGCTCGTTCCTGGCGCTGCCGATCGCGCTGCTGGTCCACGGCATCGGCTATGTCGCCTGCCTGCGCGAGCCGCGCGTGTTCGACCTGTGGCTGACAAAGGTCAGCCGCTGCCCACGGGTCGCCAATTGGAAAAAGTGGGGTTGCAACAGCTATTCGCCATGACCGCACGCCAGTCAGGAACGCGCGGCATGGCCGCCTGGGCGAAGAAAGAGCAGCGCGCCGGGGATCGCCTGCCTTATCGGCGGCTGCTTGACGAACGCACGATCGAGCTTCGCGACGGGTCGCTGATGCGCTGCCTGCACGTGCCGGGAATGGCGTTCGAGACGGCCGACGCGGACGAACTGAACCATGCCCACGGCGTGCGCGAAATGCTTCTGCGCGGCACACTCGACGCCCGCTTCGTTCTGTACCGGCACATCATCCGGCGGCCGATCTCGACGTCGCTGTCGGCGGTGGAAGGCCCTGCTTTCGCCCGGCATCTCGACGAGCAATGGCGGGCCCGGCTCGGCGGACGGCAGATGTTTGTCAACGACCAATTCCTTACCATCGTCCGGCGCCCCGCGCGCGGCAAGACCGGCTGGCCCGAACGGATCGCGCGCAAGCTGTCGCGCGGCAAGTCCGAGATCGAGCACGACCCGAAAGCGCTGCGCGATCTCGACGCCGCCGCCACCGCACTGGTCGCCGGCCTCGCCGATTATGGCGCGCGACAGCTCGGCGGCTACGATGGTCCGGGCGGGCGCTGCTCCGAACCATGCGAATTGCTGTCGGCCTTGTTCAACGGCGAGCTTCGGCCCGTGCTTGCCCCCGATCCCGCAACCGATCTGGGCCAGCACCTCCCCTATTCGCGGATCAGCTTCGGACTGGACGCCTTCGAGCGGAGCGGGCCGTCCGGGCGCAGCTTTGCCGGCACCTTGTCGATCAAGGAATATCCCGGGACCACCCGCCCCGGCATGGTCGACGGCCTGCTGCGCCTGCCCCGCGCGCTGGTGCTGACCGAAAGCTTCGCGCCCGCCGACCGCCAGGTCGCCAAGGAGCGGATGGACCTCGCCATCCGCCGGCTTCGCGCCACCGACGAGGAAGCGACCACCGAACGCCGCGAAATGCTCGGAGCCAAGGACGCCCTCGCGGCCGGCCAGGCAGCCTTCGGCGACCACCACCTGACGCTCAGCCTGATGGTCGGCGACCTTGCCGTCCTTGACGAAGCGGTCGCCGAAGCTGCGGCGGCGCTGGCCGACCTGGGCGCCATCGCGGTCCGGGAAGACGTCAATCTGGAGCCGGCGTTCTGGGCGCAATTCCCGGGCAACGAGACCTATATCGTGCGCCGCGCCCTCATCAGCAGCGCCAATGCGGCAAGCTTCCTGTCGCTGCACGGCTTTCCCTTGGGCCGCGCCGAGGGCAATCACTGGGGTGAAGCAACCGCCCTGTTCGAAACCACCAGCGCGACGCCCTACCACTTCAATTTCCACGAAAACGACCTCGGCAATTTCACCGTCATCGGGCCCTCGGGTTCGGGCAAGACGGTGGTGCTGAACTTCCTCGCGGCGCAGGCCCAGCGCTTCAATCCGCGCACCGTCATCTTCGACAAGGACCGCGGCGCGGAAATCTTCGTGCGGGTGATGGACGGTCATTATGCGCGGCTGTCGGCGGGTCAGCCGACGGGCTTCAACCCGCTCCAGCTGCCCGACACGCCGTCCAACCGGGCGTTCCTGCGCGATTGGCTGGAAATCCTGCTGCAGGTCAGTAACGGGCACGAACTGCGGATCATCGCCGAAGCGGTGGATGCATGTTTCGAGCATGATCCGGCCTTCCGCCGCCTGCGCCATTTCCGCGAACTCCTCGCCGGAAACAGCCGCCCCGAGGAAGGCGATCTGGTGTCGCGTTTGGGTCCCTGGGTGGGGTCGGGCGAACATGCCTGGCTGTTCGACAATGCCGAGGACGAACTCGATCTCGACCGCCGGATGATCGGGTTCGACATGACCGCGCTGCTCGACAATCCGCGGCTGCGCACGCCGACCATGCTCTACCTGTTCCACCGGATCGACGAACGGCTGAGCGGCGAACCGGCGATGATCCTGATCGACGAAGGCTGGAAAGCGCTCGACGATCCGGTCTTCACCGGGCGCATCAGGGATTGGCTCAAGACCCTTCGCAAACGCAATGCGCTGGTCGGCTTCGGCACCCAATCCGCCCGCGACGCGCTGGAAAGCAGTATCAGTTCCGCGATCGTGGAGCAGACCGCGACGGGCATCTTCATGCCCAATGCCAAGGCCAGAGCCGAGGATTATTGCACGGGCTTCGGCCTGTCCGAACACGAACTCGACTTGATTCGGGCGCTGCCCGTCCACAGCCGCTGCTTCCTGGTCCGGCACGCCAATCATTCGGTTGTCGTGCGGCTCGACCTGTCGGGGATGCCAGAGGTGCTGACGGTCCTGTCCGGACGCGAAGCCAGCGTGCGCCGCCTCGACGGCCTGCGTGCCCTCTACGGCGAGCATCCGGCCGCCTGGTATCCGCATCTCACAGGAACCGCTTGGCCGGCCGGACCCGACGACGACTACACCCCCTGGCTGCAGGCCGCGGAATGAGCAGCTGTCCACCGCTTTCCCCGTCGACCGCCTCGGGCATCGCCGACGTTCTGCGGTCGGTGGACTGCGTGTCGGCGGAAGCGGCGGCGGGCGCGTTCGGCCGTTTGTTTGGACCTGATGGCCGGCTCGGTACGGCGCTGACGCTGCTGCTGACCTTGTACATCGCTTTGCTTGCCGTGAACCTGCTGACCGGCCGCGCGCGCATCGGCCTCAGCATGCTGACGCCGCGCATGATGACCCTGGGGCTGGTCCTGACCTTCGCCACCAGCTGGATCGCCTACCAAAGCGTGGTCTGGACCCTGTTGACCGGCGCGCCGGATCAGATCGCGGCGGTGGTGACCAATCAGCAAGGCTCGGCCACCGCGGCCTTCGCCAACCGTCTCGATACCTTGTTCACCGCGGTCGCTAATGCGGCCGAGGTCGCTAGTACGCCGGCTCCGGTTTCGCAGGTCAACGGCATTACCCCCGCCCCCGCCCAAGCCGCCGGATGGACCGCGGGCGACGTCCTGTGGATGGCCGCGCTGATGCTACTGCTCGGCACCGTGGGCGTGCTGCTGGTCGCCCGCATCGCGCTTGCCGCCTTGTTGGCGATCGGACCCGTTTTCATCGTTTTCGCCTTGTTTCGCGGCACTCACGGATTGTTCGTCGGCTGGCTCAAGGGCGCGGTATTGTTCGCGATCGTGCCCCTTTTCACGGTGCTGATCGGCGGCGCCGCTCTGGCGTTGCTGTCGCCGATCGTGGCGGAGCTCGCCATGGGCCCGGTCAGTATGCGCGCGGCGGTGTCGATGTTCTTGGGCGCGTCGGTCTACGTCGCGTTGATGGTGCTGGTGCTCAAGGTGTCGAGCACCATCGTCGCCGGCTGGCGGATCGGCCGCGGCGGACGTGAGTCGATCAGTGACGAGCGCGTCGTCAACGGCGGCGGTACGGTCGCGGGCGCGGCGGGCACCTCGGTTGCCGTTCAGGCCGCCGAGCAAAGCGTGGCGCCCACGGCACCCCCGGTGTCGGATCGGGTCCGCGCCATCGTCAGTGCAACCCAGGTGCCCGCCAACGACACGGGCATGCCGGGCGCCGTGGCGGATCGCCGCGTACCGATATTGGCGACCACGGGCGGAACCGGGGCCGACACCTTCGCCCCCCGGGCCCTTGCCACCGACCGACGCGTGCAAGGGGTGGGCACACGCTTCCGTTCCCCCGCGGCGCCCAGCAAATCTCCAGGAAAGCCGGTCCAATGAAGTTGCTTCCACTCGCCCTCGCCCCGTTGCTGCTGCTTGCCGGCCAGGCCGCGACGGCATCGGATGCGCGGGTTCGCTCGATCATGTTCACCCCCGACGAGGTCGTGCGCTTCATCGCCAAGCCTGGCTATCAGAGCTCGATACGCTTCGGCGCCGACGAGCGAATCGAGAATGTCGCGGTGGGTGACAGCGCGGCCTGGCAGGTGACGCCCAACAAGCGCGGCAATTACCTCTTCATCAAGCCGCTGATCGCCGGCGCACGCAGCAATCTGATGGTGATCACCGACCAGCGCACCTATCTGTTCGATCTTGAGGCCACGCGTGGATCGCAGCCGGTCTACACCTTGAGCTTCGACTATCCCGCCTACCCTGCCCCCGGGTCGATCCAGCCGCCGCCGCCACCGCCGCCAGCCCCGGCCGCCACGACCGCGCTGGCAAGTGCCCCCGTCACTCCGGCGCCGGTGCTCAACTTCGGCTGGAAGGTCGACGGCGCCAAATCGCTGCGCCCGGCCCGGATCTTCGACGACAGCAAGGCGGTCTACCTCAGCTGGCCCGACGCGCTGGCGCTGCCGGCAGTGCTGGCCCCGGCCTCCGACGGCACGGAAAGCCCGCTCGACTACCGGATGGAAAAAGGCTTCATCGTGATCGCCGGCCTGCCCCGGCGGATCATCCTGCGTCGCGGCAAGGAAACCGCCACCGTGCTGGCGACCAGCAATCGCGTGACCCTGACCCAGACCGCCAGCACGGAGGCCCGCAATGGACGTCCGTGAGACCCGCTCAACGATCGTCGGCGACGAGGTACAGCGCCCGATCGGGATGAGCGGTCAACTGGTGCCGTTCGACCCGCGCAGCCATCTCGACGAAGGCGCGCTGATCGAAGCAAGCCGGCTGGCTTATCCCGCGGTGGCGACGCCGCCTTCGCGCAAGGAAGGAATGGCACTGGCGGTCGGCGGCGGGGCCGCGGTCATGCTCGGCCTGGCGACCTTTCTCGGGCTGAGCAGCGGGCGCGATGCGCGGCAGGCGCCCGTGGCGCGGGACGCCCCTGCGGCGGTACAGAATGCCCCCCTCCCCGTGGTCCCCCCTCCCACCCCCGAACAGGTCGCGGCGCTCAACGGCGCGGGGCAGCCTGCCGGCGGATCTTTGGTCTTCAGTTCGCCGCCGCAAACCTTTCCGCAAGTCGCGCCCGTGCCGTCCGGAACCCCCGGCATGTCGGTAGCCGAGCGCCTTCGTTCGCCGACCCTGCTGTTCGACGGTTCGGGACCGGTGCTGAGTGCGCCCGGCGAACCGGCGGCGGCCGGCGCGGCAGCCGCGACGAGCCCGGCGACCGGGTCACGCCCGGCGGTGGGCGGCGATGATTTCGCGGCGCGGGCCGATGCGTCGGCCTCCGAAACGGCGATGGCGCGGCCGATGGCCAATCCGGCGTCCACCGTCAGCCAGGGCACGCTGATCCCCGCGGTGCTCGAAACCGCCATCAACAGCGACGTGCCGGGTTACGTCCGGGCGGTCGTCAGCCAGGACGTGCGCAGCTTCGACGGCAGCCAGATCCTGATCCCGCGTTCCTCGCGGCTGGTCGGCCAGTACAAGAGCGGCCTCGCGGCGGGTCAGACCCGTGCCTACATCCTGTGGTCGCGGCTGATCCGGCCCGATGGCGTCTCGGTCGCGATCGCTTCCCCCGGAACCGACGAGGCCGGGCAGAGCGGCCTTGCCGGCGAGGTCGACAATCACTTCTTCAAGCGCTTCGGATCGGCATTGCTGCTGTCGGTGGTCGGCGCGGCGAGCGCCATCGGCACCGGCGGCGCAAGCGTGCTGGCGTCGGGCGGCGGGATCGGCGCGGCCGGCGTCGCCGCGCAGCAAAGCGGCGGCATTCCGCCGACGGTGAAGGTGCGTCAGGGTCAGCCGATTCGGGTATTCACGGCCCGCGATCTCGACTTCTCGCGGGTCTCGACATCATGAACCCCCACCTCGTCAGCGTGCCCGACGAGGACCTGAGAGTGAGCAGTGACGGCGGCGTTTATCTGAACGCCTACCTCCATCCCTTTCGCCCGTGGATGGAACGCGACGACGTGTCGGAGATCATCGTCAACGCGTCCGGCGAGGTGTGGATCGAACAGGCCGGTCACATGCATCTGCAGCGCGTCGCGGCGCCGGGAATCGACGACCTGCTGGTGCGGCGATTGGCCGAGCAGGTGGCCCGATCGACCCATCAAGGCATCAGCCGCGAACGGCCCTTGTTGTCCGCGATCCTGCCCAACGGCGCGCGCGTGCAATTCATCTCGCCCCCAGCCACCCGCCGCGGCTGGGCCATGGCCATCCGGCAGCACCGGCTCGTCGACCTGCCGCTTTCTGCCTACGCGGGGGTTCCCAAGGCTGCCACCGAAGCCGCGGACGCGCCGTGCCCCGCCACCGATCCGGTGGGCTATCTGCGCCACGCCGTCCTCCAGAAACGCACCATCCTGATCAGCGGCGGCACGTCGTCGGGGAAGACCACGTTCCTCAATGCCCTGTTGCGAGAAGTGCCGGTGTCCGAGCGGATCATCCTGATCGAGGACACGCCCGAAATCCGCCTGCACAGTCCGGCAAGCCTGGGCCTGGTCGCGGTAAAGGGCGAACTTGGCGAAGCGCAGGTCAGCACCGACGACCTTCTCCAGGCCTCGCTGCGGATGCGGCCCGACCGGCTGGTGCTGGGCGAGCTTCGTGGCACCGAAGCGGTCAGCTTCCTGCGAGCGATCAACACCGGCCATCCCGGCTCGTTCAGCACGCTTCACGCCAACAATCCCCTTGGCGCCCTCGAACAGCTCGGACTGATGGTCATGCAGGCCGGGCTGGGCCTCACCCGCAAGGACACCCTGGCCTACGCCCGCTCGGTCATCGACGTCATCGTCCAGCTCGACCGCCGCAGCGGCAAACGCGGGATTTCGGACATCCTCGATCTACGCGCAGATCCGCCCATGGCGGACTGATGGAGGGAGCCGAAGCTGACCGCGCTTCATCGCTCAGAACCTTCAGCGGCTTTCAGCAGAAACTGGTGGGCGTGGCAAGGATTGAACTTGCGACCCCTGCGATGTCAACACACGCCCTTAGCACAGAAAGGGCGAAAACCCGGCCTTTTCCAGCGCAGCGCATGCAGAACAGGACTAGAACAAACAGGCTTTTTCCGCCGGTTGCACCGGACTTGCACCGGACTGCCTACCGAGAGCAAACGAGCGGATATTCAACTGCAGAAGGGTGAAGGACCAGAGAGGATTGATGGTGAAGCAGTGAGCTTCCTCATCAGATGAAAATCGAAGGGAGCTCGGATTGGCCAGATGGCCGCCCTCGATAGAGAAGAGAGTATCCCATTGAACCTTCACGTCCCAACGCTCGCCGCTCCGTCCCGTCCGACGGCAGCCATCACCAATCTCGTGCAGCGTTCGCTTGGTAACGTTATGTCGGAGCCAGTCACTGCCGGCCTTCCTGCCGGAGCCAAGCTCCTACCGCAGCAGCAGCTGGCGATCGCCGGCACTGTTTGCACCGTACCCCTCTTTCGGGAAGCGATGGAGGAAGTTGCCCAAACAAAAAACGTCGACGTTATTCTGGCCCGTCACGACACCTACCCCGAACTGCTGAGCGCAGTCATGTGGGACGCTGCTCTTCGCGTTAGCGGCCACATTCTCATGCTCACCGACCTCGTTCTCTTCGCGCGGGGCGTCGAAGATTATTGGCTGCTTCCCGCCAAGCCCGGCTTGTCCCTCCGGATCGGCTGTGACGGCATTCACATGGAGTCCGACGGGCCATTCATCACTTGGTACGAGCGCTGCACCGGCGTTTGCGAGGCGGCGAAGCGCATCGTCAAAGCTACTCGGCCTGGACTGGAGGGCTAAGCAATGGCGATCAAGAAGCGCCCTACCCCGCCCTCCTGCGACTACGAGCCCATCCCCGGTGCCGTCGAGGATATCTCTTTCGGCGTGGTGGAAGCATCTGGCGATCCTCAGCGCCGACTCGAGGATGCGATTGGCAAACGCTGGTTCCCGACAGAGCGCCCGGAGGACCTCAGCGCAGCGTGGCCGATACCTACAGCCGCCTCAGCCGAAGTTCTGCTTTCCCGGGGCGCGCCGGACCATTTCTCGTCGGTGCGCCACCTCTGCGAGGCCTACCATTCGAAATCTGGTAACCAAATCAAGCATCTCGCTGCCCAGATTACCATCCGGTTTCCCGGCGTCGACGAGGTGCCGCAGCGGCTGCGCCTGCATGAAGCCCGAGAGCTGGGTCGCGGGTTCGGGCTGCGCCTTGCTTCTAAGCTGCAAGCAGCTGTTGCGTTCTGCTTTCATGTCCCGGCGACATCATGGGCCCACGGAGTCCCGCACTGCCATCTGGTGATCCCAGCCCGTCATGTCCTCAGCGGCTCGGGCTTTGGGCGCTTCATCCCTACGCTCGTCGTCAACCCGGAAGAGGGCCGCGCAATGGTCGATGCCGAGTGGCTCAGCTGGACGAAGGAGAATGGCTATGAGTTCTGAGGAGGAGCTGTTCGCTAAACTGGACCGCTGGCTGGAAACTCTGCCAGCGGAGCCTACGATCTTCCAGGTGGCCGAGACCAAGGATGCGGATCTCTTTGCGGCCTACGTTCTCCGGCACTTCCGGGCCGCCGCCAAGGACGCGGTCGCCGATCGGTTGTCGCTCGAGGCTGGTAAGCTTGGTTCAGCAAAATGGGAGCGTGCTGGTGCGATCGGCGCGATTGTCGATTTCCTTGCGGAGACGTGGCGTCTTTCTAGGGCCGAGCAGCTGACACTCTTGGGTCTTGAAGATGAGGCCGAACTCGTCGCCGTCCGCAGCCAGCCAAGAGCCGCCGCTTCGCACCAGCTGCTGGACCGCCTGACGATGCTCATGGACATCTACCAGGCGCTTCGTTCACTTCTGCCGGGGCGCGAGGATGACGATGCTTGGCTGAGAAGACCGAACATCGCGCCGCTCTTCGAAGGCAAGAGCGCCATCAGCATCATGCTTGAGCGCGGGCGTTCGGGCATCAAGGATGTTCGAGCCCACCTGTGGGCGCAGATATGGTAGGCTCAGACTAAGTCGCAGCTGTCTGCTATGCGCCCTTCTCGAACTTTCCGAGCAAACGATGCGTCGACCGCAAGCGGGCGGTCTTTCGGCTAAGTCTAGCCGGGCTCCCGGCCGTTGCAGCGGCCGGGAGCATTATTGCCGCGGACGACTGATCTCGCGGCGATTGGTACGCTCTCGAGAGGTGTTTAAAAGTCTTCGGCTGATGCAGAAAGAGGAAGGCCGCTCGTTCGGGTAACTCTTGCCCTCGAATGCAACCTCTCCCTCCTGGGCTCCTCACGCACCTGGCGCACCACCACCACCATCAACCCCCCCGGACGCAGCTTTCCTGGCACTTTCCTCTTCGGCGAGGAGATTTTCGAACGACTTGGGTGTGGCCCCTTGCTCAAGCAAGGAAACGCCGATGTTCTTATTTTCCGTCACCACATACCCAAGTAACCGGAGGTTGTCGCCATCATCCATGATCAAGTCATGACCACGAGTCTCGATGCGCTGCTCTCGTTTGCTTTGGCTATAAGAACCTCCGCCACCCCAGCCTACTCCGAATATTTTCGCCTTGGCACTTCCTTTCGCTGAGAAGTCCGACGCGTAATCGTATGACCAATTCTGGGATGAGGTGAACTTGAAATTGAGACCTCTTGCCATGATGAGGTGGGTTGGATAGAAGCGAAGAGTTCCGTTATCTCCCAAGTATCTCTCGAACTTACGCCTGTTCCGCAGGACAAGAGGGTGCGAGAACATAGACGCGTTGAGCCATTCATTGACGATCGGTAGCGCCTGCAGCGACTTGGCTCCGACGGTTACTGATTGGGCGCTGGAGAAGTCGTTCTTAATACTCTGATGACTGCTTACTGAAGCGCTAACTCGGATGAAACGATAGCCACCAGACCCACTTGCAGACCAATCCGTAGTAATGCTTGAATTGGCGACGCTTGTCTTCGACAGAGTGTCACTGAACGAACCGAGAGTGCCGCTTGCGATCTGAGAAAGAGTGGACGTAGTCGTGAGCAGTTTCCGATTTGCAAAGATGCTCGACTCATTATCCGGGAGTCTTGCGAAGTAAATCACATTGAATTTTTTAGCTTCCTCGCCGTACTCACTGTCTCGATATAGAGGGTACCGCATGCGCGAGGCTGGCGACGTTGCCGCAGCGTATGCGTCCACAACGGCTTGATCCTCTGGATTGGTGTAGCGACGTATGCGGAGAGCATCGCTAAGCGCTTGATCGCGGGCCTGCTCCTCGGCGAGGGTGTACATCTCCTTGGTTGTCCAATGCTTTTGAGACCAGTGCTCAAACACGGTTACATCACCAAGATCGTGCATAGACCCTCGGGCGTAACTCTCCCAAGCCTCCCTCCTTTGATCACGAAGAGCCCAGATCTGGGTTTCGTAGTTCCTTATACGTGTGCCTAGGACATCGATGTCTTTGAGTGTCTTTGCATCAAGCTCTTTATACTCCACTAAGCTCAAGAGGTCAGACAAGAACAGAATATACTCGTTTGAAAACTTCGCGTTTGCTAGCAGCGTAACGTTGTCAGCGGCGCCGACTGGATCGATCCGTACGTCGAAGAACTTGGCGAGATTGCCGAGCGAGAACCAAGTATATTCAGGACTCACGTCGATAGGAATCGCGGTAAGCTGAATTTGTACCTTTTGGTCTGTTTGTAGATTTCCAACATTCGTCTTTACAAGCGAGTAGAAGTGGTCAAGAGTAAGCTTGAAGTCCGCCATAACGTCGACTTCTTTGATGTCAGACATCTCTCTCTCCTTCGCGGTTGATCACTATCTCTACGCAGCGATTTGCTGGTTCCGGCATTCCGTCTTCAGTCGGAAAAGGTAGCCTTGTTTCTCCACGCCAGCGGATCAGGAGCTTATCTCCACCAATGCCTTCGGCACGTAACTGGGCCGCGACAGCTAGTGCTCGTCGACGAGAGAGGCGGAGATTTCTCCATCGATGACCGACCCGATCGGCATGCCCAGTCACAGTGATGGACTGGACCCGATCTGACTTTGCGAGTGGCACAATAGCCCGGATGGCTTTGACTGCATCGTCCGTGAGTTCGTCTCCACCGTAAAGGAAATGGATCCTGTAAGGACCGAGATTTGGTGGCTGGTCACGTTCTTCCGCTTGCGCAAGGTCACTACCGAATCGGTAGTCGTGCGTGCTTGGTTCATAGAGCGCTCGTGCGTACCCATCTTGCAAACGCCCCGCCGAACTTGCTGCACTAACAGGCAGCAAGCAGCACAGGATCATGAAAGTAATTGATGCTTTGATGCCCCACCTTGCGGCGGATACTTTGGCTTTCGTGCTTAGGCTTTCAGCGATCGGCATTATGGCTTGGGCTGCGCGCGAAAGATGCTTCCAAGCTGATTAAATGCATACGGAGCGAACAACGATGAGCCCGCAAGAAAGAAGGTGCCCGTTTGCTCGAGCACGCTAGGCATTGCATTTGGCTGCCAGAATGCAGCCCAGATCATGTAGTTGGCGAGAGCCCAAAGGGCCGCAACAAGTACGAGAGACCCTAATACGCCAGCCATTCTGCTGAAACTTGCAGGGATTACATCAGCAGGTGAGCCGGGCGGAAGCTCGGCCGGCTCGTCAGAACTTGCGCCCAGCACCTTAGCCTCCCGCAGAAAATCGGATTTAGCAGCCAGGAGAGCTGCCTGCGCCTGCAAAAGTGCGGGATCCTTTTCGAGGATGATGCTCTTGAGTTCAGTGTTCAGGGAAATCCGCTTGAGGACCCAGAGCACGAATATGTTTAAGCCCACTAACGCGATCAAGAAGGTCAAGGCTCTTGGATCGAGTGTAACCAAGCCCAGCTTTAGACTGTTGTCGGACACCAAGCTTCTCCAGATCCAATCGAGCGGGCCTTACGAAGCAATCTATATGGAAACTAACTTGCGTCAACAACCTCGCGAGCGCCTCGGTTTCTGGAACTTGCTTAGGGCCTTTGACGTGACCGGTCCCGAAACCCCATCGGTTCGGCCGTGCCCATCAGTGTTGGAACCGCAGAGTTGACTGAGGGCTGCCTTGTATCGGCGAGCTTCGCCGCCTCTGCAGTCACAGGGCGAATACGTCGAAATCGGAAGGTGGCCGTGTATTGCTCTGGTTCGGTCAACGTGCGACTTTGCTGTCATAGGACTCGCGCACGCAACATGCTTGCGCTTGACTTCGTTGGGAACTCAAACTCGAGAGGTGCGCATGGCCGAGTATCCGCCACGGGGCAATATCAAGGGTCGCGTTTCTGAGGATGGCCAAACCTTTGTAGAAACCGGCCGAGACCTTCCATGCGAATTGATGGTTGGGCCGCGGCAGGCAGCCAGCGAAGCTAAAGTCGATCTATCAGCTCACGCGGGTCAACTGGTAAATGTTCGATACGAAGACACAAGAAGTGATTACGTAGCATACCAGTGCGACGTAGGAACGAGCGACGGCTGACAAATGCGATTGCGATAGTGCCGGCGACTGCCTGCGCGGACGCGTCCAGCATCGCCTTCCGATGTAACGCGTTCTGCCGGGCAATCCGCTGCCGCTCGGCCTGCTTTGCCGCTCGGTCCATCGCGCGCATCGTGCGAACCAAGCCGCGGGCGAACTGCCGCGAGATGACCATCTTCCCCCCTAGACTTCCGTTCCCCTGCGAGCGCTTATAGAGAATTGGGCCCCCTGCGGCCTGAGGGGGTTCTCATTGTCTTGGATTGCATTGGCACTGGCCGCGCAGGTTACATTCGCCGGTCGCGCAGAGGTGGTCGACGGCGACACGCTGCACGTCGGGAGCGAGCGCGTTCGCCTGTTCGGTGTCGACGCCCCGGAAATGTCGCAAACATGCGGGGTCGGTGCAGAGAAGGTGCCCTGCGGCCAATTCGCGGCACGATGGTTGAGATCGCGTGTCCAAGGCAGAACGCTGCAGTGCTCCGCGATGGACCGAGACCGATACGGACGCGTCGTCGCGCGCTGCAGGATTGATGGCGCCGATCTCGGGCGATCTCTTGTCGAGACAGGCTGGGCTACAGCGTACCGCAAATACTCCCTCCAGTACATCGATGCAGAGGGCCGCGCCCGGGCGGCGCGGCGAGGCATCTGGGCACTCCGTTTTCAGAGACCCGAGGAATACCGGCGAGCCCGTACCGCGACGGTTGCGGCGCAGGCTCCACCCGACCCGCGTTGCTTGGTGAAAGGTAATGTGAGCTCGAAGGGAGCACGCATCTACCACCGCCCGGGGTCCCGGGACTACCTGGCAGTCCGGATCGACCCCGGAAACGGGGAACGCTGGTTCTGCAGCGAGGCCCAGGCAGCCGCCGCCGGCTGGCGCCCACCCCGGTGACGATCAGCGGAGCGTTCGCTCTCGCAGCGCGGGAGCATCCGCGGCGGCGACTCCGCCTTTCGCTCGCTCGACCGCGATCCGCTTGAGCGGCGTGGCCCCGATGGGTAGCGCACGCTCGATAACTAGGCCACCGCCGGTCGTCTCCAGAGCGTCTTGCAACTTCGAGACGTCGCCGCACCAGATCGTCTCGGCGTCGCGGTCGCGGCCGGGGTGTGGTCCAGAGCCGCCCGCCTCGAACGCAACCGGACGCAGCTGCATGCGCTCGGCGCCCGCCACCGCACTGACTTCAACACCGTAATCTGGTCGCGCGGCGCTCCGGAGCACTAGTCGCCCCTCGTCTGCCAGCGAAGTCGCCATACCTTCGGTGACCTCATAGCCAAGGCCGGCGAGACCCTCGAGCACCGCCGCACGGCGCGCAGCCGTGGCGCGCTTGGCCCGAAGATCGTCAATGGCGGCACGATCCGAAGCGATCGCAGCCTCGAGTGCCGCCGCGTCGAAGCTCTCGATGTCGCCCTCTGGAATTGCTCCCCCGGCAGCCGCAAGTTCGGCGCGCACGAGTAGGAGGTCGGCCCGCAACGAGGCGCGCTGGCGGGCGTCGCTCAGCCTACGCCCGGACTCCACCTCCAGGCCGTCAACCAGCAAGCCGCGACGAGCCGTATTTGCCAAGTTGGTCTCGTCCAGCCGCGCCCGCAGGCCTGCCGTGTCCACTCCACCGATCGCGTCGAGCTCGTCGAGGCGGGCGGCGATCCGCTCGATCGCCGGGTCCGCGGGCGCCATCGGCTGCATGGCGAGCCAGTCCGCGAACGACGAGGCGGGTGACCCGTCCATGAGGCGCGCCGCAAGGCCGGGGGCAGCACCTTGCTGCCTTGTAGCTTCCGCCAAAATCGCGAACCCGGCGGCAAGCGCTTCCGCGTCACCCCGTTCCAAGGCTGTCGCCATGCCGACGTCGAGGGGAGCGTCCAGCTCCCGCAGCCGGCGCAGAAGGGTAGCCGCCGCTTCACGCCCGCGCCGCTCTTTCGACCGAGCGGCCGCCTGCTCGGCTGCAATCGCTACTAGCCTGCGCTGCATGTCGGCCCGCAGAAATTCCTCCTCGACCGGGGCTTGCTTCTGCAGCTCCATGAAGCGGTCGGCCGCAATCATCGCGGCCAGTGCGTCCCGCCGCCTTTGAGCCGCAGTCACCGCCTCCTCTTCGATGCAGTCGTTCCTGCGTCCAATCCTGATCCATTCCGCGAGCGCCGCATCCACGCGGGCTAGGTGCCCGTGGCAGATCTCCATGATCTCCTCGCGCGTAACAATGCGCACGACCTTCGGTCCGCTCACGCCAGCACCCCCATTGCCGAGATTACCGCTCTCCGCAGCCGCTCACGCTCCAGGTCAGGCTCATGGAACCAACGATGCGAGGAAACCCGGTGGATCGTCGGGATCGACCGCCTTAGCACGTCCGGCCGCCACATCTCACGGGCGCGGGCGCTCTCGAGGAGCGGATGCCTGGGCGCGTCGCATTCAATGCCGATCCCGTAAAGCCCAGAGCGCGGGTCCTCGATCGCAAAATCGAGGCCGAAAGCGCCGTCGTCGCCTACGGAAGCGGGTTCCCAGCCTAGCGAGCGGATCTCCTCGGCCACTGCCACCTCGAGGCCGTCGCCAGCCCCCTCACGCGAACGCTGACGACGCGGCTCGGGCGTCAGCCGCGAGAGCAGCGCCTCGGCAGCCTCGAGATCGCCATCTGAAAGCGCACGGGCATACTCGAAGTAGGCTTGGAGGAAGTCGCGGGGGCTACCGGCCTGTCGTCGCGTCGAGAGCAGGTCCGAGATCAGCGGGATCGGCATCGAGGTCACCAAGACCACCTTCTGCCGCGCGCGGGTCACCGCGACGTTGAGGCGTCTCTCCCCACCGGTCTGCCCGAGCACCCCAAACGATCGGCGGAAGGTCCCCTGAGCGTTGCGCCCGAATGTCGAGGAGAAGACGATCACGTCACGCTCGTCGCCTTGCACGTTTTCGACATTCTTGACGAACAGGCCCATGTCCTCACCGCCCTCCACACGCTCGCGTTCGCGGGAGAGCGCCGTCCGGAAAGCGGGATCAGCTTCTGCACGGTCCTCCAGGACCTCCTCGATCAGGTCCGCCTGCTTGCGGTTGAAGGTAACCACGCCGATGGTCGGAGGGCTGGTGACGGTGTCAGCCCAGATGTCCCGCAGGATGTCCGCAACCCGCTCCGCCTCCTCGGGGTTGGTCTGACCGACGTAGGTGCCGTCGACGCGGATCATCTCGACCGGCCGCTTGCGTCGCACTTCGTCAGCCGGATGGCGCGCCGGCACACTCAGGCGATTGACGTAGAAGGACGCATTCGAGAACTGGATAAGCTCGCGGTACGCAGACCGGTAGTGGATCTGCAGCGTAGTCGACGGCAGCACAGTCTTCGCCAGTTGCAAGAGATCGGGGCAGTCCTTGATCTCGCGCCGGTTCCAGGTCTCCTCGACCGCGTCGCGGTCCTCTTCCGGTAAATCCTCGTCGGCCGCCTGCCCCTCGAAGACCTCGGCCTCGTCGTTTTCGACGCGGCTGGAGAAGAAGGCAGTGGGAGGCATCTGCTTCTCGTCGCCGCTCACGATCATCGCGCCGCTGCGATAGAGTGTCGGAAGCGCATACTCGACCGGCATCTGCGAGGCCTCGTCGAAGATGACTGTGTCGAAAAGAGCCCTGCGCAAGGGAAGAAGCCGGCTCGCGACGTCGGGATTCACGAGCCAGACTGGCCGAAGCTGCATCAAGCCGAGGTCCGCGCCACGCTCGACGAACTCTCGCAGCCGACGGGCGCGTACACCTCGAAGCCGCGTAATATCCTCCCATTCGCGGAGCGGCCTCAGGCGACTGGCATCAAGCCCATCGACGAGGAGCCGGCGGTTTAGGCCACGCATCTCCCTGTCCGCAGTCTTGAGCGAGGCCGCCTTTGCCTCGAGCTCGTCGGCCTCCAGCATCAGGGTCGGGTCGGCTGCCTCCATACGGGATTTCCAGGCGAGCCGCGCTTCGATGCCCATAATGCGCCGCACCGTAGGCTCGAGGTCCGCGCGCGGCAGCTGCTCAAGTTGATCACGGATCCTCGCCAATTGGCCAAACACCGCCATCGCCTCGTCGCCAAGCTGCGGGACCCTCGCGCGAAATCGCTGGTAGGCGGACACGTGCGGCAGCTCATCCAGCAGCGGCGTGGCGGCCTCCGCCCCGGGTGCGTTCGCCCCAATGGCTGCCTCGCGCGCCTCGATCCAACCGTCCTGCATCCACGGTCGCATGAGCGCGAGGGCGGCACGCGAGGCGGTGCGAGCTGCATGCCGCGCGAGACCTTGGTCGATCCCCTCGATGAGATCCTCGACCGCGCCACGGGTGGCGGCACGGGCCATCGCCAGGGCAACGCGCGGCTCGGGATAGGACTCAAGCCGCAGCACTAGTGCCTCGGCAGCGGCAAGTTCCGCCTTGAGCACCCGGAGGTGCGCCAGAAGTTCGGGAACTCGCTGCGGCGGAAGCTGGCCGGCGGGCTCGCCGGCGGCAGTGGTCACCTCGATCAGTCGCGAGCGCAGCGGCCGCAACCCCGTCTCCCGGTGAAGCGCGGCTCCCAGGGCGGCACGATCGGCCAAGCCCTGCCGGCGCATCAAGCCCCGGCGTTTCCAGGCAGCCATCCAGCGGCCTGGAGACAGCCGTTGAAGGAGAGTCGGACGACGCAGGAGACGGTCCGAGATCGCGAGCCACTCTTGAAGCTCCGCGTCTTCCATTGCGCGCGCAACCTCGACTGCATCCGTCGGGGCTTCGTCCGCGGCCAAGGCGAGCATCGCACGCTCGAGCTCCGCCAACTCTGTCTGCGCCGCAGTGGAACCGGGCTGGCGATCCGCGGCCCCCGCGAACCGGTCGAGCCAGCGCGCCAGGCGTTCTCGCTGGCTTTCGTGGAGATCAAGAAGGCTCCTGCCGTTCGCAATCGACCAAGCACGATAGGGCTCGGGATCCTCGATCGCCAACGCATCAGGGGTCCGCTCCAGGACTTCGTCCCGCGACATCTCGGCGATGTGGAAGGCGCGGATGTCATCCCCGAAGGTCTCAACGCTTCCGTCATCGGTGCCGAATGCACGGGCTTCGGCCAACGGGCTGCCCTCGTAGCGGGCGGGGAGCCAGAGCCGGGCCGTCGGTGCACAGACCTCCTGCAGCACGGCGAGCCTGCCCGGATCCAGCCCGGCCAACGTGTGGCGCAGTGACGGGAGCGCGGGCGTGGCGCCCTCGCGGGCAAGGCCGATCAGGTCGCCAAGGACCAGCCGATACGAGAGGCCCGTTTGTTGATCCGCGGCGTGCAGAGCGCGGTGCTGGCCATCGAGGTCGCGCTCGAGAGCCTCGATACGCGCGGCAGTCTGCTCCCGCTGCTGACGCCAGCCGGACGCGCCGTGCGGGCGTTGGAAGAGGTCCTCGAGCTGATCGCGGACCGCACGAATGACGGGCTCCCGGTCCTTGTTGACGTCATTCACCATCACGATGCGATTACCGAGACCCGCCGCTTCAAGCCGCTTATGTACCACCTCAAGAGCCGCCTGCTTCTGGCAGACGACCAGCAGGCTGCGGCCGGTGCCGATCGCGTCGGCGACCATGTTGACGATTGTCTGGCTCTTACCCGTGCCCGGCGGACCCTCCACAAGCAGACCTCGGCCGGCCCTCGCCTCCAGGACCGCAGCCTCCTGGGAGGGATCGCTGTCGGTCGTGAAGTAGCGCTCGCGCTCGGGGACGTGCGGCACCTCGGGGCGGCGGATTTCCTCGCCGACCCTGAACGCCGTCTCTAGGCTGCTCCCCGCAGGCGGCATGGCCTTCAGCTGCCGCAAATCCTCCATGACGGCTTGCCCCATGAAGCCCAAGTGGAACAGCGCGGCAGAGCAGAAGACCCGGTCCTCACCAGGCGCGACGCGCAGGTCCTTCGAGGGCAAGGACGCAAGCGTCGGCCCTTTTGCTTCGGCCAGTTCGCCGAAAGCCTCCACTACCTCGGCGGCCGTCGCTGAGGAGCGGCCCAGCACCTCGTCAGCTACATCCTGCCAGCGTCGCGCCGCGTCGATGCCGAGGAGCGTCTCGAACGCCGGATTGAGACGGACCTCCTCGCGGTCCCGGTCAAAAGCGAGAGTGACACGGCCACGCGAGCCGGTCTCCGGGTGAAGCCTGACTGGCCACAGTAACACAGGCGCGATGCGCGGCCGCGTTGAACGGTTGGCCTCCTGCATCACTAGGAATGGAAAGCCAAGATAGAGTCCGTCAATACCGGTGTCGCGGCGGTAGAGCGTCGCGTGGGCATGAAGGGTGCGAAGCCGCCGCTCAACTCGCGGATCTTCAGCGAACGCGTGCGGATCGACGTCGATGACCTGCTCGTTGCGCAGTAGCACGTGGTCGAGGAGCGACGCCGCAGTTCGACGTGGACTGTCGAGTTCGGCGAGGTCGACGCGCGCGGTCGTCTTCCCGACGATAAGTCTGGTGAGCGGTCCGCGCATGATCGCGCCTGTGATGCGCCGCGCGTAGAAGTCGAGCAGCGTGGCGACGTAGGCTTGGCGCGGCGGCTGTCGCCATTCGCCAGACGGAACCGCCAACAGTGCGAGAGCCCGGGCGAGCGGCAGGCGCCGCTCAAGCCGAAACTGGTCACCCCATTCGTCGATGCGGTCCCGACCACACCTGGCGAAGCCCTCGAGGCGGGCTTCGATCTCGGCGTGGAGCTCGCGCCGCGACGTCGCCGTCCGAGCTAGAGCGGCATTCCGATCGAAGGCGTCGACACCGGCCCGGCGCGCAGCGTCCTCCGCCTCGTCGACAATCGCGTCGGCTGCGCGGAACTGGGTGGCGGCCGCGCTCAGCAGGAGGATCAGGTCCTCCTCCTCGGTCACGCGACGCTCGACGATCGCGAGCAGTCCGGGGTGGTCGGTATCCGGGAGGATGCGGCGGCGCTCGTCCCATACGGCAGCCAGGCGACTCTTCGAGGTCGAAAGCGCCGTGACACGCAGCTGCGCTTCATCGAGTTCGACGTCGAGCTGGCGCGCGCGCTCGCGAACGCGGGCCTCGCGGCGCTTGAGGCGCGCCAGCCAGACCTCGTCGTCGTCCCGCTCGAGCCGATCGGGCACGGGCCCGGTGACCAGCGCGTAACCCTCTTCGGGATGGTCCAGGAGCCAGCCCGGCGTCACAATCTCGCCGCGCACCACCAGCGGCATCGATGGGTTGAGCGCCTTCAGCGCCAGCGCCAGGCGCATGTCATTGGACACGCCCTCAAGCGTGACGATTGAGCGGATCTCGGCCCTTAGGCCGGCATGCTGACCAGCCTCCTCGAGCCAAGTGGCGAGCTCGCCGCCGAGCAGCATGGAGCGGGCCTCGTCCCAGGCAGTGGCCTCGGCGGCCGCGAGCGCGAAGCGCTCCGGACTTGGGTGCCTCGCCCCAGCCAGTCTTATGGAGCGCCCGCCTTCGTGGTCAGCGGCACGAAGCGCCGGCGGCGCCGGCGGGACTTCGCCGGCGAGCCAACGCTGGAGCTCCGCCCACTGCCACCGAGAGTGACGGTCGAGCGAGAGCAGGCCGCGCAGCAGCGCGTCAACGGGCGGCGCCAAGCCGTCGGGTATTGGCGCTCCGTTGGTAAGCACCGTGATGAGGAATGTTTGGTCGTCCGCACCGGCGAAGCACTCGCCGCGTGTGACTTGCTCGAGAATGAGCATCCCCAGGCTCCACCAGTCGCTCGCTGCGGCGACTCCGCCAGCGACCGCCTCGGGGGCGGTGTATCGGGTGATCTCAAGCGGCGAGACGACGTCTAGGTCATATTCCGAGAGGCGGGCCGAGCCGAACCCGCCGAGCACGAGATCCAGCGGCTCGCGTTGACGGACGAGGATGGCCCCCGGCCGCAGATCACGATGGCGAAGCCCGCACTCCCCCAAAGCCGCGAGCGCGCCGCCGACCTCGCGCAGGATACTCGACATCGTGACATGATCGTCAGCCAGCAAGCCTAGGTCGGCAAAGGTGCCGCCACGCACGTCCTCCGCGACCTCGTACGCCCGGTCCTCCCAGCGCCCCGTCTCGTAGATCTCGGGCACGTGGTCGCGGTTCAGCGTGCGAAGCGCGTCATAGACCTCCGTGTCCGGCTCACTCCCGTTTGCGTAAAGGGTGAGGACCGCCTCGCGACCGTCATCGCCGTGGACGACCTCGTACCGCTCGCGCACCTGGCTAGTGGTCGGCAGACGCCGGAGGAGCCGCCAGCCCGCAACGACCGTCTCGGAAGCCGCCTCCGCGGCTGAACTCGCCCCATGATCCAACCCGGCCGGGGCCAGGTTCGGCCGATCGGACTCTTCGAGCGGAGCAGTGTTATCGGCGCTCTCCGCGATGTCACCGCCGCATTCTGCGCACATGATGTCGCCGGGGTCTACGGCGTGGCCGTTCACGCAGAACGGCGCCGCTGCCGCGCCAGGGGCAGCGGGAGCGATCTGCTCCGGTCGCCAGCCATTAGGTCGTAAGGGCTGCGACGACAGCGGCCAGTCGCAGGGCGCGTCGTCAACCTCACCCTCGCAGAAAGTCTCAGTTGGAGGGCGCTCAGACCGGCAGTTGGGGCAGAACCTGATCAAGAGAATGCTCCCATTTTGTCGGACGTGACGGCGCGGTGCCCAGCGGCCGCAAGAGCGCGCCTGAGCCGTCCCATCTCGCCGCGTGCTGGGATGCCCGCCAGCCAGGCGTGGCCGTGCTCATCGAACGCCACGTCTAGCCGTCGATCGTCGGCAGTGGCTGGACGGTCATAGGCCAGCATCCCCGCACCGGCGGCAGTCAAGACTTGAATGCGTTGGTTGTCGCTGCCGCGCATCGCGAGCGTCTGCGGCAGATCTGAGCGAAACGGTCCGGTGACAAGCGCATCGACTAGGCCGGGGTGATCGGAAAGCCACCCCTTAACGTCGGCAAGCTCCCTACCGGTGAAGATGAGCGTAGGGGACGCGGCGGTAGTGCGCCAGTGCGTGAGGATCGCGGCAAGCGCGTGCGGCTGATCGAACGGCTCGCCGCCCGAGACGGTCAGTCCATCGGCCTCGCCGGCAATCGCGGCGAGCCGATGGAGGACATCAGCGAGGAGCACGGACCCGACGCCCGGCTCCCATGTGTCGACCGAGATGCAGCCGGGACATCGGATGGAGCAACCCTGGAACCACAGGCCGACCCGCCGTCCTGGGCCGAGGGTGGTGACGGGGAAGTGCAATCTCGAAATGGAAACGGTTGTCACGCGTCCTCCAACACAAGGGTCGTGACGGTGCCGGTCTCGACGCGCAGCACGGTAGCCGGGACATCGGACTCGCGGTCGAACAGGGCGCGAGCGAGCGGATTGATCAAGTGTGCCTCGATCTGATTGCGGATGCCGCGGCCGCCGTTCGAGAGGTCGGCGGTGCACAAGTGCCGTAGCGCGTCCCAAGCCTCGGAAGACAGGCTGATACGGTAACCGGACGTCTCCGCATCGGCCAGGACCGAGCGCACCATGGACGCGAAGATCTCCTCCGCCACTGCTGGTCGGATGAAATCGAAGACGATGACGTTCTCACCGAAGCGGTTGAGGATCTCGGGGCGGTTCAGGACTAACTTGAAGTGGTTGCCAATCTCGGCGCGAACGCGCGAGCGCACCTCCTGGAAGGGTTGGTCTGGCGTGACGTTGGCTTGGCGGCTGCCATCGGGTGCAGTCGAATAGATCCCGAGGTTCGAGGTGAAGACGATCAGCGCCTCCGAGAAGTAAACTCGGTCGCCTCGGCCTGACGTCAGGACCCCGTCGTCGAGTATCTGCAAAAACTTGTCGAGGATGCGCGGATGCGCTTTCTCGATCTCGTCGAAAAGGACCACCGAGAATGGGCGCTCACGGACCGCGTTTGTGAGTTCGCCGCCGGCGTCATAGCCGACGTACCCGGGCGGCGCACCGATGAGCCGCTGGTCTGCGTGCTCGGCGCTGAACTCAGACATGTCGAAGCGAATGTATGCGCTCTCGTCGCCGAAGAGCAGTTCGGTGATGGTCTTCGCCAGCTCGGTCTTGCCGACCCCGGTCGGCCCGGCGAGGAATGCAATGCCGCGGGGCCGACCCCCGCGACGCCCCCCGCCGATGCCCGTTGCCGCGCGCTTTACGATATCCAGCATGTGCACGACTGCGTGGTCCTGCCCAACTACCCGACGCTTGATGATGTCGGCGCCGCCACGGATCCTGTCGCGCTCTATCTTGCGCCAGGCATCCTCCGTCACGCCAACCTTGTATCGTCGGACGGCCTCCGCCACGTCCTGCACCGTTACCCCTTCGGTTCGCGCAAGCTGCGAGACCGCGCTGAGGTCGACCAGCAGCATTCCCTCCGTGGCGTCCACTAAGTCTGCCACGGCCGCGTCTACCACGTCCTGTCCAGCCTCGCGGGCTCCAGGCATGCCGCGGACCAGTGACGGCGCGACGGCGCCCCGCGCCGCCCGATCAGGCGGCGCGACCGGTATGTGGCGGAGCCTCGGGTTGTCGATCGTCAGCCAGTCGGGGAGATCGCCCTCCCTCTCGGCGATCCAGACTACGCAGTTGTAGCGGGGTGCGCGGCAAGGCCCGACGGGGCGCGCCTCCGCTGACTGGCTCAGCACGAGCGCGCGGGTGAAGAGAGCCTGCTCCTGCGGCGACAGCGCATCGTTGCGGACAACGAGGCGGGAGGCGAAGTCAGCGACTAAGGCGACCGGAGGACCGTCGAGCCTGACAAGCCGCTCGAGCGTGGTCCCGAAGAGATCCTGGCCCGCCGGGGCCCGGCCGTCGGACGGCGTAAGCCCGAGCCGGGTGAGGACTCCGTCGGGGTCACCCTGAGACCCGTCGGGGCGCGCCAGCACCGCGAAGCCCGTAAGGGGATCGTAGCGGACAACATCGGCGTAACCACCCTCGCAGAGCGTCGCCGCTAAGACGTCGGACAGCGGGGCTGCGACGGCAGTCCCCCCGACGTCGCGTATCTGCAGGTCCCGCACGTTGCCGGTCAGCACGAACTGGCTCTTGAGGGGAAGAAAGCGCGTTAGGTCGCGGACCCAGCGCGGCCGCAAGTCTTCTTCGCTCACCTTCGTGTTCCCCCATTTTCGGACGACTCCCTTCTTCCAGGTTCGTCGCGCGGCAGACTATCGGGTCGAGCGCTTATTTCAATGCGGACAGTGACTTGTTGCCCTGAACGGGACAGTTCGGCAGTCTGTTCTCAGGGTCGGCGGGAGAACGCGGCCTAGGGGGAGCACTGCAATGAGGAAGCCCGTAAGGATCGACAGGGCGTCCGGCACGCAGCCGACGTCTGCAAGGTTAACCACGCTTCCGGCGACGCCAGCGAGATCGACACAGCAGGACTCTTCCGTGGGCCAGGGCTGCGGCGGCGTGCTGGCGATCATCTTCATCCTGTTTCTCTTAGGAAAGTGCTCGTCAGATTTTTCAGAAGCGCCCCGCGCTTCGCCTCAGGCCGCGGTGTCGGAATCTGCCTACGTTGCGGCGCGAAGCCTGAACTGCCGGCGTGAGCCAAATGCTTCGGCAGCGGTATCGGAGGGTCTCACCCGGAACATCCAAGTGATCGTCGCTGAGCGCCGCGGCGAGTGGGCGCGCGTCACCCGCGCCGGCGGCGATTGCTGGGTGTCGAGTTCCTTCCTTGCAAGCGCCCCGGGTGAAAGCACAGCAGCCGCTGACTCGACGTCAGGCGCGCAAGGGCTGATGTCAGCCGGCACCGGCTCCACTGTAGCGGCGGGCGGCGCGGGGTACGTCGCCCGTAAGAGAGGCAAGTCAACGCGGGAGTACTCGCGATCGAGGCATCGGGGCGCATCCCGCAACTACCGCAGCTCGAAGGGTAGCTACTCGGGTTCAAGCTGCCCCTGTTCCGGCTCGCGCGTTTGCATCGGCCCGCGTGGTGGGCGCTACTGCATCACCAGCGGCGGCAACAAACGGTACGGGGTGTGACGATGGTCTCTCGGACGTGTAGGGATCATAGCAGGTCCGACAGCATGTCCCTGATCTCTTCCTCAGCAACCCCCAGCTTCGCGGAAGAGTACTCGATCGAGAAGCTGGTCTCATCACCTCCGAAGCCGTTTGCACCCAAGAACACATTCGTCAGATCCTCGGGCAGCTGCGCATAGGGTCTTTCCCATATGGTGAAGTAGTGGCGCTCATTGGCACTGAGTCCTTGCGTCCAGTCGCGGTCCTCGTCCCAAATCGATCCGGCCACTAGGAAGTCAGTCGTTTTTCCGGGTCCGTACCTCTTCTCCAGCTGGCCTCGGAGGTCGCCATGCTGCTGTCGAACCCGAGTTCCATAGGCGTCGTTGTTGAGGACCGGCGAGACTGCCTTGATCCACACGACACCCAATCCAGGTGTGGCCTGCACGACATATTGCTCGAAGGAAGGATGGGGCTTGGGCGCCGATACAAAGAACTTCCCCTGTCCCAGGTCAGTTAAGATTTGTAGGTCCGCCACTGCGGAGTAGAATTCAATCCCGAAAGGTGCGGTCATATATACCTCAACGCAGTTGAGCCGGCCTAAGAGAAGCAAGCGAGCGCGGCTGGACGGCACTTCTCCGCGCTTCATGCGGCGAGTAAGGCTCTAAGTCGAGTACCGTTAAGCGAAGCAGGTGCCCGGCAGCATTAACATTACCCCGCGTCCGAGCAGGCGCGAGAAGCGCTTGTAAGGGCCAAGCGCCCACCTCAGCGGCTCTTCACCGTGGCTCGCGTTACACTCTCAATCCGACTGTGCTGCCCTCCCCGCCGTTCCATGTAGCTGATCTACAACTTCACTGTTTCTGCTGGCACGCCCCAGAGAGTTGTCCATACTGTCTGCTGCTTGCGTCGTATGGCCTGACACAGCTCTTCGACCTGCCACCGCATCTTCTCAATTTCTCGAATGCCTTCCAGCGCATCTGCTTCTTCGAAAGCGATGGGCATTGGAACTTCGAAGGCCCGCAGATCCGCCATTTGGAGCATCTGTACTGACGTCCCACCAGCAAGTGCCTGAAGGCGATCAATGACCCCTGGTGCCGTAAGAAGCGCTGCTAAAATCAAGGAGAGATCCGACCGAGGCTCGACCCTGGCTCGGACAATGGCGAAGCTCTGGGAGATCACCCACGGCCGTCCATCTTTGCGAAGATCTGGTACCATTCCCACCAGCCCAACCCTTCCCTTCACGCAAACCACTATGTCGCGAGACTGCACAGCCGACCGGGACACGCGGTCTCGATCTGCCAACGAGAAGCGAACAAGTTTCGAGGGTCGGGTCACCCCCCCATCAACGATGTCGGCGGTAGTGAGTTCGTGCGCCTCGAAGGACTCTTCGACTTCGGCGGGTAGCGTTTTCGCGGCCTGCGGCCTTATGACTTCAGCGACGATGTCGAGCCTCATCGGAATCGAACGTCGCGGCCGTGTGCTGGGACCTGGAGGGCTGGCCCCTAGGTAACGCTCAACGGAGAGATTGAAGGCTTCGGCCTCGATCTCAGCAGTAGGAACACTCCTGTGTCTCTCCGGGCTCTCACCTAGCATCGCCGGTAAGGCCGCGAGATGCGCAAGCAAGTGCTGCTGAGTTGGCCGAGCCACACTCTCCGCTAAACGCCGTCCATCGTGGAAAACGACTTCTCCGGGCTCGTCCCGCCCGAAGATCAACAGGGTAGAGTTCGTTTCGCGACCAGCACCGCAAACACCTGCGGGAAGTGATGTAACCACAGCGTTTGACCGGCGCAGGATCATCTCTCGGATACGTCGTTCCTGGCCTGAACTTCGATGAAGAAAGCCATCCGTTACGACCGTTATCATGGTCTTGGACCAAAGATCGTCCAGTTCCTCGAACTGCAGGACCTCAGCACGTTTGGGCCCACCCCCGTCTCCCAGGTCGTACCGCTTCCCCAGAGGTGGCAGAGAAAAAAGGTGTTCGACTTCGGAAGAAGACCAGCATGACAGTTCTGAACGCCTACTGCCGAACGCGCTGCGCGAGAGAGGGTCTCTGACATCGACCGACAAGCCACTCCGAGTTCCTATGCCCAGCAAGGCTGACGTTATCGCCACGATCTCGTTGCCAGCGAAGAACCTGACTGGATTCGATACCGCAAGCCGCAAGGCCAAATGCGACGCTTGCGGGAAAGCGCACGCAACCGACTGTCCTCGCTCTACTGGTGAGCCGGCAATCATCAGCTCGGCCAAAGTCGGCGACAGAACCCCACCCGTACCAAGATGCAGATTCAAGATGGTGAGGATATGGCTCGCCACCGACAGGCATGCTGGTCCATAGTCCGGATCCACTCCCCGGGAGATCGCACTGGAGATCTGCCGGAGCAGAGCCTCGTCGAGACGCCGAATGGGCGGGTTGAGCAACCAAGCCCGGGCCAGAGCACCTCCGTCGAAGTCCTCACCCTGCGGCAGGGCGGAGCCTAGGGCAGTCAGAGCCGCAAACGGGGCTTCCGTGCGGGCGTGACGACCAAGAAGTTGCTGCGCTGCCAGGAATGCTGCGGCGCAGATCGCGTAATCGTCAACGCGGCCGCGTACGCCCCAACATTCGTGATTGAGATCAACTCGCTGCATCGCTTGCCCCTCCAGCAGCAACGCGAGTGGTATGGCGTGACACATCTTCGGTGGTATGCGGTGACACTGCATGCTCGTGGTAAGCCGTGACACAGCTACCCGGAACGGGCGCAATACCGTAAAATTTCCGGGCCAATTTTACTTTGCGGGGCAGCGGGGCTGCCCGTCGGCGGCTTTGCCGCCGGGGCCTCTGCAGCCGCGTTCGACGGCTGCTACGGCAGTTTGCTTGGGACCAAGTCACGAGCATCGAGCTTACTGACCGTCAAGCTCTACGAGGATGCCCGCAATCCGGCGAAGTCGCTCGGGCGATACTGCTGCCCAATGATGGTGCGTAATCCCGTGATCGCTGTAGAGCCGGTTCACCGCAGCTGCAGCAGCCGGATAAAGGCCGACGTCTGCCTTGGTGGAATGCTTCAGCAGCGCCTGCTCCTGCAAGGCCCGGTGCTCCGCCAGTTCCTCCTCATTCGTCTTCAACTTCAAGCTGACACGGATCGCGTTGATCAAGAGATGCTCTAGTTCTTCGCGTCCCTTCATCGCGGCGGCTTGAAGAGCGCGGACAGCCAGCTCCGGGTAGGTGGTCTTTAGCGCCGGGTGCTGCAGCCGCCGGCGGCCGTCGTCCGATGTTGGCCCCCGCCGCAAGCCGGCAACCTGTTCCTGGAGCGTCCGCACACGTGCAACGAGCTTGGTCAGTTCTGCCCCGTGCTGCTGGGCAGCCAAGGCGATGAGGATGTCCGCTACCGCATCTGCGGGAAGATCCAATGCGGATTCCAAATCTTCCCCTTCGCTATTGAACCAAATCTTCATGACGCTCTCCTCTTTACAACATATGACATCGCTCATAAGTTAGATGTGATCAAGGGGAGAATGAAATGGCGTTACGGGTTAGTAAGGCGGCCACGGTGACGGCTCTGCTGGCGTCGCTGGGTCTCGCGCCTGCCGAACGGAAGAAGCTTGAGGCTCGTCTGGCATTCATCGGCCGGACTGGGTTCCCGGCCGGGATCAATGCCGGTCGGGGATACCGTGGCGGGTACACGTACGAGCAGTTCTGTCAGATCTTCATGCTGCTGCATCTGCAGCGGATCGGCCTGTCGCTCGGCTCGGCCATCAAGGTCGTCCAGGCTCATTGGGCGCTCGCTTGCGCCCCGATCGACATCGCGTTCCAGAACGCGTCGGACCAGTTGCAGTTGACCTTCTATTGGGTCTTTCAGCCCGACGAAGCTCTGCCTGGAGATGAGTCCGTCTCGAACGGAACGTTCAACGTCTATGGTCTCGGGCCGGGTGAATCCCTCGAGGAGAAGGTGGCCCTCGGTCCGCATTTTGCGGCGATCAATGCAACTGCGGTGATCGCTAAGGCAGACACCGCCTTGAAAACCGCACTCGATCCCAGTGTGCGGGATGACCTCGTTGAAGCCCACCGGCTGTGGAAGGGTGAACTTAGCGCCTCCCTCCGCAAGCACATGAAGAGCAAGTCCAACGCCGCGTAAGCAGTCCTACGCTGCGACTGCCACATAGCCGCTAACGAGACCCGGCGGCCTACAGCCCGGCGGGCTCATCCAGATCAAGCAAGAAGATGCCCCATGAGCGAGATGACCCCCATCGCGCCGCCCACTCCCGAAGCGGCCATCATCGACCTCGACCGGCGCATGGCGCGCGCACTGGACCAGCAGCGCGGGATGAAGCTGAGTGGTGAAGAAATGGCCGTTCTCGCGGCCACTGGTGCCTACGGCACGCTCCGCGCAGCGGCTGGAAAGATTCTAGAGGAACAGGCGCGGTGCCGAGTAACAAAACAGATATCTATCGCAGAGGCGAATTCGTCCTCCGTTGGGACCGAAAGACGGATGGTACGCTCCGCTCCCCCTACCTGGCCATCGTCACCTACGACCCGAAGCGACGCCGGACTGTCAGCACTTCAACGGGCACAAGCGACATTGAAGCAGGGAAGCTGAAGCTTGATGCACACTATCTGAAGGTAACTCGCGGCGAGATTGTCTGCCCGACATGCGGTCAGCACATGCCCAGAGCGGCGGAGGCTCTCTTCCTCGCAGACGCGATCGCGAATTACCTCACGACGGAACTCGACAAGAAGGCCTCGGCTTCCGCAATCAAGGCCCGTCTCGCTCATGTCGTCAACTATCTCTCCACCTTGCCGGGTGACGTTCGGTGTAGTGACGTGGACGATGACTGGGTCGAGGGCTTTCGGCAGTGGGCCGCGAAGCAGCCGATCGTCACACCTACGGGCAAGCAGAAGGAGAGGTCACTCTCCACGGTAGAGAACAGCGTCCTACAGCTTGCTGCGGTAATTAACCACGCCTACGATTTTCGGCGCACGGGCAAGGGAGCGCTGTTCCGCCCCATTCCGACGAAGGAAGTCAATCGGACGCCTACCCATCGCTCCAGCGTGGCGCAGCTGGCCGAGATGTTTGCTTACGCCACGAACCCTGATCGCAAGGAGCGCCGTAAGCCGCTTCATCGTTTCCTCATCATCTCCGTTGCCACGCTCGCCCGCCCAGACGCCGCGCTCGACGTCTCCACGGCGCCGGAGCGTGGGCAATGGCATTCGAACCTTCGCGTGCTGAACCTCAATCCCAAAGGGCGCCGCCAGACGAAGAAGTACCGCCCCACCCTGCCCATCGCAAAGCAGGTGGCACCTTGGCTCGATGCCACCAAGGGCTTCTTCGTCCCCGTCGCAAGCGTGCGCGCAGCTTGGCGCAATATGGCGGCCGAGTTGACGTTACCCAAAGATGGAGAGAGCGGCATGAAACTCATTCGCCGATCCATGGCCAAGCTCCTCCGCGATCGCCTGCCGAAGGAGAATTGGGTCGATGTGGAACTGGTCTTGGGCCACAGCAAGTTCGACTCGGTGTCGGACATCTACGCCCCATCCGACCCTTCCTACTGCGCGGCTGCCAAGGCGGAGATCGAGAAGATCATCGACGAAATCGAGGCAGTCGTGCCTGGAGCGTTCAGTTTCGAACCAAGCAAGAAGGAGAATACGGCATCACAAAACATCTGAACGCATAGGCGGGGCGATCAGCTAGGCTCACCACCATACTCTTTCTTAAAGGGCGGGTCAGCGGAAGCCTTGAACGGAACTGGTGATCCTTGCGCAGCGCTCTGCGCGGTCGTCAACAGAGTCGGCGCGAATAGATGCCCGGCCGACGCATCATGATGCCGGACGTCTTCGCCTGCTCGTGAATCGCTGTATCGTCCATGGCGCGCGCGGCACGCTGCTCGCTCAGTTCGAGACGGGTCAGCGAGATCGTCTCGTTGCGGATTCCTAAGTTCACCAGCGTCTGCCTAGCGCCCTCAGTGCGGATCGGCGCAAGGATGCCGCTACCACCGAACGGGGCGACGTTGCTGAGAATCACGTGCTGGTAGAAGCGGTGGGAGTCGGCAATGCAGCACGTCCTGTATAGTTCGCCGAACGGATTGTGGGCGATAACGAACAGCGCGTCTAATGGAGTTTCGCGCCCTTCCATGTTGATCCGATGGACAAGATCGAAGTGGCTGAAGTCGTAACAAATCAGCACGCCGAAGGCATCGGCGTTTGAGTTCGTGAATCGGTAGAGCTTCCTTCCTCGCATCAAGGGCATGCGTCCGCCGACCTCATCGGCGAGCGCATCGTACTGCGACCGCGTGACTTTGTCGTATTCGGCGATCCTTCCCCGGCCTGTCATGATCCAGGCCGAGTTGCGGTTTTCCTCGTCCGTACTCCCCGGATAGTCTACTCCGCAGATGGCCACTGCGTTCGTCCTCTCACAGAAGGATACTAGCTCCTGCTCTGCGAACCTGCGCGAGACGAAGACCTCCGGCAGTACCAGGAAATCCAACACCTTCCGGCCGTTCGCTCCAACCGGTAAACGCTGCTCGAGGAATGAAAGATGAAGCTTCAAGCCTTCCTCGAAACGCGCCAGCTTGTAGGTATCCGCGAGCTGGTCCAGCCGGTAACGGCAGGCAACGTATTGGTCGGCTGGAACGGAATTGAGCTGGACAATTGCCACGGTCGGATCGTCACCGTTCCATTCAAGCGAAACGTCCACCACCTCGTCGACGGCTGGTGATCCTGCTTCACGATCGTAGGTGTGCATGAAGTGTTCGGACGGCGCTAGCGGCAAGTATTTGGCGCTGCGCATCGCCTTCGGACCTGACAAGCCCTCATCGCCGTATAGCTGACGAAGGCGGCGGAGCTCGGCGATGTCCAGATTGACCGTGGCCGTGGTTTCGAATGGTCCCCGGGTGGAGAATAGCTGCCCGGCGGTCCGCAACGTAGCGTTGCGTTGGTTCCCCAAGTGTCGGAAAGGCGCAAACGCGGCTGACCCGCCCAGTTCGGCGACGTTTACGACGATTATGAAGCAAAACAGGCGGTGGACGTCGGCAATGGCGTACTCCCAATAGAGTTGGGTAGCAGCGTTGAAAGTCACGACGACAAGAAGTTCGATCCGCCGCTCCAGCAGGATCTTCATTATGTCAGCGTGCGTGTATTCGTGGCAGTTCACCACGGCCCAGCGCACCGCCTCCGGTTCGTCCTCGTTGTGAAAGACGTGGAGGACGCGACCAGCGATAACGCCGTCGTCGCCGTCTTCCGACGAAAGCGACGTCTTAGCCTGCTCGTAGACCCTTCCGCCGCTTGCGATGATCGTCAGATTGTGAGCCTCCGGGCTGATGCCTCCGAGCGTCACGATCGACCGGTCTGAAGCCGCCCGTTTCAAGGCTTCGCGATTGCGTTGCACGCCGCGGTGAAATGACATCACCGCCAACTCGCCTTCGCGAGTGAGCCTCAATCGTTCCTCAAATGTCTGCACTTCGGACTCGGTGACATCGTCGACTTGCTGCGCGCGACGCAGAGCGTCCCGATCACCGAGAACGTCCCGCTCCGCTCGGTCCTGGAAAACTCTTACTTGCAGGGTTCCGTCGAGCGGTCGCAACGCTGATTCTTCGAGTTTGATCTCAAGCATCGGCTCTAGTCGGGCATGTGGGCGCAGTGAGCAAGATCGGGAGCGTTGGTTGGATCTCGTCGAATTGATCACCTGGTTCAGGCAAACCGAGCGGCGACGTGTCGCAGTTGCGCCCACGCCGACTATGTACCAAGTGCTGAGCACGGAGGTTATCGAATGGCTGAGCGGATCCGCTTCTATTATCATGAGAAGGGAAACCACGATGAGACGTGGCACTTCCTTTGCTTGGGCAAGGACGGCGAGGTGCACGTAGAGACCGAGTTTTCGGCTGGCCCTGGTCGCGGCGACATGGAAGTTGGTAAGCCGTTCATTCGGTCTGTGAATGAGTTCCTTGGGAGTGGGCGCGGCACCGCCCAGGACAAACTAAGGGCGCTTCTTGACGAACGCGGCATTGAGCACGCCTGAGCCCCCCGCAACTCGTTGGACCCACCAATCTCACCTTGTTGGTGGTTCGATGCCGCAACTGCCGCGGACAGCGCAGCAGTGACCAACCCCCAGCGCTGGGCCGAGCCATCTTTGCGCGCTCCCCGGGAGTTCACCCAGCTGTCCTAATTGATAGCCATGGACCCGCCTCCCTCACCTGTAGGCTGCTGCGCTATGAACTTTTCTTCCCTCCTCTCCGACACTCAGATCGTTGCAATTCGCAACGCTGATCTTGATGGCGATCAACGCCACCCAGCCTGGCCCATCCTTTTCGGCACCGACAAACGGCCGATGCACCACCTCGTCGATCAGATGGCGCGCGTGATTGCGACCGAACCGCAGCCGCGCGCGTCAGTGCAGACGATGATCGACCGAGCCGTCGCCATCAGCGATTACACTGATGCTGCTGCAGCACTGGCCGAGTTGCGTGCACTCGGAGGGCTGATGGAAGCTGGTATGGCTGTTCGGCCCATCGTTGCCGGCAAGGGACGCGGTGCTACGGCCGATTTCGAGGTCGATGCTGGTGACGGACCGGTGATTGTCGAAGTGCATGCCAAGCATGAGGATGGTGATCAGACTGCGCGCCGTCGTGCGATCGCGGCAGGCGAGACACCAGCAGGGGTGGAGCGTAGGTCAACCCGATTCGGAGACCGGGTCATCACTTCAACCACCTCGGTCTCCCATCCCGGTGGTTCACCGGATCCTGCAAAGCCACATGACTCCGTTCAGGCCAACGTGATCAGCAAGCTGTGCGCGGTGAAATCAAGCGAGCACCAGCAGCAACGAGACTTGCCCTTCGTTCTCTGGCTCGACCTTTGCCACTTCGGCGCCATGACCCACACGCTGCTTGAGCAAGCGCATCCGCTGATCTCTGGGCACATGGGGCTGACCTCGGGAGCGATCTGGTACGCTTTCTATGGCTGGAAGGGCGCCCCGATCTTGGAAGAAGGCAGCCCTCGCAAGGTTCTCATGGGGCACGATGGCCGCTTTCGGCAGCGTGGCGAACGCAAGAGCCGTGTGACGGCCGTAATCGTTGCGACGGATGGTGGAAGCTTCTTGCTGGAAAACCCCTGGTGCGAACGGCGCTTGCCCGTACAATTCCGCCGACGCTGTGAGCGACTTCCCTGGTTCAACCTCAATGCCAGTGTGGCCGACTGGACCCCGAAGGAGAGTGAGGCCTTGGTCAAGCTCCAGGAGGCGCGGATTGCCAAGCTTGCGACCGCTCGGCTGGAGTGATCTGGAGGCGATCGGCGGACGCGGATTAGCCGCCTAGAGAGCGCATTCCCTGCGGTACCGCCATGCCTCCCTTATGCAAGTCGAGCATCATGCGACCAACTTTTGACGGTCTCGAAGCGAGCGGGTCCATTCCGTAAGATCCGCCACGTGGGCTAGGAGATCGTCCGGTGGCGGGCATGCGGCGTTGCGCCCTCGCGACGGATCGTGGGCATCCGTGATGTCGCAGCAAACCTTGTATCCGCGCTCCCATCCGGCGATGTCTGCGCCCTCCAACACGACCACCTTCTTCAGGTCCTTTGGGTTGATGTAGTCCCGGTGTCGGTGGACCACGTTGCAGAACGCCACGTCTTCAAGGGCGCGCTCCCACGTGCTGCGCAGATGATTATAGAATGTGGCGACTGCAGCCGCGTAACCATCCTCGTCATGGTTCTCGTACAGAATGCGAGCGGCTCGCGCTTCCTTCTCGAGATTGTCCAAGCGTTCAGGGATCCGCTGTCCAACCCAAGGCAGGCCTTCCCGCACGACGCCGGCCCCACGGGCCGACTGACTGAGCGAGACTTCCTTGTGAGGAATGCCCCCGCGAGAGGCCAGCGTCTGAAGATCGCTCAGGAAGACGAGGTCGTGGGTGAAGACGATGATCTGCCTCGTCCGAGCCTCTTCGATGAGGCGCTCCGCGACCTTCTGGCGCCAGCGATGGTCGAGTGAGGAGACGGGATCGTCAAAAACAAGCGCGGAGGGTCGGTCGGCGGTGGTGAGCTCGGTGAGGAACGCTGCGAGCGCTACGCAGGTCTGCTCCCCTTCGCTGAGGATGGAGTGAACTTTCGCCTTCTCGTTGGCGAACAGCCGAACCTGATATTGAGGTGAGCCGAACCGCCCGCCGGATCGCACGATGTCGACCCGAACCCTGCCTGCAGCGAGCTTCTGGATCTCCTCTTGGAAGCGATCTCTCACGCGCGGCGTAATGACCTCATCGGCGATGGCATTGCCGAGCCTCGTTACCGACTTCGTGTCGGTCTCCGCGAGAGACCTGTGGATGCAGGCAAGCTCCCTCAGGCGGGCGATCTCGGCTTCGGCTTTTGGAAGGAGATCCCGCAGCGACTTCCGGTCACGGAGTTCGTCCCTCGCACTCTCCAGCCTTGCGCGCTCCTGGGGATCTGCAGCTCGCGTGAGTTCGTCAGCGTAATGCCGAGCCCTGGCGGCAAGCCCACGCAGGACATCGACGGGCGAAGAAGTCGGATGCGGCAGCTTCGCGATGTCCTGATCCGACAACAGTGTAAGCGCCCGCGATCTCCTGACGCGGGAGGCAGCAAGGCTACGCAAAACCGTCTTCCAGACGTCGGGAACTCGAATGGCCAGTTGCCCGACCAGTGGGAAAGCCGTGAGCCGAACAGGTGACGCCGCTAGCGCGCCAACCAAGGTATCACGCCGCTTCTCCGCCTGCTGCGCCTGCCTTTCGATGTCGTCTGTGACGAATGCCTCGAACGAAGTGAGACGGATGCGTGTTGCCGGATCAATCGGCTGCTGACACAGCAGGCATGCGGCATCTGCGTCTACGACAGGGAAGGCTTTGTCTGGATAGGCGCTCTCCTGTGAGTATCGCCGGGCCGCATCCCACAGGGCCCGCCATGGCGCTTCCCCAACACCTCGGACAACGGCTGCACCGAATGCGGCGCCAGCAGCCAATTGGGCGGCCTTCCGCTTGTCTTGAGCATCGACAACCGCCTCCATCAAAGCGCTTACGGCGACCTCGCTCGTCCTGGCCAAGGTCACATCAAGCTCTGTCGCGAAGCGCTCCAGCGAGCTTGCCCAAGTCCGCTCCGCCGTAGCGGCCTTGAGGGGGTCTCCAGCAAGGTCCTCAGAGAGTCGCTCAAGTCGTTCGAGCTCCTGGGCGGACATCGTTGCCAGAACTCTCAGGGCCTCGAGATCAGAGTCGGCGGTCAGCGAGCTCATAATGCGCCCGACGCACGACTGAGTGCTATACGGCGGTCGCGTGAAGATTTGATCTTGCGCTCTCGATAGGCGCTCCTGCTCCTGAGAGAGCTTCTCCTTCACGGCCTGACATGCCGCCGCGAGCTCATCCGGGATGTCCAGGCCGAACGGCCGGAACGCGACCTCATTCTGATCACGGACGTGGACGGCGGCAGAATCTCGATCGAACACGCTGATCGCACAAAGAACGGGGTGAGGCGCACCCTCATCGCTCCACTCGATCGGCGGACACTCGACGCCCTCATCTGCCCAACAGATTGTCGCACTCGCGGGCCCGGCTTCTGCCGGAGCGAATGCGTCCGGCAGGATGGCCGCGCTGAAGCGGGCGCGACAGGCACGCTTCAGAATTCGTGCGTAACCTGACTTCCCGACCCCGTTGTCGCCATAGATTACGGTGAGGCCCGCCGGCTCGAAGGGCAGCGTCTGTTCAGGAGCCAGGCGGTTGGCCCGAGTCACGTTGCTGATCGAGCGAAGGGAAAGCGCACCGCCTGCGGTTACGCGTACCAGGCGGTCGGCCGACGAAAGCGGCACCGGCTCAAGCGCCACGTCCTTCTTGCCTTGGCCTCGCAAGCACAACTGAACCAGCGCGTCGATGTCGCAGGGGTCCAGCTTACCGTTGGCCACGATCCGCTTTAGCGCATCCTGCTGCCACAAGGGCCGGCTCGGAGCCCACGCCAGGATCATTTCATATGCTGATTTCGGCGCGTCCGATCTCATGCCTGCCCGAACCGCTTTCCCGAAGCCGGTCCGCCCCCTTTGCCCGGGCGCAGACTAGCCGGTCTCGCGGACTAGGCCATCCCTAATTCTTGTGGACGTCGGCGGGATCTGCCGATCCCGGCAGATCGCTGGGATTTAAGCACGAGGATGCCACACTCGTACGTCAGGTTCCGACAATCATGCCGATTACTTCGGTAGAACCGGCTACCGAGCGAGAGTTCGCAAGTGACCACTCAGTGGTGTCTCAGCCCCCCTCTGGGCTCCCCCGCAGACCACGAGACGGGTGAAACAGCGAGACAGCGGAGACTAGGAAACCGCGATACCCGCAGGTGGCCGAAGACCTCAATAAATTCAGCCACCTATCGATCGGTCTGCGGCTCAAATGAGCTGACTCGGAATCCGACTTGGCCTGAATCAGTCAAGTTCAAGTCTTGGCTTAACGGCGTTTGTGGCGCGCTCATTCGCAGATACCAATACTCTGCATTCGACTCGATCAGGGAGGAAGCGTATTCATGCTCCATCGCTGAAGCCATTTAGCGAGCTTCCGAGCTCCAAACTCGGATGCAAACTTAACCCCCGGTCTTCGCGGTTCCTGGGGTTTGGTCAAGTAGCGAAGGGCCCGGCGTCCAAACCCGGGCCCGCCACTCCATCAGTGAGAAATTGCATGGTTCGCAGAAAAAAGAGGGACATCCTCCAAAGGCAATTGGATGCCAGAAAGCAGCTCTGGCCTGACCTTGACCCAAGGATGCTCTGGTCCGCCAGCAGTGGCGGCTGGGTAGCAATGCCTCGGCTTATGCCTCTTATGATGAGCATCATGGACGATCTATCTGGGAAGGGCTTTCCCGTAGGATCAACGTACCTTGAGCTGTGGTCTCGGATGCGGATCGAGGAAGGGTTCGTAACCCTAAACAGACCGGAAGAGATGGCATTCCACGCTGGCTTCGAAGGGCAGCGGGCCCTGAGAACTTGGAAAGACCGCGTCCAAAGGCTCGCGAACCTCGGCTTCATCGGCGCGAAAGGCGGACCACTTGGCGACCTTTCGTACGTCGTCGTTTACAACCCTTACCATGTGATCAAGCGTAAGGCCTTGGCTGGTCAGGTGCAGGATCGAAAGTGGCAGGCGCTAACCATTCGGGCGAATGAGATCAGCGCCTTTGACACTGACGACATCGATGAACACGGGGCCTTGCTGCCGCCGGACGAAAACGAACCAGGCAACATACAGGCGACGCTAGAGGTGCTTGCGTCCAAGCCTGCGTCGAAGCCAAAGGCGAAGAAGGTGACGGCAGTCAGCTGAATCGTCCTTCGCAATGACCGGCGCTGTCGCGCACGAGCCTGCTCAAAAGAGGGACCGCGATCGAGCAAGCGTTTGCTTCTCAGCGGTTGAGAAGTGTTGCTCGAACTCTCCTGGCCATCAGACTGGCCGCGTTCTTGTCGTGCTGACGGGCACTTTCAGCAAGGGCGCAAGTCGCCGCGAATGTCAGCAGGTGCGTCGTTTCAAACGTAAGCTCCTGCTCAACGCGTGCCAGACCTCCAGCCACTCGCCCGTCAACTTCTTCGCTCTCCTACCCGAACGCGGGCACGAGGAGACCACCACCTCTACCATTGCCCGCGCGGAGACCTTCACCGGAGTTGCACCGGACAGATGAAGTCAGCCGGCCAAGCGGACCGGCCTTAACTTGCTGAGATTGACGGAAAAACTGGTGGGCGTGGCAAGGATTGAACTTGCGACCCCTGCGATGTCAACACAGTGCTCTACCACTGAGCTACACGCCCACTCTGGGACGGGCCTCTAGCGGGGCCTTGGGCACCGCGCAAGGCGTCACGTCATGCGATGGCGAGGAATTTCTCGCGGCGGGCCGTGCGCAGCTGATCGGGGCTCTTGCCCGCGAGAAGGTCCAGCTCTTCGACGATCGCCACCTTGAGATTGGCGATCGCCTCCGCCGGCGCCCGATGCGCGCCGCCCAAGGGCTCGGGGACGATCCGATCGATCACCTTGAGCGACAGCAAATCCGCCGCGGTGATGCGCATCGCCTCGGCGGCGTCGGCGGCCTTGTCGGCGGTACGCCACAGGATCGAGGCGCAGCCTTCGGGGCTGATCACTGAATATACCGCATGCTCGAGCATCAGTACCCGGCTCGCGGCGGCGATCGCGATCGCGCCGCCCGAGCCGCCCTCGCCCACCACCGCGGCAATCGAGGGCACGCCCAGCGCCAGCCCGCGCTCGGTCGAACGAGCAATCGCTTCGGCCTGCCCGCGTTCTTCGGCTTGCACCCCCGGAAAGGCGCCCGGCGTGTCGACCAGGCTGATCACCGGCAGGCCGAAGCGATCGGCAAGATCCATCAGCCGGATCGCCTTGCGATAGCCTTCGGGCTTGGCCATGCCGAAATTATGCTTGAGTCGGCTGGTGGTGTCCGACCCTTTCTCATGCCCGATCAGCATCACCTTGCGCCCGTCGATCCGGGCCAACCCGCCCAGGATCGCCTGATCGTCGGCGAAAGCGCGGTCACCCGCCAGCGGCACGAATTCGTCTGCCAGACCGGCGACGTAATCGCGAAAATGCGGCCGCTCGGGATGCCGCGCGACCTGCGTCTTCTGCCACGGGGTCAGATGCGAATAAGTGTCCTTGAGCATCCGCGCGCTCTTGGCTTCGAGCCGTTCGATCTCATGGTCGATATCGAGGTCGCCGCCGCGCGCGGTGTCCTTCAGTTCCGCCACGCGGGAATCGAGTTCGGCGATCGGCTTTTCGAAGTCTAGAAAGGTCAGCATAGCGGGCGCGGGGCTAGGCCGGACTGCCATTCTTGGCAAGCGTCGCCCGCGCCAGGGGATGCACCCGGTTGACCAGCTCGACCAGCCGCCCGGCATCGACGTGCGTGTAAATCTGCGTGGTCGCGATGTCGGCGTGGCCGAGTAGTGCTTGCAGCACCCGCAGGTCGGCGCCGCCGGCCAGCAGGTGTGTGGCAAAGGCGTGGCGCAGGACGTGCGGGCTGACTCGGTCGGGCGCGATCCCCGCGTCGGCGGCCATCGCGCGGACCAGCTGGAACAGCCTCACGCGGCTGATGTGCCTGGTCCCGCCCGGGAACAGCCACGCTTTGCCCGGCGGCATCACCGCGCGCCAGCGGGCCACGGCGACGCGCGCCCGCTCCGAAATGGGCACCAGCCGTTCCTTGCCTCCCTTGCCGGCGAGGATCAAGAAGGGCTCGGGCCGGGCCAATGCGGCGGCGGGCAGGCTGACCAGCTCGGTCGCGCGCAGCCCCGAGCCGTAGAGCAATTCCAGCAGCGCGAGATTGCGCAGCCGCAGCGGTTCGTCGCTGGCGGCGCGGGCTTCGGCCTCGGCGAACATCGCGTCGACCTCGTGCCGCTCAAGGATGCGCGGCAAGGGGCGCACGGTGCGCGGCCGCGGCAAGGCGGCCGACGGGTCGTCTCCGCGCAACCCCTCTTCGACGAGAAATCCGTAGAATCGGCGCAGCGCGGCCGAGCGCCGGGCAAGCGTCGCGGCGCTCAAATCGGCCCATGCCTCGGCCAGCAACCCGATCTCGTCCGCGCCGGCCTCGCCGAGGCAACCCATGACCTCAGCCGCGGCGGCGAGGTCGCTTCGATAGGCGAGCAAGGTATTGCGCGCTGCCCCGCGTTCGGCGGCCAGCGCATCGGCGAAACGGTCGACCAGCGCGCGGTCGTCGGGGGTCACTGCCCTCGCGCGGTCCGCGCCAACATCTCTGCCGCGATCAGCCGGGCTTGGCTCTCGAGGCCCGCCGACCGCATCGCCTTCAGCGCCTGGAAAAGGTGGGCCGACGGAATACGCTCGGGTGTTGTGGCTTGCATGCCGACCGCGGCGAACAGCAAGGCGCTGCCCGGCTGCCGTCGCGTTCCGGCCTCGACCATGAAGCGCGTCCAGCTGCTCGACCTGCCAAGGCCGAGGCCATAGCTGCGGTTGAGCGCGGTTGCCGTCTCCGAATCGATCTTCCCGAGCCCGGCCAGCCCCGCCACCAGCAGCTTGGACCGGCTCTTGTCCTTGCTCGTGTCGGCGTCGATGAAATCCTCGATCCGGCTCGCCGAAACGTCGACTTGCGCAGTGGTGCCGAGCGCAAGCAGCGCCCAGGCCTGATCCGCCGCCGCTTCATTCTCGATCTCGCCCAGCACGGGCGCCCAGCGCGCGGCAGCCGCATCGTTGCCCCCTGCCAGCAGCGAGGCGATCAGCTTGGGGGCATCCGCCTCGACCGCCGCCGACGGCCGCACCCGGCTCGCGGCGAGCGACAGCAAGGCCTCGCCCGCCAGCCGCTGAAGTTGATCGTCGCCCGTTCCCCACAAACGGCGCATCGCGGCCAGCCGCTCGGCCGGATCGCGCGCGGCAAAGGCGAGGCGCAGTTGCCACGCATCGGTGCCGGCCAGATCGGACGGATCGGTGGCGTCATACACGGTCGAATACAGGTCGCCGAGCGCGGAGGAGGAGAACACGCCCAGCCCGGCCGCGATGCGCGCCGAGGGAAGCCGTTGCTCGGCGCTCAGCATCGGGACACGCGCTTGCCAGGCCCGGACCCGCGCCGGCGCCCGGTTAAGGAGATTGGCGGGCGGCATCATGCCGGTCGCCGCCGACAGGCCGAAGCGCCAGGCGGTCAGCGCCTCGACATTATCCCATTCGACCGTCGCCGCGCGACCCGTATCGGCCCCTGCGCCGACCACCTTGTCGGCCAGCACATGATCGATGCCCACGATCGGACCGCGACGCCGAGCCTGCTCGATCCGCGAGGCGGCCGTGGTCGCTTCGCCGGTCAGCGCCGAACACATGGCGTCGGTCAGCGGAAGAACGCGCTTTTCGACCTTGGCCATATTCTCGCGCAGCGGGCACAAGGCACCGGGGTCGGCCGACGCCAGCGCGCTCTGCACCGCGACCTGGGTCATCTTGGGGGTAAAGTCCGACACATCCACGCCCGCGACCAGCATGGCGGCGGCATCCGCCTCGCCCATCCGCAGCAGCAGCCAGGCCCGTTCGGCGACCCAGTCGACGGGATGGACCTCGGGCGGCGCATCGCTGCGCGCCAGCAAGGCGTTGCGCAGCGCGATATGCAGCCAGCGGCTCGGCAACGGTGTGTCGAGCCGGCGCATCAGCCCCGAAAGGAAGCTGCCGTTGGCGCGGCCCCACGGCGCATCGCCGAGGCCCCAGTTGAGCGGATCGATTGCGCCCACCCGCCGCGGATCGCGCCGCGACGCGTCGGGAATCTCGACCGGCGGCGGCGGGGCGGGAAGCTCCGCCAGTTCCTCCGGGGTCAGGCTTTCGCTTTCCACCACGGTCGAGCCTTCGGCGGCGGCGCGTCGCTGCGGCCGGCTCGCTTCGGCGGCGCTGCTGTCGGGCGCCTGCGCATTGCTCTGGCTATTGGTCTGCTCGGGCGCGGGGGCAGGATCGTTGAAGACCGGCGGAAGCAGGCTCTGCTGCGCCAGCGCAAGCGCCGGGATCGCCACCAGCCCGAAGGCCGCGCCCAGCAACAGGCGGTTAGGCCGGGCGGGCAACGTCCACCTCGATCGGCCGGGTCGGAACTTCCTCGACGCTGCCGGCCAGCCACACGGCGAACGCCACCAATATTGCCAGGATGATCAGCCAGATGATGAGCCCGCGCGCGGGATGCGGAGGCTTGCGTCGGATTGCCATGACGCGGGCTTTTGCCGACTTGGGCCCACGCTGTATAGCCCCGGCGAACATGTCCCGCCGTCCTCTCCCCTTCAATGGCAAGCTCGACCGCCCCGTGGTGCTGGTCGGGTTGATGGGCGCGGGCAAGTCCACCGTCGGCCGCCGGTTGGCCCGCCGCCTCGGCCTTCCCTTCGTCGACAGCGACAGCGAAATCGAGGATGCCGCCGGCCTGACCGCGGGCGAAGTCTTCAAGCGCTTCGGCGAACGCGACTTTCGCGATGGCGAGCGGCGGGTCGTCGCGCGCCTCGCCAATGGCCCGGTGCGGGTGATCGCCACCGGCGGCGGCGCCTTCGTCAACGACGGCACCCGGGCGCTGCTCAACGAGAAATGCATCACCGTCTGGCTCGACGCGCCGGTTGAGCTTCTGACCGAACGCACCGCGCGCCGGCCCGAGACCCGGCCGATGCTGACAGACGCCGACCGCGCCGAAACCCTCGCCCGGTTGAACGCCGAACGCCGCCCGGCCTATGCCGAAGCGCATATCCGGGTCACCAGCGAAGCGGGTGCCCATCATCAGGTGGTAGAGCGGATCGTCGCCGCCATCGATCGTCACCTCGAGGAGAAATCGTGAAAAGCCTGACCGTCGACGCCGGCGATGATCGCTATGACGTGCTGGTCGGTCGGCTGGAGGATTGCCGCAGCCGCCTGATCCCGCTCGCCGGGGGCAAGCCGCTGGTGGTGGTGACCGAGCCCAAGGTGTGGGGCCTCCACGGCGCGCGGCTGGAGGCGCTCCTTCCCTGCGATCCCATCCTGGTGCCCGAAGGCGAGGCCGCCAAGGATTGGCCGCACCTTCAAGGGCTCCTCGATGCCTACACGCAGCGCAACCTCGACCGCTCGGCGGCGATCGCGGCGTTCGGCGGCGGGTCGGTCGGCGATCTCGCAGGCCTTGCCGCCGGCCTGTTCAAGCGCGGCATTCCGATCGTTCAGCTACCCACTACCCTCCTTGCGCAGGCGGACAGCGCGGTCGGCGGCAAGACCGCGATCGATGCCTTTGGCCAGAAGAACCTCGTCGGCATGTTCCACCAGCCCCGGCTGGTCATCGCCGACATCTCGCTTCTCGACACGCTCGACGAGCGCCAGCTTCGCGCCGGCTATGCCGAGATCGTGAAATATGGCCTCATCCGCCACGAAGCCCTGTTCGAATGGCTCGAAGGCCACGGCGCCGCCCTTCTCGCCGGTCAGCGCGAATATCGCGAGGAAGCGGTGTGGCAGAGCATCGCCGCCAAGGCCCGCTCGGTAGAGGCCGACGTCACCGACCGCAACGGCGCGCGGGCGCTGCTCAATTTCGGCCATACCTTCGCCCATGCGATCGAAAGCGCGGCTGGGCTCGGCACCCTGCTTCACGGCGAAGCAGTAGCGATCGGCATGGTCCAGGCCTTCGACCTGTCTGCGGCGCTCGGCCTGTGCGCCCATGACGATGCCGAGCGGGTGCGCGCGCATCTCACGGCGGCCGGCCTGCCGGTCTCGATTGCCGAAAGCGGGGTCAGGCGCGCCGACCTTCTGCCGCTAATGCGCACCGACAAGAAGAATGCCGGCGGGGCGGTAAAGCTGGTGCTGACCCGCGGGATCGGCGACGCCTTCCTCAGCGAAGGCGTGGACGAAGCGGTCCTCGCCGACTTCCTCGAGCGCGCGGCCTAGTCTTCCAGCGGGGCCTTGGCGAAGCTGCGCTCCAGCCCGCTGCGCAAATCCCCGCTCGCATGCTGCGCCATCAGCCGCTCGCGGTCGCGGCTGCGATATTCCTGCTCGACCCGGTCGACCTCGCGAACGGCGATGCCCAGCGCCGCCAGCGCCTGGCGACCCATCAACACCGCGCTGTCGAACACCTCGCGCTGCATCCACGACAGGCCCAGCCCCTTCAACGCCAGCATCTGGCGGCGATCAAAGGTGCGGACCATGATCTTGGCCTTGGGAAAGGCTTCCACGATCGGGCCCAGCCGGTCGGGCCCAAGCTCGGCATCGTCGATGCAGAAGAAAATCCCTTCCGCTTCCTCGGCGCCCGCGGTGCGCAGCAGGTCGATCCGCGTGCCGTCGCCATAATAGACCTTGGTATCGAATTGCCCGGCCAGTTCGATCTGGGCGGGAGTGATATCGATCAGCGTCACCGGAATGCGCTTGGCCATCAGCATCTGCGCCACCGTCTGCCCAAACCGGCCATAGCCGACCACGATGGCATTGGTCGCGGGGCTGAATTCGGGTCCCGGCAGATCGACGTGCTTTTCCGGTTGATTGGCCTGAAGCCAGCCGATGAAGCGCATCAAGAACGGTGTCGCGGCCATCGAGGCGGTGACCACCGCGCCCAGCAGGCTCGCCTGGTCGCGCGTAATCAGCCCGCCGACCGCCGCGCTGGCAAACAGGACGAACCCGAACTCGCCCGCCTGGCTGAGCAGCAGCGACAGCGTCGCCGACCGGCCGGGCCGCGTGCCGAACGCCCGCGCGATCGGATACAAGGCTGCTGCCTTGAGGACGATCACGGCCAGCGCCAGGCCGATCACCAACAACGGTTGCCCGGCAATCACCCGGAGGTCGAGCAGCATGCCCACCGACATGAAGAAAAGGCCGAGCAGGATCGAGCGGAACGGCTCGATGTCGCTTTCGAGCTCGTGCCGATAGGGGCTTTCCGCCAGCATCACGCCCGCGACAAAGGCGCCGAGCGCAACCGACAGATGAAGCGCGTGCATCAGCGCCGCCGCGCCGATCACCACGGTCAGCCCGGCCACGATGAACAGTTCGCGCTCGCCGAGTCGCCCGATCAGCGCAAAGAAGGGTGCGACGACGAACCGGCCGGCAAGCACCAGCCCGACCACCGCGCCGATCGTCAGTCCGGTCATCGCCAAGCCCGACGGCGTGTCGGGATCGCCGGCAACGCTCAACGCCGCGACCAGAGTGATCAGCGGGATCAGCGCCAGGTCCTGCAGCAGGAGGATCGAGAAAGCGCGCTCGCCATGCGGGCTGTTGAGCTCCCCGGTCGATTTCAGCATGGGCAGCACCTGCGCGGTCGATGACAGGCCAAGCGCAAGCCCGATGGCAATTGCCGGCCCCCAACCGAGGCCGAGCACCAGCTTCACTAGCACCGCCAGCAGCGCGCCAGACGCCAGTAGCTGCGCGAGGCCGAGCCCGAAGATGTCACGCTTCATCCGCCACAGTCGCGAGGGCTGAAGCTCGAGCCCGACGATGAACAGCAGCAGCGCGATGCCGATTTCGCTGACCCGGTTGATCGCTTCCGCGTCGCCCGACAGATTGAGAACCGACGGCCCAACCACGATCCCGCCGACGATATAACCAAGCGTCGCGCCGAGCCCGAGGCGGCGGAACAGCATCACGAACAGCAACGCCGCGCCGAGCAAAACTGTCAGCCAGGTCAGATAATCGGTCACTTTTGGCCCCCCGGCGCCGGTTCCTCGAACGCCTTGAGCAAGGCGTCGAAGGGCAGCAACACCGCCCCGTGCCGCCCTGCCCGGCCCTGCACCGGCCTCAACACCGCGAATCCCTCCGGCACCTCGCCGCGCCCGTCGAGCCATGCCTTCACCGCGGCCCGCATCACGATCACCTCGGCCTTGAGCCGGCCCGGCGCCCACCCTTGCACCAGCGCGGCACTGGCCTGTCCGTAAGCGCAGGCCGTGACTTTTTGTGCGATGGCGGCGATCCGTCCGTTATCGGTCCGCAGTTCGCTACGGATGGTCGAACCGCACGTCGCCGATCGCGCTTCTGCGACATGGGTCGCGGCAGGCACCGAGGTCTCGATCGGCAAGGACGCCGCCAGCCGCAGGATATCCAGCGTGTAAGGCGGCTCGCGCGTCACGCCCTCCGCCAACTCGTGCCCTGCGGCCCGTCTTCGAGCAGGATGCCGTCGGCCTTCAATTTGTCGCGGATGCGGTCGGCTTCCGCGAAATCGCGCGCTTTCTTGGCGGCGTTGCGCGCTTCGACGCGTTCCTCGATCGACGCTGCGTCGTCGCTCGCCGCATCGCCCTTGAACCAGCGCGTGCCGCTTTCCCCCATCAATCCGAGCAGGTTCGCGCTCGCCTTGAGGGTCGCCGGATCCTCGATTTGACCGAGCCGCGAGATCGCCAGCGGCGTGTTGAGATCGTCGCCAAGCGCGTCCAGCACGCCCGCATCGACCTCGCCCGGTTCGGCATCACCGACGCGGCGATACAGCCCGTCCAGCGTCGCCCGGCTCTGCGCGATCAGCGCCTCGGTCCACGGCAGCGGCGAACGGTAATGCGCGCTCAGCAGCGCCAGCCGAAGCACTTCGCCCTTGTGCCCGGCCACGAACAAGTCTTCCGGCGTCACCACATTGCCGAGGCTCTTGCTCATCTTCTCGGCGCCGAAATCGACAAAGCCGTTGTGCAGCCAGAAGCGGGCCAGCGGCGCGCCGCCATGCGCGCAACGCGATTGCGCAGCCTCGTTCTCGTGGTGCGGGAAAACCAGGTCGATGCCGCCGGCATGAATATCGATCGTCTCGCCGAGGTGGCGGCGGATCATTGCCGAGCATTCGATGTGCCAGCCCGGCCGACCCCGGCCCCACGGGCTGTCCCAGCCGATCACACCTTCCGCGCTCGGCTTCCACAACACGAAATCGCCCGGCGCCCGCTTGTATGGCGCCACCTCGACCCGCGCACCGGCAAGCATCGCCTCGCGGTCGCGCTTCGACAGCGCGCCGTAATCAGGGTCTGACGCGACATCGAACAGCACATGGCCTTCCGCTGCATAAGCATGGCCGCGCTCGATCAGCGTCGCGATCATCGCCACCATCGGGGCGATTTCTGCGGTGGCGTGCGGCGCGATGTCGGGATCGCGCACGCCCAGCGCGCGCATGTCGTTCAGATAATGTTGCTCGAAGCGCTCGGTGATGACCGAGGTGTCGACCCCCTCGGCCGCCGCTGCCTCGATGATCTTGTCGTCGACGTCGGTGATGTTGCGGGCATAGACGAGGCTATCTTCGCCATAAGTATGCCGCAGCAGCCGCGCGAGCGTGTCGAACACCACCGCCGGCCGCGCGTTGCCGATGTGCGCGCGGCCATAGACCGTCGGCCCGCACACATACATGGTGATGCGATTGGGATCGGCAGGCTCGAAGGCGCGCTTTTCGCGGGCGGCGGTGTCGTAAAGGCGGATCATTGCTGGTTCATTCGCTTGAGACGGGTCTCGTTCCAGGTGGCGAGCAGCGCCCGCCCGCTGGCATCGAGCAGGGGATAGGTACGGCTTGTCCGCATCCATTCGGGTCGTTCGGCCCGCGCGCCGTAGACGAGATCGGTGCCGAGGTTGGCGAGCAGGAAGAACAGGGTCGCGCCGATCAGGCCCTTCAGCATCCCGAATCCGCCCCCGAGCAATCGGTCGAGCGGCATCAACCGCGAGGCGCGGGCCTGCCGGCCGAGGCGGTGGGCGAGCAGGCGCATCAAGACATAGGCCGGCAGGAACAGGATCACGAACGCCAGCGCCGAGGCACCGGTCGGACCGTTCGTCAGATGACTGACCGCGGCGGCGGTCGGCGCATGAAACAGGATCAGCGCGACGATTCCCGCAAGCCAGGCGGCCAGCACCAGCGTTTCCTGCACGAACCCGCGCACGAACCCGACCAGTGCGCCGCCGCCGAGCGCCAGGAGAACAAAGATATCGAGCGCAGTCATGGTGCAGCGCAGCGATAAGGGAGAGCGGGCAGCGGCGCTAGAGGCGCGTCACCGCCCCGTGACCTTCTCGACCAGCCCGCGCAATTGAGAAAACCGGGCGACCTTGATCCCCTTGGCCTCGACCCCGCCCGGGACCCATGCTTCCTCGAACCCGAGCTTGGCCGCTTCCTTGAGCCGCAACTGAGTATGCGCCGCCTGCCGAACCTCGCCCGACAGCGCCACCTCGCCCATCACCACCGCTTCGGCCGGGACCGGCCGTTCGGAAAGCGCCGAGACCAGCGCCGCCGCCACCGCCAAATCGGCCGCCGGGTCCTGCAATTTGTACCCGCCCGCGACGTTCAGATAGACCTCCGCCGTCGCGAAGCTCACGCCGCAGCGCGCCTCCAGCACCGCCAGCAGCATCGCCAGGCGCGAGCTATCCCACCCGACCGCCGACCGCCGCGGGGTCGCCCCGCTCGCCAGCCGCACGGTCAGCGCCTGGATCTCGACCAGCACCGGGCGCGTGCCTTCGAGCGCGGGGAAGATTGCCGTTCCACTCACCGGATCGTCGCGGCGGGTGAGGAACAGGGCGCTCGGGTTCGGCACTTCGGCGAGGCCCGCGCCTTCCATCGCGAACACCCCGATCTCGTCGGTTCCCCCGAACCGGTTCTTGACCGCGCGCAGGATCCGATACTGATGACTGCGCTCGCCCTCGAAGCCCAATACCGCATCAACCATATGCTCGAGCACGCGCGGCCCCGCGATGCTGCCATCCTTGGTGACGTGCCCGACCAGGATCAGCGCCGTGCCGCGCTCCTTGGCAAAGCGGATCAGTTCCTGCGCGCTCGCCCGGACCTGGCTGACCGTGCCCGGCGCGCCCTCGATCAGGTCCGAATGCATGGTCTGAACGCTGTCGATCACCAGCAGCGCCGGATTTTCGCTTTGCAAAGTCGTCAGAATATCGCGCACGCTGGTGACGCTCGCCAGCTTGACCGGCGCCCCGCCCAGCCCCAGGCGAAGCGCGCGCAGGCGGACCTGGTCCACCGCTTCCTCGCCCGAGACATAGACCGCGCCCTTTCCCGCGCTCGCGACCGCCGCCGCGACCTGCAGCAGCAAGGTCGATTTGCCGATGCCGGGATCGCCCGCCAGCAGCATCGCCGATCCCGGCACGATTCCGCCGCCCACCGCCCGGTCGAATTCGGCGATCCCCGTCGACACCCGCACCGGAAGCGCGACTTCGGCGTCCAGCCCGACCAGCTCGATCGCCCGTCCGCCGGTCGACAGGTCATGCTTCTGGCTGAACACCGTCGGTGCCGCGCTCTCCTGCAACAGCGTGTTCCACTCGGCGCAATCGGGGCACTGCCCCTGCCAGCGGGAATGAACTGACCCACAGGCCTGGCAGACATATCGGGCTTTGAGCTTGGCCATCGGCAGCGACGTAAAGATCCCTTCGACGCGCGGCAACGGGAAGCGGGTTCATCCGTTAACCATCCGCAACTCAAATGGAGAATCTGAATGCCGTACGCCAAGGCCAAAGATGGCACGATGCTGTATTACAAAGATTGGGGCCAGGGCGATCCCGTCGTCCTGATGCACGGCTGGCCGCTGACCGGCGATACCTTCGACGATCTCGCGATCAAGCTGGTCGAAGCCGGCAAGCGCTGCATCATCCCCGACCGCCGCGGGTTCGGACGCTCGGACCAGCCGTGGAACGGCTATGACTACGATACCTTCGCCGACGACGTCGCGGCGATCCTCGAAGATGCCGGAATCAACCAGCCGGTCGCGCTGGTCGGCTTCTCGATGGGCGGCGGCGAAGTCGCGCGCTTCACCTCCAAGCAGGGCAAGAACCGCGTCAGCGCGGCGGTATTCGCCAGCTCGGTCGTGCCGCAGGTGGTGCAGAGCGACGATTGGCCCGACGGCGTGCCGCAGTCCAAGCTCGACGACATTACCAAGCAGATGACCGAAGACCGCGCGGGCTTCATGAAGACCTTCCTGCAGCAATTCTACGGCTGGGGCGTGCTTTCGCGTCCGGTCAGCGAAGCGGTGCTCGATTCGGGCTTCCAGCAGGCGATGATGGCCGGCGCCCGCCCGACCTATGCGGCGGCTGCCGCCTGGGCGAGCACCGATTTCCGTCCCGATCTGCAGGCCTTCGACGGCGTGCCGACGCTGATCCTGCATGGCACCAGCGACGCCAATGTTCCGATCGAAGGCACTGGCCGCAAGACCAAGGAGCTGATCCCGCATGCGACGCTGATCGAATATGACGGCAGCCCGCACGGCATCTTCGAAACCGACAAGGAGCGGTTCTGCAAGGACGTGACCGAGTTCCTGACCCGCGAAAGCCGTGGCACCAGCGCCGACACCAGCGCCAGCGCCATTCCGCTGAGCAACTAAACCAGAACCTCCCGCGCAGCCCCCTGGCTCAAGAAGGTCTGGGGGCTCGCGGTGAGGCCGTAAGCCCCGGCGCAGAAGATGGCGATCGCGTCGCCCACCTCTGCGCGCGGGAGCATCACCTCGTCAGCCAGCAGGTCGAGCGGGGTACACAGGCAGCCAACCACGCTGACCTCTTCTTCCGGTTCAGCGCCGAAGCGATGCGCCACCGCTACCGGATAATTGCGCCGCAGCAGCTGCCCGAAATTGCCGGACGCGGCGAGCATGTGATGAAGCCCGCCATCGACCACCAGAAAGGTCTTGCCCCGACTGACCTTCCGATCGATCACCCGGGTCAGATAGACCCCGCACTCCCCAACCAGCCAGCGGCCAAGCTCGATCACGAATTTAGTATCCCGCAAGATCACCGGCCGCGCCGACAGCGTCTCTGTGAGCGCCGCGCTTACAGCCCCAATGTCGAGTGGCTTGTCGCCAGCGAAATAGGGAATACCGAAACCACCACCCAGGTTCACCTCGGGCGGCGTCAGCCCGACCTCGGCCGCAATCTCGCCGGCCAAGGCGACCGTCGCCCGCTGCATCTCGATCACCGCCTCGGCCCTCAGCGATTGCGAGCCGGCATAGACATGCAGCCCGCGCCACTCGGCCCCGGCCTCGACGATCCGTCGCACCAGCGCAGGCACGCGATCGTGATCGACCCCGAACTGGCTCGCCAGCCCGCCCATTTTCATTCCCGAGCCCTTGAGCCCGAACGGCGGATTCACCCTCACTGCGAAGCGGTCCGACCCGCCATGCACGAAGCGGTCGAACTCACCCTCGCTCTCGAGATTGACGGTGAGGTCGCGCGCAGCCTGCAAATCGGGCTTAAAATCAGGCTTGCCCGGGCCGGCGAAGCTGACCGGTAGTGTCCAGCCAGCCACCTCGCGAACCAATTCGAGTTCCCGCCAGGAGGCGAGGTCGAACCCGTCGACCAGCGGCGCCAGCGCCTTGACCAGCGGCGCATAGGGATTGGCCTTGACCGCATAGTGCAAGGCGACCTCCGGCGGCATCGCTGCCCGAAAGCGCGCCGCCTGGGCTTTGACGATCGCCCGGTCGTAAGCAAACAGCGGCGTGCCGCCCTGCGCCGCGACCAAGTCCGGAGCGCGCCAGTCGCCGACCATGAGCGAGCCGTCATCGGACGCCCGAAAGCCTGCCGGAATCGGCCCCATCGCCTTCATCGCGACAGCTCCGCCGCCAATGCCCACCGATTGATCTTGCCGTTGGGCGAGAGCGGCAGGGCATCGACCCATCGCACCTCGCTCGGCCGCAGATGCGCGGGAAGCTCGGCGGCGAACCAGCGCTGCAAGCGTTCGTCAGCCCCCTCACCCTTCGCCACCGCGACCAGCACGATCCGCTGGCCCAGCCGCTCGTCCTTCGCCCCGAACGCCGCGCAATCTTCGATGGCGCCGCTGGCCATCGCCGCTTCCTCGATCTCGCTGGGGGACACACGGTGCCCCGACACCTTGATCATCGCATCGTCGCGGCCCCGGATCCGCAGCAGCCCGTCCGCGCCGACCACCGCCCGGTCCCCCGACCAGACCGCCCCATCGCGAAAGCGCTGCGCGGTGCGTGTCGGATCGTTCCAATAGCCTTGCGCCACCAATGGCCCGGCGTGGACCAGCTCGCCCTCTTCCCCGCACGCCGCCTCGCTCCCGTCCGCGCGGCGCACCGACAGCTCGGCGAAGGGAATGGCGGCACCCACCGCATCCGGCTTCTTGTCGACCAGCGCGGGATCGAGGCTGGCCGAGCGGAAGGCTTCGGTCAGGCCATACATCAGGTGCAACCGCGCCTCCGGAAACAGCGACCGCAGCCGCCGCACCAACGGTTCGGGCATATGCCCGCCAGAATTGGTCAAGGTGCGCAGGCTAGCCCCCGCCCCGCCCCAATCCTGCTCGGCCAGCTGCACCCACAAGGGCGGCACCCCGGCGAGCACCGTCGCCCCCGTCCGCTCGACCGCCCGCACCACATCGCGCGGCAGGAGATAGTCGAACGCGATCGCCTCGCCGCCAGCGCACCAGGTCGAGAAGAGCTGGTTCTGTCCATAATCGAAGGCCAGCGGCAGCACGCACAAGGTGCGATCGCTCGCCGACAGCCCGAGATAATGCGCTACGCTAACCGCGCCGAGCCACAGGTTGGCATGGCTCAGCATCACCCCCTTGGGCCGTCCGGTCGAGCCGGAGGTGTAGAGCAATGCCGCCAGATCGTCCGGCGCTGCAGAACCGGCGGGCAGCGCCCGGTCGCCCTCGACCCACTCCTCCAGCGCGACCACCAGCTCCGGCCGCGCTTCCAGCGTCCCCGCCCGCGCCCGATTGGCCACCAGCAGCCGCGTCCCGCTATCGGCAAGAATATGCTCGGCCTGCGCCCGCCGCAGCACCGGGTTGATCGGAACATGCACCAGCCCCGCCCGCGCGCAGGCCAGCGGTGCCACGCAGGCAAGCCGCGCCTTGCCCATCCATGTCGCGACCCGGTCGCCCGGCCGCATCCCCAGCGCCAGCAACCGATCCGCCATCCGCCCGACCGCCTCGTCCAGAGCCGCATAACTCAGCGTCGCACCGCCCACCGTCAGCGCGGGCGCGCCCCGCTCCCCGCGCAGGGTCAGATGATCGAGCGGAAAAGGCGTCGGGTCGGGGCTCATCGCCAGCGCGGAATGCCGCCTAACTTGCGCCTTGGCCAGCCCTCCCCTAGAGGCGCGCCACCATGGCCGCCCAGCCTCAGCCCCAGTCGGCGAACGTCGACACCGCGCTTCGCCAGCTTCTGGCCGAGACCCTTGGCCTCTCCGAGGCCCGCGTCGCCGCCTTCGACGACAACACCGAACTATTCGGCGCGCTGCCCGAATTCGATTCGATGGCGGTCGCCAATCTCCTCACCGGGATCGAGGAAACCTTCTCGGTCCTGATCGAGGACAGCGACGTCGAAGCGGAGGATTTCGCCAGCTTCGGCTCGCTCAAGGCCTTCGTGGAGCGGCTGGCCCCCTAAGCCCGGGCGATCACTCGGCCGCCTGCAACTCCGCAAATTCCTCGGCCGCCAGGAACCGCTCGGCATCGAGCGCCGCCATGCAGCCCGTTCCCGCCGCCGTCACCGCCTGACGATAGGTCTTGTCCATCACGTCGCCGCAGGCGAACACGCCCGGGATGTTGGTCCGGGTCGATCCCGTCTCCACCGCCAGATAGCCATCCTCGTCGAGGTCGAGCTGGCCGTCGAACAACTCGGTCGCCGGCTTGTGGCCGATCGCCACGAACGCACCGTCGACAGCGATCTCGCTCAGTTCACCAGTCACCCGGTTCTTGAGCCGAAGCCCGGTCAGCGCCTCGGGCTCGCCGCCCGACAGGAATTCATCGACTTCGCTGTTCCAGATCACCTTCACCGACTTGTGCGCAAATAGCCGGTCCTGAAGGATCTTTTCCGCGCGGAAGCTGTCGCGGCGGTGGATCAGGGTCACGTCGTCGCTATGGTTGGTGAGGTAGAGCGCTTCCTCGACCGCGGTATTGCCGCCGCCGATCACCGCCACCTTCTTCCCGCGATAAAAGAAGCCATCGCAGGTCGCGCAGGCGCTCGCGCCCTTGCCCTTCATCCGCTCCTCACTCGGCAAGCCGAGCCACTTGGCCTGAGCCCCGGTCGCGATCACCAGCGTCTCGGCGAGATAGGTCGTGCCACCGTCACCGTGCAACCGGAACGGGCGGCCATTCAGCTCGACCTTGTCGATATGATCCCACACCATCCGCGTGCCGACATGCTCGGCTTGCGCCTGCATCTCTTCCATCAGCCACGGGCCCTGCACCACGTCGCGGAAGCCGGGATAATTCTCGACATCGGTGGTCGTCGTCAGCTGGCCGCCGGGCTGGATGCCCTGAATGACGATCGGCTGCAGCCCGGCGCGGGCGGCATAGATCGCGGCGGTCAGGCCGGCCGGGCCCGAGCCCAGTACGATCAGGCGGCTGTGAATGGTCTCGCTCATGGCCGTCTACTTAGTGATCATGCTCGTGAGCGCCATGCCCCTCGGCGGCGGCCGGCGCCTGCGCCTCGGCCTTTTTCTCGCAGCAGGGCATCGGCTTGTCCTTGCAGCAATCCATCGGCTTGCCGTCCTTGGGGCAGCAGGGCCCCTCGTGCTTCATGCCTTCGTGATGGCCGGAATGGCCTTGGGCAGGAGCGGAAACAGGCGCGGGAGCGGCGGCCAGCGCAGCGGCGAGAATGAGGTGAATCATGCCCCGCCACTAGCAGGGGCCGCGCCCCTGCGAAAGCGGATCAGGGGCGGCCGATCGCGCGCAGGCCGACGCGAGCGCTCACTTGGCCAGCATCCACACCGCCATCGCCACCATCATCACATTCTCGGTCAGCGACACGAAGCCCAGGGGCACGTTGGACGACCCGCCGACGCAGGCGCATTTTAGCTCACGCTTGTCGACATACACCGCCTTGAACACCGACACCGCACCGATCCCGCCGATGACGAGCGCGATCGGCACCGACAGCCACATCGCCGCCCCCGACAGCATCAGCACGCCCGCCAGCCCCTCCAGCCATGGATACAGGCTCGCATAAGGCACCCACCGCCGCGCCAGCAGGTCGTAATTCAGGAACATGGAGGAGAATTTGGAGATGTCCTGCAGCTTCAGCAGCGCCAGCACACACATCGACAAGGCGATGAACCATTCGCCGGCCATCACCGTCAGCGGCGTGCCGAACATCGCGAAACTCAGTGCCAACGCCATCGCGGCGGTCATCCCGAACAGGGCGGCAACCGGGCGATAGCTGGTCTCGCCCGGTTCGGCGACGCGAAGCCCGAGGAACCGCCGCAGATCGTCGTGCCCGCCGATCCGCTGTCCATCGATGAACACCTGCGGGGTGGTCTTCACGCCCGTTTCGGCTTTGAAGGCGTCGGTCTCCTCGCGGGTGGTGAGATGCCGGTCCTCGACCTCGTAGCCGCGGCTTTTCAAGAGATGCAGCGCTTTCAGTCCGAACGGGCAGACATGCTCGGGCATGACCATCCGAACCAGCGTTGCGCGGCGTTTCGTCGAGGCGGGGGCGTTCATGCGCCTCATATAGTGTGCCCCGTCGTCCCGGCGAAGGCCGGGACCTCAGGCGGCAAAGGCGCCAGACCCCACAGGTCCCGGCCTCCGCCGGGACGACGCACCAATCAGACCAACCTGCTTTGCTTCACCGCCGCCGCAATGAAGCTTGCGAACAGGGGATGCGGGTCGAACGGGCGGCTCTTGTATTCGGGGTGGAACTGCACGCCCACGAACCACGGATGGTCCGGCCGCTCGACGATTTCGGGCAGGCGACCGTCGGGCGACATGCCACTGAACACGAGCCCGCTCTTCTCGAGATCGGCCTTGTAATGCGAATTGACCTCGTAACGATGGCGGTGCCGCTCGGTGATCTGGGTCTTGCCGTAGATCGCCGCGACATGGCTATTGCCGCCCAGCGTCGCGTCATACGCGCCAAGCCGCATCGTCCCGCCAAGGTCACCCCCGGCGCGGCGCTCCTGCAAGCCTTCTTCGCTCATCCATTCGGTGATCATGCCGACCACCGGCTCGGTCGTATCGCCGAACTCGGTCGAGGAAGCGCCCTCGACCCCCGCCGCCCGCGCGCCCTCGATGCAGGCCATCTGCATGCCGAGGCAGATGCCGAAAAACGGCACCTTGCGCTCCTTGGCAAAGCGGACGGACGCGATCTTGCCCTCGGTCCCACGCTCACCGAAGCCGCCGGGCACCAGGATCGCGTGCATCGGCTCCAGCTCGCTGATCGTGTCGCCATCGGGCTTCTCGAATAGCTCGGCGTCGACCCACTTGATGTTGACCTTGACCCGATTGGCGATGCCGCCGTGGACCAGCGCCTCGCGCAGCGATTTGTACGCATCCGGCAAGCCGACATATTTGCCGACCACGCCGATCGTCACCTCGCCTTCGGGGTGATCGACCGCGTCCATCACCTGCTCCCAGCGGCTGAGATCCGGGCGCGGGTCGGTCGGCAGCCCGAACGCCTTCAACACCTCGTCGTCGAGGCCTTCGCGGTGATATTGCAGCGGGACGTCGTAGATCGACCGCGCGTCGAGCGCCTGGATCACCGCGCTCTTGGGCACGTTGCAGAATTGCGCGATCTTGGCCCGCTCGGCCTCGGGAATCGGCATTTCGCAGCGGCACAACAGCACATCAGGCTGCACGCCAAGGCTCGCGATCTCGCGCACGCTGTGCTGGGTCGGCTTGGTCTTGAGCTCGCCCGCGACCTTGATCCACGGCACCAGCGTCGTGTGCACGCTGACCGTATTGCCCCGGCCAAGGTCGTTGCGCAGCTGCCGGATGGCTTCGATGAACGGCAGGCTCTCGATATCGCCGACCGTGCCGCCGATTTCGCAGATTACGAAATCGAGGTCGTCGGTATCGGCCAGCGCGAACTCCTTGATCGCGTTGGTGACGTGCGGGATGACCTGGACCGTCGCGCCCAGATAATCGCCGCGCCGTTCGCGGGCGATGATGTCGCGGTAGATGCGCCCGGTGGTGACATTGTCCGACTGCCGCGCCGACACACCGGTGAAGCGCTCGTAATGACCGAGGTCGAGATCGCTCTCCGCCCCGTCGTCGGTCACATAGACTTCGCCATGCTGATAGGGGCTCATCGTCCCCGGATCGACGTTCAGATAGGGGTCGAACTTGCGAATACGGCACTTGTAGCCGCGCGCCTGCAGACAGGCTGCAAGACTAGCCGAAAGAAGACCTTTGCCGAGGCTGGAGACCACGCCGCCGGTAACGAAAACAAACCGCGCCATGGGAGTCGAGCCTTAGGGATGAGAGTGGGGAGGAAGCAAGCGCAAAAACGTGTCCGTCGTCCCGGCGCAGGCCGGGACCTTAGGCGGAAAAGCACTTGATCGAACGAGGTCCCGGCCTTCGCCGGGACGACGCAATTCTTACTGAGCCAGCGGCACCGCGCCGTTGTCGGCCGGAGCCGGAACAGCCGGATTGGTGGCCGGCGCCGTACCCGGGGCCTGCTGCACCGGAGCCTGGATCGGGGCATTGGCGATCGCGGCATCGACCGACACGCCGTCGCTGCGCGTTCCGGCCAGCGCCGCCAGTGCGATGCACAGGATGATGAACGCCCCGCCCAGCCAGGCCGTCGCGCGGCTCAGGAAATCGGCCGCGCCGCGCGCGGTCATGAACCCCGCCGACGACCCGCCGACGCCCAGCCCGCCGCCCTCGGAGCGCTGCAGCAGGATGACGGTGCACAGCGCGATCGCAACGATCGCCTCGACAATAAGCAGGAAGGTGAACATGGGCGGCCACTTAGCGGCGCTGCTGCCAGACTTCAATGCGGCACGGAATCCACAGGCTCGTTCGTGCTGAGCGAAGTCGAAGCACGCTCGCGCGGGCGCTCTTTGACTTCGCTCAGGGCAAACGGAGAAAGGCTAAGCAGCCCCCGCCTCGACGATCGGCAGGAAGTCCGCGGCCTTGAGGCTCGCCCCCCCGACGAGCGCGCCGCCGACCTCCGGCACCGCGAAGATCTCGGCCGCATTGTCCGCCTTGACCGACCCGCCATACAGGATACGCACGGCCGCCCCCGCCTCGCCGTAAGCCGCGACCAGCCGCTGCCGGATGGCCGCGTGCATCGCTTCGATATCGCCGGTGCTCGCGACCTTGCCCGTGCCGATCGCCCAAATCGGCTCATACGCCACCGCCAGCCGAGCCGGATCGACCTCGCCCTGCGGCAACGACGCATCGACCTGCGCCGCCACGACCTCGATCTCGCGTCCGGCCTCGCGCACCTCGAGGCTTTCACCGACGCACAGGATCACCTGAAGCCCGGCGGCGAGCCCCGCCTCGGCCTTGGCCCGCACCGCGGCATCTTCTTCGCGATGGGCCTCGCGCCGCTCGCTGTGCCCGACGATCACCAGGCTCGCCCCGGCGTCGTGCAGCATCGCCGCCGAGATATCGCCGGTGTGCGCGCCCTTGTCGTTATGATGCATGTCCTGCGCCCCGATTGCGAAGCCCGGCACCGTGTCCGCCGCCCGGTGGATCAGCGTCGCCGGCACACACAAGGCGACATCCACCGCCCCGGCATATTTCTCGGCAAAGGTGGCCACCGCCTCGATCTCGGCCAGGCTGTCGGCCGTGCCATGCATCTTCCAATTGCCCGCGATCAGCTTGATCATGCCCGTTCCCGTTCAGTTTCGCTCAACCGCGCGCCTAGCAAGGCCGTCTGCTTGAAGGAAGGCGGCGCCGCCCCTAAAGCGCCGTGCAACCCGTTCCACAGGATCACAGCCGACCCATGAAGACCTTCCGCCGCCTGTCGAAGTCCAAAGTCGGGACCGGCATCCTTGTCCTGTTCCTGCTGCTGATCCTGGCGAGCTTCGCGATTGCGGACATTTCCAACCTCAGTCAGGGCGGCGGCTCCCTGCCGCAGAACACGCTGGCCAAGGTCGGCGATGCGGAACTGACTGCGGCGGATCTCGACACGGCCATGCAGCGCCGGCTGGCGCAGGTCCGCCAGCAGAACCCGCAGGCGACCTATGCCGATCTCGCCGGCGACTTCGACGCCATCGTCAACGCGCTGATCCAGGAACGCACCTTGTGGGCCTACGCCCGCAAGCATGGCTTCACCGTGTCCAAGAAGCTGGTTGACGCCGAGATCGTGAAGATCCCGGGCGTACGCGGGCTCGACGGCCGCTTCAGTGAACAAGCCTATCGCGCCTTTCTCGCGCAGGAGCGCCTGACCGACGCGCAGGTCCGCCGCGAGATTGAAACCAGCCTTCTCCAGCGCCTCATCATCACCCCCGTCGCCGCCAGCGTCCGCATCGCGCCGGGCATCGCGCGGCCCTATGCCGACGCCTCGCTCGAACAGCGCAGCGGCAGCCTCGCGCTGCTGCCCTTCGCGGCCTTCACCGGCGGCGCCGCACCGACCACGGCCGAGCTCCAGACCTTCTACCGCCAGAACGTCGCGCGCTACACGGTGCCCGAACGCCGCACCTTCCGCCTCGCCCGCATCACCAACGATCAGCTTGGCAATGTCGCCGCGACCGATGGGGAAATCGCGGCTTATTACCAGCAGAACCAGGCGACCTTCGGCGGGGCCGAGAAGCGCGTGATCAGCCGCGCGACCCTGCCCGACCAGGCGGCGGTCGCCGCCATCGCCCAGCGCGCCAAGGCTGGCGGAACTTTTGCCGCCGCCGCCGCGCCCGCCGGTTTCTCCGCCGCCGACGTCAGTGTCGGCCCGGTGACCCGCGCCGAACTCGTCACCCGCGCCGGTGAAGCCGTCGCCGCGCAGGTCTTCTCCGCGCCCGCCGGAACCGTGGTCGGCCCGGTCCAGTCCTCGACCGGCTTCGACGTGATCAAGGTCGAAAGCATCCAGACCGCCGCCGGCCGCAGCCTCGCCGATGCCCGCGCCGAAATCGCCGCCCAGCTGACCGCCGAAAAGCGCAAGAACGCCATCGCCGACCTTGTCGGCAAGATCGAGGACAGCCTCGCCGACGGCCGCACCTTCGAAGAGGTCGCGACTGCGAACCGGCTGCCGGTGCTCGTCACCCCCGCGCTGACCCGCGCCGGTGCTGCCTTCGACCAGCCCGACTTCAAGCTTCCGCCCGAATATGCCGCCGTTCCGGGCGCCAGCTTCGACATCGGCGCGGATGACGAGCCGGTGGTCGAACCGCTCCCCAACGACGGCGGCTATGTGCTGGTCGACGTCGCCGAAGTGATCCCCGCCGCCCCGGCCCCGCTGGCCCGCATCCAGGACCAGGTCCGCACCGACTTCATCGCCAAGCGCGCGCAGGACCGCGCCAATGCGGCCGCATCCGCCATCCTCCAGCAGGTCGCCCAGGGCCGCTCGCTGGCCGAAGCGGTCGCGGCCGCCGGTGTCTCCGGGGTCAAGCCCCCCGAAGCGGTCGAGCTGCGCCGCGGCGCTCTCGCCCAGTTTGCGCAACAGGGCCAGGACGTCCCCCCGCCGCTTCGCATCCTGTTCACCCTTGCGCCGGGCAAGGCGCAGCGCGCCGCGGGCCCCTCGGGCATTTACCTCGTCAAACTCGACCGGGTGGTGCCGGGCAACGCCGCCTCCAACCCGCAGCTGATCGCCGGTGAAGTCACCAACCTCCAGCGCAGCGCGGGCGAGGAACTGGCGCTGCAATGGCTCGCCGCCGCGCAGAAGGAGCTTGGGGTCTCCCGTAATGAGGACGCGATCCGCGCCGCCCGCAGCCGCATCCTCGGCGGCGGCGCCCAAGCGGAGTAATGGGGCGCCGGAGTGACGTGCACCTCCTTGTCGTCGACAATCACGACAGCTTCACCTTCACGCTGGTCGACTACCTTCGCCAGCTAGGAGCGACCGTGACGGTGGCGCAGGCCGACACGCTCACCGTCACGCAAGCGCTCGCCCACGACGGCCCGCTGCTGATCAGCCCCGGTCCCGGCCACCCCGCCGACGCCGGCATCTCGGTCGCGCTCGCCGCCGCTTGCATCGAGACCGCAAAGCCCCTGCTCGGCGTCTGCCTCGGCCACCAAGCGATCGCACTCGCCGCCGGCGCAGCGATTGCCCGGGCCGAGCCGATGCACGGCAAGACCGACCGCATCACGCACGACGGCAGCGGTTTGTTCGAGGGCCTCCCCTCTCCGCTCACCATGGCCCGCTATCACAGCCTCGTGGCGAACGACGTGCCCGACAGCCTCCACGTGACCGCCCACGGCAGTGACGGCACCGTCCAGGCCCTCGCCCACCGTACCGCCCCTCTTCACGGCATCCAGTTCCACCCCGAAAGCATCGCCAGCGAGCACGGCCTTGCGCTTCTGGCGAACTTCCTGCGCCTCGCTCACGCCCCCGCTTGACACCCCCGCATCCGTTCCTTACTCGTTCCCCGTCTGTTCACTACAGGGCCTCGTGAACCATGCTCACCGTCAAACAACGCGAACTGCTCACCTACATCGACCAGCAGCTCAAGGCGTCGGGCATCAGCCCCAGTTTCGACGAAATGCGTGAAGCGCTCGACCTCAAGAGCAAGTCGGGGGTCCACCGCCTGATCTCCGCGCTCGAAGAACGCCAGTTCATCCGCCGCCTCCCCAACCGCGCCCGCGCGCTGGAAGTGGTGCGCCTGCCCGACACCCAAGGGTCGGCCCCCGCCCCGACCGCCGCGCCGCAGCCGCGCGCCGTGGTTCCCGCCAACGATACCATCGACCTGCCGCTCGCCGGCTGTATCGCCGCCGGCACCCCGATCGAGGCGCTGCAGGGCCAGGACAGCTTTCCCGTCCCCGCCGCCCTGCTCGGCCCGGGCGAACATTATGCGCTGGAAGTGTCGGGGGACTCGATGGTCGACGAGGGCATCCTCGATGGCGACTATGTCCTGATCCGCAAGTCCGACACCGCGCGCGAGGGGGAGATCATCGTCGCCCTGATCGACGACGCCGAAGCCACGCTCAAGACCTTCCGCCGCGAAGGCCAGATGGTCCGCCTCGACCCCGCCAACCGCGCCCACGAACCGCAGCGCTACGACCCGCGCCGGGTCAAGATCCAGGGCAAGCTCGCCGGCCTCATCCGCCGTTACCATTAAGCCGTCGTCCCGGCGCAGGCCGGGACCTCAGTCCTAACGCGCTGGCCTCATCGGTTTCCTTTCGCCGATCTGCCTCAATCCGCCGCTGACCGGCGGAACGCCTTCCCACCGTGCCGCTTTATTCCTGCGTACCCATTTCGCAGGAGGACACCAGCCATGGCCTACGACCGCTTTTCCGACGACAATTCCCAGGATCGCGCCCTCGACGACCGCTACGACCGCGACCGTGATCGCTCGCGCAGCTGGGGTCGCGGCTTCTTCCGCGGCGGCCGCGACGACCGCGGCCCGTCCGACCGCTACCGTGACGATCGCGACACCCTCGACAGCCGCCGCGACAACACGCGCATCGCCCGCGACGACGACCACCGCGCCCGCCGCGGCATCCCTTACGACGAAACCCCCGACCTCATCGCCTCGAGCAAGGTCGAAGGCACCCCCGTCTACGGCCGCGACGACCGCCGACTCGGCACCGTCAAGGCACTGATGATCGACAAGGTCCGCGGCCAGGTCCGCTATGCCGTCCTCAGCCATGCCACCGGCTTCCTCGGCCTCGACGAGGAAGTGGTCCCCGTCCGCTGGGAAGAACTGCGCTATGACGAACGCCGCGGCGGCTATCGCGTCGACTTCACGTCCGACGACGTCGCCTACACCATCGAAAACCGCCGCCGCGACCGCGAGCACGGCCGCGATCTCGACCGCGCCGGCCGCGTCCGCCGCTAAGCCCCCCACCTTGCCCACCCCGCCAGCCCCGCTAGGGTCGGCGGGGCCGGGCCAGGGGGTGGGTGTGACCAGCAAGCTATTCTACGGCGACAATTCGAACGTCCTGCGCACGCAAATCGCGGACGCCGAGATCTTCCAGGGCAAGAAACCTGGTTTCCCGTTTGGCGACCCCGCCAGCGTCAGGCGAGCCAAACGCAAAGATGTAAAAGCTCAGATCGATTAAGGATTTGATCTAAGGCTGTAGGCCAATACGAACCACACCGACCCGCCTTGCCCTGAGCGGCCCTCGTTCCCATTTCGCCCTATCGCCAGCGCCTTGCGCTTGCTTCCAGAACGAAAACGGAACAAACCTCCTCCATGCTGACTCACATCACCGTCAAGGGCGCGCGCGAACATAATCTCAAAGGCGTGGACGTCTCGATCCCGCGCGACCAGTTGACGGTGATCACCGGCCTCTCCGGCTCGGGCAAATCCTCGCTCGCCTTCGACACCATCTATGCCGAGGGACAGCGCCGCTACGTCGAGAGCCTGTCGGCCTATGCCCGTCAGTTCCTCGAGATGATGCAGAAGCCGGATGTCGAGCATATCGACGGCCTCTCGCCCGCCATCTCGATCGAACAGAAGACCACCAGCCGCAACCCTCGCTCGACGGTCGCCACCGTGACCGAGATCTACGATTACATGCGCCTGCTGTGGGCGCGCGTCGGTATCCCTTATTCGCCCGCCACCGGGCTTCCGATCCAGGCCCAGCAAATCTCGCAAATGGTCGACCGGGTGATGGCCTTGCCCGAAGGCAGCCGCCACTACCTGCTCGCCCCTGTCGTCCGCGGCCGCAAGGGCGAGTATCGCAAGGAACTGCTCGAATGGCAGCGCGCCGGCTTCACCCGCGTTCGCGTCGACGGCACCTTTTACGAGATCGACGAGGCGCCCGCCCTCGACAAGAAGTACAAGCATGACATCGAGGTGGTGGTCGACCGCATCGTGGTGCGCGACGGCATCCAGACCCGCCTCGCCGACAGCTTTGAGACCGCGTTGAAGCTCGCCGACGGCCTCGCTTATCTCGACCCCGCCGACCCCGCTTCCGAGCCTGCGGGCACCGAGCGCACCGGCGTCGCCGAAGTGCTGGAAAAGGCCGCGACCCGCGCTGTCCTCGCCACCAACGCGCCCCCGGGCCGCATCTGTTTCTCCGAAAAATTCGCCTGCCCCGTCTCCGGCTTCACCATCGCCGAGATCGAGCCGCGCCTCTTCTCCTTCAACGCACCGCAAGGCGCCTGCCCGGCCTGCGACGGCCTTGGCGAGCGAATGGAGTTCGACGAGGACCTCGTCGTCCCCAACCACGACCTCAGCCTCGCCAAGGGCGCGGTCGTGCCGTGGGCCAAGAGCAACCCGCCCTCACCCTACTACATGCAGGTGCTCGGCAGCCTGGCGAAGCATTACGGCTTCGACCTCCAGACCCCGTGGAAGGACCTCGATCCCGAACACAGCCGCGCGATCCTCCACGGCACCGGCGGCAAGGCGATCACCCTGCGCTTCGTCGACGGCCGCAAGAGCTACGAGGTCAAGAAAGCCTTCGAAGGCGTCATCGGCAATTTGAACCGCCGCCTCGCCCAGACCGAATCCGCGTGGATGAAGGAAGAGCTCTCGCGCTACCAGGCCGCCCACGCCTGCGAAACCTGCCACGGCGCCCGCCTCAAGCCCGAAGCCCGCGCGGTGAAGATCGCCGGCGAGGACATCTCGATCGCCGTCCGCCGCTCGGTCGCCGACGCCTATGCCTGGTTCGGCGCGCTCGAACCCAAATTGACGCCCCAGCACCAGGAAATCGCCCGCGCGATCCTGAAGGAGATCAACGAGCGCCTGGGCTTCCTCCACAATGTCGGGCTCGACTATCTCCACCTCGACCGCACCTCGGGCACCCTGTCCGGCGGCGAAAGCCAGCGCATCCGCCTCGCCAGCCAGATCGGCAGCGGCCTTTCCGGCGTCCTCTACGTCCTCGACGAGCCCTCGATCGGCCTTCACCAGAAGGACAACGACCGCCTCCTCGAAACCCTCCAGCGCCTCAAATCACTCGGCAACACCGTGCTGGTGGTCGAGCATGACGAAGACGCGATCCGCGCCGCCGACCATGTGATCGACATGGGGCCCGGCGCCGGCGTTCACGGGGGCGAAGTGCTTCATTCGGGCAGCCTTGAAGACCTGATGAAACAGGAAGGCAGCCTCACCGCCGACTATCTCTCCGGCCGCCGCTCGATCCCCCTGCCCGCCAAACGCCGCAAAGGCTCGGGCAAAAAGCTCACCGTCCACAACGCGCGCGAAAACAACCTCACCGGCGTCACCACCAGCGTGCCGCTCGGCACCTTCACCTGCATCACCGGCGTCTCCGGCTCGGGCAAATCGAGTTTCACCATCGACACCCTTTACGCCGCCGCCGCACGCCACCTGAACGGCGCCCGCATCCTCGCCGGCAAGCACGACAAGGTCACCGGCCTCGACCGGCTCGACAAGGTCATCGACATCGACCAGTCGCCGATCGGCCGCACCCCGCGCTCCAACCCCGCCACCTACACCGGCGCTTTCACCCAGATCCGCGACTGGTTCGCCGGCCTCCCGGAATCGAAAGAACGCGGCTACAAACCCGGGCGCTTCTCCTTCAACGTCAAGGGCGGCCGCTGCGAAGCCTGCACCGGCGACGGCCTGCTCAAGATCGAGATGCACTTCCTCCCCGACGTCTACGTCACCTGCGACGTCTGCCACGGCAAGCGCTACAACCGCGAAACGCTCGAAGTCCTCCACAAGGGCAAGAGCATCGCCGACGTGCTCGACATGACGGTCGAGGACGCGGTGGAGTTCTTCAAGGCCGTCCCCGGCATCCGCGACAAGATGGCGATGCTGGCCGAAGTCGGCCTCGGCTACATCAAGGTCGGCCAGCAAGCGACGACCCTCTCGGGCGGCGAAGCGCAGCGGGTCAAGCTCGCCAAGGAACTCTCCCGCCGCGCCACCGGCAACACCCTCTACATCCTCGACGAGCCCACCACCGGCCTCCACTTCGAAGACGTCCGCAAGCTCCTCGAAGTCCTCCACGCCCTGGTCGAGCAGGGCAACACCGTGGTCGTGATCGAACACAACCTCGACGTCATCAAGACCGCCGACTGGATCATCGACCTGGGCCCCGAAGGCGGCGTCAAGGGCGGCGAGATCGTCGCGGTGGGCACGCCCGAGCAGGTGGTGAAGGAGGAACGGTCGTACACCGGCCAGTACCTCAAGCCGCTGCTCGAGCGGATGGTTCCGGTTTTGGAGAGTGCTCAGGGCAAGCCGGCAAGGACGAAGCAGCGGAAGGTTGAGAAAAGTGCCGTCGCATAACTAGGTGGAGCTTCTCCAGGAGTCTTCTACCATGCTCCGACATCGTCGATTCCAAGCCTAGGTGATCGCGTTGGTTGCCAGACGATGCGCTACAGATCGTGCTTGGCAAACGGCTTCGTAGTTAGCACTACTTTATGTTACGCTAATCACGCTATGAGCATCTCCCTAGCCCCAGACTCGTTGCGCTTGCCCCTGTTTTGAGCTTGTGCATTTCAGTCTAGTTTGCGGCTTGTGGGTAGGTATGCCGCACAAATAACCAGGTGAAAACTCTCGTGCTCCGTGAATTCAGGATCAAGAACTACAAATCCATCGAAGAGCTGACCTTACAGCTTGGTCGGTTCAATGTGTTCATCGGAGAGAACGGCGCAGGCAAGAGTAACATCTTAGAGGCTTTGGCACTAACTGGTGCAGCAGATGCTGGGAAGTTAGATAATGAGTTTCTTGCCTCACGAGGAATTCGGGTCACGTCACCGCAGCTGATGCGATCAGCTTTTGACGGAACCAACGAGAACCGACCCATTGTCACTACGCTACGGACTCACGACGGCGCCACTTTCTCATACACGCTTAGCAATGACAACAAGCCTTACTCAAGTTGGACTAGTCACGTTAATATCACGCCGGGCCGCTCCAAGGAAGTTCTTGGTAGTTTCTCGAGAATGTTTGAGACTTATATGTCCAAACTTCCCGCCGAAGAGAGGATTTCGTTTGCCAAAGAGCTCTCCGAGCAATTGCGAACAGCTGTAGAAATTCTAGAGAATTCTGACGGAAGACAACCTGATAAAGATTTTACCCCCGTACGTATCCCATTGAGAGAGGATTTCCGGTTCGATCTGAGAAGCACTTCTACATCAATCGCGGATTTCGTTATCTATTCGCCTGAAAACTCGGCTTTGCGCGAGTTTCAAAAAGAGGGGCAGATTGAGCCTCTCGGCGTGAATGGAGAAGGTCTTCTTAAGCTTCTGCAGGTCTTGCAGACCGAGCAGCCAAAGTCTTTTAAGGCAATACGCGACGCCCTTCGTATGTTGAGCTGGTTCGACGATCTTACCGTCGTTTATGATGGAAGCCGAGCCGACTTGAGCATCGTTGACTGCTTTATCGATAGCCAGATTCGCTCGATTGATCAAAGGAGTGCTAATGAGGGCTTCTTGTATGTGGCCTTCTACTTCGCTCTGTTGTCTACTGATCTAACGCCTAAGGTGTTTGCCGTGGATAATATAGATGCTTCACTTAATCCTAAACTGTGTGAACAAATGACGAAAAAGCTCGCGTCCTTAGCCAAGCGTAATCGCAAGCAGGTCATATTGACCACTCACAATCCAGCCGTACTCGATGGTTTAGACTTGAATGACTCTCAGCAGAGGTTGTTTATCGTCAGTCGCGATCTGAAGGGACGGACCAAGGTAAGAAGATTTCAGAAATCGATGCCCGAGGGATTTCCAACCCGATTGTCGGAACTATTCCTACGTGGTACAATTGGCGGATTGCCGAAGAGTTTCTAATGCCCACGTTCGCGATAATTAGTGAAGGCATAACAGATCAAATTGTCCTTGATGCGATAGTACAAGGGTCTTGTGCCGATAAATATTCAGACGATGTGAGCGTGAACTTTCTTCAGCCAATTCGCGACGCGACTGACACGAATACCGCTGCTCATGGCGGATGGGAATTAGTGTTCGAGTACTGTAATCTACGGATGCTTGATGCAGTTTCTACGAATGATTATGTGATCATACACGTTGATACCGATTGCGGCGATCATGAGCGCTTTGGGTTAGCCCTTACTGAAGGTGGGGCGGATCGTCCAACTGCTGAGTTGGTAGAGGACGCAAAAACGATCCTTCGGAGCAAGATCGATCCCGCAATACTCGCCGAACATGCGCACAAGTTGATCTTTGCGATCGCCGTACATTCTACGGAGTGCTGGCTTCTTCTGTTACTTTTTGACGTACGGCGCACTAAGGGTTGCGCTGAAAGGCTGAACAGAGAACTAAATCGGAAATCTGGCTTTCGACTTTCCAAAGACGCCCGATCATACATGAAGGCAAGTCGTCTTTTAAAAAAGCGCAGGCTGTCTGAGGATTTCGGAGAAGCTGAAAGTCTCACTATATTCCTCCAAGACCTAAAGAACGTTGCGGCTTGACCTTCAATTGCTCGCCCGATACGCCGATGATAGTCTTCGACGACAACTCGGATCCAAGAAGCTATCGTAGCCGTTAGGGGTCCTCAAGAAGCTTCTTCGGATTCACAGTCACTCGTTGCTTTGCTCTCGCAGGGATGTCGATATACACGCGCCCCACGCAGATTTCGGCCTCGCCTCCGCCTCACTCGGGTTGGTCGCGGCGCTGGAGTGGAATGAGGTGATCAAGGCGACGCTCGCCTACCTTGGCCTCGGGGACAGCCTCGCCGGCCTCTACACCTATGCGATCATCGCCACCGTCAGCGCCGTCGCGGTGCTGGTTTGGCTCGGCAAGCTCGCCGCCCGCGTTGGCGGGGATGCGGCGTTCAGTCGTGAAGCGAAGGGCTGAGCGTCCCGCTCAGCTCTGCCCCGCGCTCTGCCTCACCCCAAACGTCCGCTCCACCCCGGCCCCCGCCATCACCCGCGCCACCACCTGTGCAAGCTCCGCCGGGCCGTCGCCCGCGAACACCTCGCCATAGCCGACGCCCGCCCGCCGCAGCGCTTCCTTCTTGACCGCGTCGCGGGCGGCCGCCGCGCCCTGGTGGTGCCCCTGCCCCTGATATTCGATCGCCATCCGCGGGCGCTGATCGGCGTCGACCAGCAGGGAATCGACCCGCTTGGCGTTGATCGTGTTGAACGCCTCGACCGTGCCGCCGTCCAGAACTTCGCCCAGGCTCACCTGCGTCCACACCCGCCAGCCCGGCTCCAGCTTGGCGACGATCGGTTCCAGCGCCGCCAGCACCTTTTCCTCGCCCTTGTTGAGCAGGCGCTTGGGGCGAAATTCGGACGCCATGACGATCCGCAATTGCTCGGCGGCATCGGGCACGCCCCGCGCGATCGGCGGCGCCGGCTCGGCCGATCCGAGCCCCTGCGCCCCCGGCCACGGCCCGCGCCATCCCGGCGGCGCGCCTTTGCGCGGGCGCTGGTTCCACTCGCCCTTTGGGCGCCATTTGCCGCGACCGCGCCGCTTCTTCGTCCCGAAGGCGCGATTGAGCGCGGCAAAGGCCGCCACACTGACAACGGCAAACACGACCAGCGGAACGAGATGCGGAATGGCTTGGCCGGCACCTGACGCCAGCATGTCCATGTAGGGATTGCTCATACGCCCTCCTGCCACGGCAAGGTTATGCAAAAGTTGATCGGGAGCAAGAAGAAGGGACCGTCACGGGAGTGAATCCCGTGACGTCAGACGGGTTCGGCGGTGCCGACCCGCTGGCCGGCCGGCTTCGCGGCTCTTCGCACTGCTTCCCGGTTGCTCGCGCAACCGCTCAGCTGCGCTCGGCGCTGCGCGGCTTGACTAGTAGGATCCCAACTGCCCTACCCTGGTCGATGGACAAGCACTGCATCGACCGCCTCTTCGACCCCACCTTCAACAGCTGCGAAAGCGAGGAGGAGTTCGCCCTCGCCTTTGCGATCCAGGGCCGGCTCGCCGACCTGCTTAAGAAGGGCGGCGCCCACCGCGGTCCGCAGCCGCGCGATCGCCACACCAATCTGCGCCGCCAAGCCGCCGAGCGCGATGCCGACCAGCGGCTGCGCGATCAGCATGAGCGCCGCGCCGAGGCGGTGCACGTGTTCGAGGACGACGACGATCCCGCCCTCGACCACGTCCGCGCCGAGGTTCCCGCCGACGTCCGCATCGACGGCTGGACCGCCAACCGCCGCATCCTCTTTCTCGAGCTGCTGGAGGAACGCGGCAGCATCCTCGCCGCCGCCCGCGCGGTCGGCATGTCGCGCCGCTCGGTCTATCGCCTGCTCCCCCGCGCCCCCGCCTTCGCCGCCGCCTTCGAAGCTGCGATGAGCCGGGTCGCCGCGACGCTCGCCGACACCCTGTTCGACCGCGCGCTCCACGGCCACGAGGTGCCCGTCATGCACGGCGGCGACGTGGTCGCCACCCGCACTGTCCACCACGACATGCTCGGCCTGCATCTCCTGCGCATGCGCGATCCGCTCAACTACGCTTCGCCCGGCGAAGGCGAACGCTGGCTTGCCGGCTCCGGCCTCAAGCCGATCGCGCAAATGCCCTCCCGCCCCGCGCTTCCCGAGCCCGCGCAGACCCCCGCCACCGGTGACCTTTGTGACCTTGTTCAGGAAACGCCCGACCACGAACCTTCTTCCTCATCCCGGACTCCGACCCAGGATCCCGCTTCTTCCTCCTCGCCCCCGCCAGACCAGGCGAACACCCCCTCACACCGGCGGCAACACCGTCAGCCGCGCCGAGCGCCCGCCGCAGCGCGAACAGCGCAGCCGCCGCTCGGCGGCCTCCAGCGGGCAGGATCCGAAGGCGGTGACCGCCTCGGGCCCGCTCATCGTCCGCGCCGAGGCGCAGTCCAGGCAGTCGAGCCTGATGCTCGCCCTGAACCGCACGAGGTCCCCCATCACCCGGATATGCTTGGCCGACATGAGTCGGACCTGTAGCGCGGTGAGAACGTAACGGGAACAGATGCGGCGGCGGAAAGCTGTGGATAGCGCCGCAAACGAAAAAGGGCCCACCTCGCGGTGAGCCCTTTGGTGGCAATGGCGCGCCCGGAACGATTCGAACGTCCGACCCTCAGATTCGTAGTCTGATGCTCTATCCAGCTGAGCTACGGGCGCCTGCCGAGGGCGGCATCTAGGGGCAGGTCGCCTGGAGCGCAACCCCTTGTTGCAGGGTTTCGCGCTGGTACAGGAAAGCGATGCGCCGCTTCACTCCCGCCCTCGCTTTGTCGCTGTTGCTGCTGGGCGGCTGCGCCTCGGTCACCGACGCCCCTTCGCTCGCCCGCCGCCCGGCCGAAGCGATCGATCCGCGGCTGCCCATCGTCGACGTGTCCGCCGCCCTCCCCGCCGATCCCGCGCTCGCCGCCGCGCTCCGCCGCGTCGCCGGCCCGGCCTTCGCGCAAGCGTCCGCCGTCGACGCCGCCATCGCCCGCGCCGACGCGCTTGCCGGCTCGGCCGGGACACCCGGCAGCGAAAGCTGGATTTCGGCGCAGCAGGCGCTCTCGGCCGCGGTCGCCGCGCAAGCTCCCGTCACTCGCGCGATGGGCGATTTCGACGCCGCCGTCTCCGACCGCATCCGCTCCGGTGCGCGCCTCGTGCCGCAGGACTTGGCGGCGGTCCGCGCCATCGCCGCCGACCTCGCCGCTCTCGACCGCCGCCAGCGCGCGGCGCTCGCCGCGGTTCAGGCCAAGCTCGCGCGCTGAGCCGCCCATTCCTCGCGGGTGATGCCGAACGTCACCTGCGGATTCGGCGGCGCGTGCGCCGGGAAGCGCGCGTCGATATAATCATGCTGCGGCCAGTGCCGCATCCCGAGCCGCTTCATCAGCGTCTGGCTCGGCGCGTTCCCCGCGGCTGTAAAGGCGATCACCCGCGCCGCGCCGAACCGATCGAAGGCCAGGTCGAGCGACGTGGCTGCCGCCTCGCGGGCATAACCTTGCCCCCACGCATCCTCGCGCAGCCGCCACCCGATCTCCACCTCGCCGTGGAGCGGCTCGGCACCCGGCGCATTGGCACGCTTCAGCCCGCAGAAGCCGAGCAGCGCGTCTTCCTCGTGCCGCTCCACCGCCCAGAAGGTGAAGCCATAGTCGCGCTGATAAGCATCGAGCCGCGCCCGCGCCGCCGCCATCTGCTCGGGCGAAAACACCCCGCCCAGCCAGCGCATCACCGCGGGCGTGTTGGTCAGTGCGACGAAGGCCTCCCAGCGCGGATCGTCCCACGTGCGCAGGCGAAGCCGGGCGGTTTGGGCGACGACTTCGCTCACCAAGGCTTGGCCACCACCGGCAGAATCGAAGCGTGGTCGTCGGTCCAGTGGACTCGGCGGCCAAGCGGGAGGTTGACCCACAGGCCGGGCTCGGTCGCGCGCACCCGGGCGAGGGTCGCCGGGTCGCTCGACAAAGCGGTCCAGGTCGATTCGTAGCCGCGCAGCAAGGGTTCTCCGGCCGCGGAGGCGAGCACCCCCGCCATGCCCACGCTCTCGCCGCCGGTGCGGACCACCGGGCGCAGTTCGAGGTGGCGGTTCGAAATGTGGATCATCAGCACCCCGCCCGGCCGAAGCACACGCTTGTAGATCGCGAAGGCCTCCTTGGTCAGGAGATGCATCGGGATCGCGTCGGACGAGAAAGCATCGATGACGAGGATGTCGAAGCTGGCGGGCGCGGTCTCGCCGAGCTTCAGGCGCGCGTCGCCGATCACCACCCGCGCGGTGGGCAAACAATCGCGCAGAAAATGGAAACCCGGCCCACGCGCGATATCGATCACCGTTGGATCGATCTCGAACAACGTCCAGCTTTGGCCCGGGCGCGAATAGCAGCCAAGCGTGCCGAGCCCGACGCCCACCACGCCGACCCGCGCGTTCGGACCGGCGATCGCCGGAAGCTGCGACATGACACGGCCGACGCCCGAGCCTTGCCAATAATAGCTGGTCGGCGTCCTTTCGCGTTCGGGCGTGCCGAGCAGTTGGACCCCATGCGTGGTCGTGCCGTGGATCAGCATCCGCTGCCCGACATAATCGTCGCTGACGCGGTAGACGCCGAAATAGCTGCGGGTCATCTGCCCCGTCAGGCTGTCGTGAAGTTGCTTGAGCCCGCCACCGGCAAGCATCACCGTCGCCAGTGCGAGGACGAACAGCCAGGCACGGCCAAGCGCGAAGGTCGCCATCCCGGCGGCGACTGAGGAGAGCAGCGCCAGCACGGCATATTTGCCCATCATGGCGGCAAGAAACGAGCCGATCAGCATGATGAGAATGAGGAGCAGGAGAACGCGCCCAGCCCGCTCGCCGCGCATCAGGTCGGCGATCGCGGGCAGCGGCTGGCGCGCGCCAAGCAGGAATGCGGCGGCGAGTATCAGCAGCGGATGCTCGTAGGTCCAGTCGAACAGCAGCGGCGCGAATAGCGCGCAGATCAATCCGCCGATAACCCCGCCGACCGACATGGCGAGATAGAAGAGCGTGAGGTTCTGCGGCTCGGGGCGCTGGTCGTACAGCCGCGCGTGAAGGGCGCAGGCGCTGAGGAACATGGCGAGGATCGCGGTCAACACGACCAGCGGCAGCATCGCGCCCGACATGACGAAGAGCATGGCTGCGGCAAGGATCAGCGCGAAGGGCGCCGCAGCAGTGCAGATGTTGGCGGCCCTACGCCGTTCGGAAAAGGCGATGGTGAAGCTGAGAAGATAGAGGCCAAGCGGCACGACCCACAGCAGCGGCATCGGCGCGACATCGGTGGTGAGATGCAGCGTCGTCGACAGCATCAGGCCGGACGGCACGGCCGCGATCAGCGCCCAGCGGATGAAGGTGCTTGCCCTGACCCGCGGCGCGTCGGACCGGGCGGGCGGAGCATGATCCTTACGCAGGAGCGGCAGCCCACAGCCCGCTACCAGCAGTAGCATGATGCCATAGCCCCACGACCACCACAGGCTGTTCTCGGCGACCCCGACCATCGGCTCGAGCAGCAAGGGATAAGCGACAAGTCCGCAGAAGCTACCGAGGTTCGAGGCGACATAGAGCGGGTAAGGATTGAGGCCGCCGACCGCCAGCCAGCGCTGGAGCAGTGGCGCTTGTGCCGAGATCGCGAAGAACAGGGGCCCGACCGAGATCAGCAGCAGCCACGGCACCCACAGAAAGGGCTCGGCGCTGGAGGGCGGACTTCCAGCCGCGAGCGACAGCGGAAGGGTCAGTCCGGCGAGCAGCAGCACCGCAAGGTGGACGCCGACCTGAATGCGGGTCCCGAAGCGGCCGAGGAAATGCGCATAAGCATAACCCGCTAGCAGCAGCCCCTGATAAACCAGCATCGCCGAATTCCACACCGCCGGTGCACCGCCCAGCCGCGGCAGTGCCATGCGGGCCAGCATGGGCTGCACCAGGAACAGCAGAAACGAGCCGGTGAAGATGCCAAGCGTGAACAGCCAGCGCGGCGCGAAGGAGGCGGCGGGCGCGGGTGCCGGAGGAGCGAGACTGGCCATTGTTTCTCCAGGTGAGCGATGCCGTTTCGTTAGCCGCTCATGGTTACGAGCGGCTTAGCCCGCGATAAGCCGTGCGGCGTCGAGGGCATGATAGGTCAGGATGCCGCTGGCGCCGGCGCGCTTAAAGGCGAGCAAGGTTTCGAGGATTAGCGCGTCGCGGTCCCCTGCCCCGGCCGCGGCAGCATGCTCGATCATCGCATATTCGCCGCTCACCTGGTAGGCGAAGGTCGGCACTTCGAAGCGTTTGCGGACGGCGGCGAGCACGTCGAGATACGGCATGCCGGGCTTCACCATCACCATGTCGGCGCCCTCGGCGATGTCGAGCGCGACCTCGCGCAGTGCTTCGGCGGCATTGGCCGGATCCATCTGATAACCGCGCTTGTCGCCCTTCAGGCGGCCGCCCGATCCCACCGCATCGCGGAACGGGCCGTAAAAGGCCGAGGCATATTTGGCGGCGTAGGCCATAATGGCGGTATCGCATTTGCCGGCCTGCTCCAGTGCCGTGCGGATCGCCCCGACGCGGCCGTCCATCATGTCGGAGGGCGCCACGATGTCGGCCCCTGCTTCGGCCTGAACCAGCGCCTGTTGAACCAGCACCGCACTAGTCAGGTCGTTCAACACACAGCCGCGTTCGTCGATCAGGCCGTCATGGCCATGCTCGGTATACGGATCGAGTGCGACATCGGTCAGCACGCCGATTTCTGGACAGGCGTCCTTCACCGCCTTCACCGCGCGGCAGATCAGATTATCGGGGTTGAGCGCTTCTTCCGCGCCGACGGTGCGCAGAGGACCCGGCGTATTGGGGAAAAGGGCCACGCACGGAATGCCCGCCGCATGAGCCTCCCTGGCGCGCGCGCCGATTTTGTCGACCGTCCAGCGGCTGACGCCCGGCAGCGCCGCGATCGGTTCTTCGCAGCCTTGCCCGTCGCAGATGAACAGAGGGAGGATGAAATCGCTCGGATGCAGGCGATGTTCGGCCAGCATGGCGCGAATCCAGGGGGCCGAGCGGCCGCGGCGCATGCGGAGCGCGGGAAAAGCTGCAGTCATGACCTGCTCTATACGGCACCCTATGGCTGTTCCAAGCATTGTGCCGCCATGAGTGACGATACGCTTCCGAAACAGGCCGTCCTGGTCGTCAATGCCATGAGCCGGTCCGGCGGCGATGCGTTCGAGGATGCGAAGCGGCTGCTGGAGGAGCGCGGTGTCGAATTGCTTGGCGCCCATGCCATCACCGACCCCGAACAGATGCGGCCTACCGTGGTGGCGGCGCTTGCCGACAAGGCCCCGATGATCATTGTCGGAGGCGGCGACGGATCCTTGTCCAAGGCCATCGACGACTTCCTCGGGACCGACACGGTGTTCGCGTTGCTGCCGCTCGGCACCGCCAACAGCTTTGCCAAGACGCTGGGGATCGGGACCGATCTGGAAGCCGCGGTCGAGACCATCGCCACCGGCAAGAAACTAAGGATCGATCTCGGCGCCATCGACGGCGATTATTTCGCCAATGCTGCGGCGATGGGACTGTCGCCGCTGATCGCCGAAACGGTGCCCCACAAGCTCAAGCGCACGCTGGGCATGCTCGGCTACATGATCTGGGCGGTGCGGGTTGCTTTCAAGTTCCGGCCCTTCCGGCTTCGCATCACCGAAGGCGGGCGGGTCCACAAGGTCTGGGCGACCGAAGCGCGGATCGCCAACGGAACGCACCACGGCGGCATCGAGCTGGTCGAAAGCGCCGACCTGCAATCGGGTGAGATCGTGGTGCAAGCGGTGACCGGCAAGAGCCTCGTCCACCTCGCCTGGAGCTGGCTTGCGACCTTGTTCAAGCTCAAGTCGCGCGACCAGAATGTGACCGAGTATCGCGGTCGGGAAATCCGTATCGAGGCGCGGCCGCGGCAGAAGATTTCGATCGACGGGGAACTGAGCGCCAAGACCCCGGTCACCGTCACGGTTGCGCGGGCTGCGGTATGGGTCGCGGCGCCCCGTTGACCGCCATGCGAGACTGTTTCCACCGGCCTGAGCGGAAATAGAGCACCGCCAGCACGAGGTTCGTCAGCGTGCTAGCCGGGAAGCTCCACCACAAGGCGTCGGCCCCGAGCCAGTCGCGACCGAGCCAGGCAAAGCCGATCCGCACCGGTAGCAGGCCGACCGCGAGAATGATCAGCGGTGCGATCACTGCGCCATTGGCCCGGACGGTTCCGAAGATAACGAGCGTGACCCCGAACAGGAGGAAGCTCCAGGTCGCGATCCACTGGATGTGGATGGCGATCGGCAGCGCCGGGCTGTCCATCCCGAGGAACAGGCCAAGCGCGGGCCGTTCGAACAGCAGGAACAGAGCGATCATGGCGCCGGTGATCGCCAGCACCTGTATGATCGCGATGCCGGTAATCTTGCCGACCCGATCCCATTGGCCCGCGCCGATGTTCTGCGCTGTCATCGCGCTGACCGCGGCGCCGAAGGCCATCGCGGGTATCTGGATATAGGTCCACAATTGCATGGTGACGCCATAAGCGGCAGCGGTGTGCACCCCTTCGGCATTGACGAGGCCGATGAGCAGGAGGCTGGACAGCGAGATGACGATCATCTGCAGGCCCATCGGGAAGCCTTTCACCACGATGGTCTTGAGCCGTTCGCCCGACGGGCGGAGATAGGCGAGCTCGGCCCCGCGCAGGCGGAGCGGCAGGTCTTTCCAATAGATAAACGCGAACAGCCCGGCGAGCGCGGTCCAGTTGGCGATGCTGGTCGCCACCGCCGATCCGGCGATACCCATCTGCGGAAACGGGCCGATACCTGAAATGAAAAAGGGATTGAGCCCACTGTCGAGCAGCACCGCCATCCCCATAAACCACAAAGGTGTCAGGCTGTCGCCGGTCCCGCGCAGGGCCATCATGGTGCTGACCATCAGGATCGCCGGGGGCAGCGCGACGAAGATGATGCGCAGGTAGGCGTCGGCCAGCGGCACCGCTTCGGCCGGGGTGCCGAGCAGGGAAAGGATGTTCGGGCTGAGGAACCAGCCGCCGACTGCGACGACCACGGCCAAGAGGCTGAAGAAGCCAAGCGCGGTGCCGAACGAGCGGCGGGCGGCGTCGATGTCGCGGCGACCGAAGGCCTGGGCGATCAGGATCGAGCTTGCCATCGAAAAGCCGAAGGTGAAGGCGCTGGCGAGGAACATCACCATATTGGCATTGGCGGTCGCGGCCAGCGCATCCTCGCCGATCAGCCGCCCGACCCAGGCCGAATTGATCGAGCCGTTCAGCGACTGAAGGATCGAGGAACCGAGCGTCGGTAGCGCGAAGCTGATCAGCGTGGTGCCGATCGGGCCACTGGTCAGGTCGCGCTGGCCGGGTCGAGCGGGCGAGGCGGTCGGGCGGTCGGCGTCAGCCATCAAGGCCGGTCGCGGCGGAAAAAGCCATAGGGTCCACTTCGTCCACTTCGCCGGGAAAGGCGGCTGAGAGGGTCAGATCATCGTGAACGCGCTGACGGGCAAATCGCACCAAATGCGCTTATCCCATTTGGTTATTTTCGTCAAGATTGCGGCTTTGGCGCGACGCCCCGGGTTTTTCGCCACGATCAGCCTCACGAGGCGGAACGTCGGGTAGGCAACATAGTTGAATGAGCATCGCCGGGATAGCCGGCGACTGAGAGACTGAGTGGTGCTCTCCATTTTCAAAACCGGGCCAAGCCATGTCGCGTTTTTTCTTTCATCTCAGCACAAGCCACAACATTCCGGATAATGAAGGCGTCGAACTCGACAGCCTGGAAGACGCCCGGTGTTATGCGGTGCGAATGATTGCCGAGGTGCTGTGCACCGCACCCCAGCGCTATTGGGAAGCCGAAACCTACCGGGTGACCACCGCCGACGAGCGCGGGCTGACATTGTTTACGGTGGAAGTCGTTTCCACCGACGCCGCCGCGATCGGAACTCGCCGCTCCTAGGAGCAGAAGGGCAGGACCACCTTCGGCCCTGCCCTTTTTCCATCAACCGAGCCGGGCCAGGGCAGCACGAAGCCGCTCGGCCTCGGCGCTGCGGGCCTCGTGATCGGCGCGGGCCTTGGCAACGGCTTCGGGCTTGGCGCGCTCGGCAAAGGCCGGGTTGCCGAGCCGCGCACCGAGGCTGTCGCGGTCCTTTTCCGCCGCTTCCGCGGCCTTGGCGAGGCGGGCGCGTTCGGCGTCGAGATCGATGGCGTCACCGAGCGGGAAGGCCACGGTCGCGCCACCGACGACGATCTGCGCCGAGCCGGCCGGCGGCGCATCCGCGGCTACGGCGGGGCCGACCTTGCCCATGCGGGTCAGCGTCGCGCCTTCCTGTGCGATGAGGTCGAGCATGGCGCTGCTCCCCTCGCCTGCCAGCACGTGCGGCACCAGCGTCGCGGTCCACGGCACGTTCAATTCGGCGCGGAGGGTCCGAATACCCTCGATGAAGGCGATAATCGCCTCGACCTTGGCTTTCGCCTCAGCGTCGCCCGAGGCCTGCGGCGCCGGCCATTGCGCGACGATCAGGTCGTAGGGGCGTGCCCCCATGCCGTGCCACAATTCTTCGGTGAGGAAGGGCATGAACGGGTGGAGCATGACCAGGATCTGGTCGAACGCCCAGCCGGCGACGGCGCGGGTTTCCTCGTCAAAGCCGCCCTTCACCAGCTCGACATACCAGTCGCAGAAAGTGCCCCAGGTGAAGTGATAGATGGCGTCGGCCATTCCGTCGAAGCGAAGCTCGTCGAAGGCGCGGTTGAGACGGGTGAGCGTCTCGACCACCTCGCCGATGATCCAACGATTGACCGGCTTGGTCGCTTGCGGCGCGGCGATCGACTGCGACGGGCCGACCCCGTTCATCTGCAGGAAGCGAGCGGCGTTCCACAGCTTGGTCGCGAAGTTGCGATAGCCCTCGACGCGCTTCTCCTCCAATTTGATGTCGCGGCCCTGGCTTTCCATCGCCGCCATGGTGAAGCGGAGGGCGTCGGCGCCATATTTGTCGATGAGGCCGAGCGGATCGACGGTGTTGCCCTTGGACTTGGACATCTTCTGGCCCTGGGCGTCGCGCACCAAGCCATGGAGATAGAGGATGCGCCACGGCACCTCGTCCATGAACTCGAGTCCCTGCATCGCCATGCGGGCATCCCAGAAGAACAGGATGTCGAAGCCGGATATCAAGACATCGTTGGGGTAGTGGCGGGCAAGGTCCTCGGTCTGCTCGGGCCAGCCGAGCGTCGCGAAGGGCCACAGCGCCGAGCTGAACCAGGTATCTAGAACGTCTTCGTCCTGCGTCAGCGGGCGGTCGTCGCCGGCCTGAGCTTGCGCTTCCTCGGCGCTTAGTGCGACGAAGGCGTTGCCGTCGGCATCGTACCAGGCGGGAATACGGTGGCCCCACCACAATTGTCGCGAGACGCACCACGGCTGGATGCCTTCGAGCCAGTTGAACCAGGTCTTGGACCAAGTCTCCGGCACGACCTTGATCGCGCCGCTCTTGGTCGCCTCGACCACGCGCTCGGCGAGCGGCTTCACGTCGACATACCATTGGTCGGTCAACCACGGCTCGATCACCACGCCCGAGCGGTCGCCGAGCGGGGTGGCGATCGTGCGGTCCTCGACCTTGACCAGCGCGCCGGCCGCGTCGAGCAATTCGACGACGCGCTTGCGGGCCTCGAACCGCTCGAGGCCGAGGAGGTCGGCGGGGATCAGGCCGTCGGCGGTCTGGCAGATGTTGGCCGCCGCATCGAGCATGTTGAGCATCTCTGCCGGCTTGAACCCGGCGCGCTTGCCGACCTCGAAGTCGTTGAAATCGTGGCCGGGCGTCACCTTGACCGCGCCCGACCCAAGCTCGGGATCGGCATGTTCGTCAGCGACGATCGGGATCAGGCGGCCGGTGATCGGCAGCTTGATCTGCTTCCCGACGTGCCCCGTATAGCGCGCGTCCTCGGGATGCACCGCGACCGCCATATCGGCCAGCATGGTTTCGGGCCGGGTGGTGGCGACCTCGATATGGCCGCTGCCGTCGGCGAGCGGATAGCGCAGGGTCCAGAATTTGCCGGCCTGGTCGCGGGTCTCGACCTCGAGGTCGGAAATGGCGGTCTGGAACTTGGGATCCCAGTTCACCAGGCGCTTGTCGCGGTAGATGCGGCCGCGCTTGTGCAGCTCGACAAAAGTGTGGAGGACGGCCTTCGAGAAGCCTTCGTCCATGGTGAAGCGCTCGTTGGCCCAATCGCACGAGGCGCCGAGGCGGCGAAGCTGGCGGGTGATCTGACCGCCGCTTTCGTGCTTCCATTCCCACACCTTGTCGACGAACTGGTCGCGGGTGAAATCGGTGCGCTTCTGTTGGTGAGCGTTCAGTTGCCGCTCGACCACCATCTGCGTGGCGATGCCGGCGTGGTCGGTGCCGACCACCCACAACGCATCCTTGCCCTGCATCCGGGCGCGGCGGACGAGGATGTCCTGCAGCGTGTTGTCGAGCGCGTGACCGATATGCAGGCTGCCCGTGACGTTGGGCGGCGGCATGACGATGGTGAAGGGCTCGGCCTCGGGGCGCGCCGGGCGGAACGCGCCGCTTTCTTCCCAATGCTGATACCAGCGGGTTTCGATCGGGCCGGGTTCGAAGGTCTTGGGGAGGTCGGTCATGGGGCGACCCGATAGCGGCCCTTGCCCGTCTCGTCATCCCGGGCTCGACCCGGGATGACGAAAGGCTCAGTTGCCGGCCGGCGCCGTCCCCTGCCCGCCGGTCCAGCGCTTCATCCAGCCTTCGACCTCACGGTACCATTGGATCGAATTCTGCGGCTTCAGCACCCAGTGGTTCTCGTCGGGGAAAACGACCAGCTTGGACGGGATGTCGCGGCGCTGGAGGGCGGTGAAGGCGGCGATCCCTTGCGTGTAGGGGATGCGATAATCCTTCTCGCCGGTGATCACGAGCATCGGGGTCTTCCATTTGGCGACGTGGTTGACCGGGTTCCAGCGTTCGAAGGCGGCCGGGTCTTCGTAATAGGTCTTGCCGCCATGCTCCCACTCGTCGAACCATAGCTCCTCGGTCTCGTAGGCCATGGCGCGGGCGTCGAACACGCCGTCGTGTTGGACGAGGCACTTGAAGCGATCGGGCCATTGGCCGGCGATCCAGTTCATCATGTAGCCGCCGTAGCTGGCGCCCAATGCGCAGGCGTTGTCGGCCTGGAGCTGCTTGTCCTGCGCTGTGGCGTAGGCGAGGCCGAGCTGAAGGTCCTGCAGCGGCTTGCCGCCCCAGTCGTTGCGGATGCTGTCCGTAAAGGCCTGGCCGTAGCCGGTGGAGCCGTGAAAATCGATGCTGACGACGCCGAAGCCCGAGCCGAGATTGGCAAAAGCCCGCGGATTCCAGCGGTAGGACCAGCTGTTGCCGAAGCTGCCTTGCGGGCCGCCGTGGACGACAAAGGCGATCGGCAGCGAGGCGTTGGTGACCGGCTTGACCTTGATGCCCCAGACCTTGTCGCCGTTGGCGCCGGCGAAGCTGAAGCGGTCCACGGTGATCGGGTCGAGCTCGGCCAGCAGCGTCTTGTTGACGGCGGTCAGCTGGACCGGCTTCCCGCGGCCGCGGAGGAGATACAGGTCGTCGGGCGCCTGGATGCTGTTGGAGGTGTAGAGCACCGCGCCGCCCGGCAGCGCCTGGACGTTACCGGCGTTGCCTTCGCCAGTCAGGCGGGTGACCCGGCCGCTGGCGACATCCACTCGGAAGATGGGGTGCTCCAGCGTGTCGCCGGTGGTGACCAGGATCGAGCGATTGTCCGGCGCCCATTCGATCGAACCGACCGAGCGGTCCCAGCCTTGGGTCAGTGCGCGGACGCGGCCGGTGGCGAGGTCGCGCAGCATCAGCACCTGGCGGTCGGCTTCGTAGCCGGCGCGGGCCATCGAGACATAGGCCAGGGTGCGGCCGTCGGGCGAGACGGTCGGCAGCGTGTCGGTGCCGTCGTTGTCGGGGGTCAGGTTGGTCGGTTGGCCCGACCCATCGGCGGGCGCTGCGAACACGTCGAGGTTGGTCGAGGTCGGCTCGATCCGGCCCGCTTCACGCAGGGCGAAGAAGACCGTGCGGCCGTCGCGCGACCAGCTGATCTCCTCGCCCCCGCCGAAGGGCTTGGACGGCGTGTCGCCGACAAGCGCGCCGGTGACGCGGGTGCCGAAGCCCTGCAGTTTCCCGTCGGCGATGTCGAAGGTGTAGATGCGACTTTTGGTGCCGGGTTCGACCCAGGTATCCCAGTGGCGCACGAACAATTGGTCGTAAACCCGGCCCGAGCCCGGCTCCTTGGCGGCGAAGGTCGTGGCGGCACAGGCGAGGTCGGGGCAATCGCGCTGATCGGCCCAGACGAGGACTTTGCTGCCGTCGGGGCTCAATTTGAAGCCCGAGATGTCTGCGCCGAAGTCGCTCATCACCTGCGCGGGCTGCCCCATCACCATGCGGTGAAGCTGGTCGCGCTCGCCGACGGCTTTCAGGAAATACAGCGCGCCATCGGGCCCGAACACCGCATCATGCGCGCCCTCGGCGCTGGCGACCGGCTGCGGCGCGGCGCCGGTGCGGGTGAGGTCGAGGCTGTGGAGGACGTTGCTGCGCTTATTCGCCGCAAGATCGGTGGTCGACAGCGTGAACACCGCGGTTTTGCCATCGGGCGACACCTCGGGCGCGCCCATCCGGCGCATCATGTGCATGTCGGTAGCGGTCATCGGCCGGGCGGCGGCGACCGTGGGGGCGAGAACGGCGGCAGCGGCCGCCAGCAGGAGGGAGCGCTTGATCATGGCGCCGAGGGGTAGCAGCGCCGCGATGAACCGCAAGTGGCGGCGGTTACAGCCCCTGCCCGGTGATCCGGCCGATCTCACGCTTCACATGCTCATCGACGATGCCGGGCAAGTTCTGGTCAAGCCAGTCCTTGAGCATCGGGCGCAGCATGTCGCGAACCATCTGCTCGAGCGGATTGACCGCTGGCGGCGGGGGCGCAGCGGCGGCAGCTTCCTGCAGCGCGGCAAGGCGCAACCGGCTGGCTTCCGCCGCATCCTCGCTGACCAGCGGCGGTCCGAGATCGACCTCGGGGAGGCGCATCGTCTCGACCACCGGCTCGTCGAGTTCGAGCACTTCCTCGTCGGCCGGCTCTTCGGGGTCAGGCTCTGCCTCAATGGGCGGAAGCGGCGCGGCGACCGACACGGTGCTGCGCAGCTCCTTTTCCTCCGCGATCACTTTCTTGATCGAAGCGAGGATGTCTTCCATCGAGGGTTCGCGGCCAGCCATGACGACTAGCTACAATCAACGCGGCGGATTTGTCACCCCCGGCGCGGGCGGCCCGGCGACCGGCGCGGCGGGCTGCACCGCTAGTGGCTCTTCCGCCGCGGACACGGTGCGGGTCGAGCGGGGCACATAGCGCCCTTCGCTCTTCCAGTCGTTCCATTGCGACGCGGTGCGGCGATAGGCGCCGGTCGGATCGTACAGCGGCCCGCCGTCCAATCCGAGATCGTCGGCCTCGGCCTGACCCATTGCGTTCAGCAGCTGGAAGCCGGCGACATATTGGTCACGGCGCGCACTGACGAGCTGGACCTGTGCGTTGAGCAATTCCTGCTCGGCGTTGAGCACGTCGAGCACGGTGCGGGTGCCGACGCTGCGTTCGGCGCGGGCGCCTTCGAGCGCGAGCTTGGCGGAGGACACCGCGACCTCGTTGGAGGCGATCGCCTGGCGCGTCGCGACGACGCTGGCAAAGGCCGAACGGACCGACTGGACGATCAGCCGCTCGGTTTCGATGGTGCGCTCGAGAAGCTGGCCTTCAACCGCGCGGGCCTGCGCGATGCGCGCGCTCGGCAAGCCGCCCTGATAGATGGGGATACGGGTGTTGAGGCCAATGGTGGTCTGCGTTCCCGACCGCGGGATCCCCGCCGTGGCGCCGCCCACGGTGTTGACGTAATCGCCGCTCACCACCCCCGACACGGTCGGCAGACGATCGGCATTGGCGACCCGCACGTCGAGCCCGGCGGCCTCGGCCTGGCGGACCACGGCGATCACGTCGGGGTTTTCGACCAGGGCGATGCGGACGGCTTCGTCGGCGCTGGCGGGCAGCGGCGGCAGCGGCGGGGGCGAGGCGAGCTGGCCCGGCGCCTGGCCGACCACCTGGCGGTAAAAGGCTTCGCTCGACAGCAGGCGGCCCTGCGCCAGCGCGAGGCTGGAGCGGGCGAGCGACAGGCGGGCTTCGGACTGGGCGACGTCGGTGCGGGTCAGATCGCCGATCTGGAACCGGTCGTTGGTGGCGCGCAAATTGGTGCCGAGAACATCGACCTGATTGCGGTTCAATTCCACGATCGCGCGGTCGCGGATCACGTCCATGTAAGCCTGGACCGCCTGGACGAAGACGTCGCCTTCCACCGCACGGAGGGTGGCACGTCCGGCTTCGACGCGGGTGCGCGCCGCTTCGACCGAATTGCGCACGCGGCCGCCCTGGAACAACGGCAGGCTAAGATCGACGCCGCCCGAGACCACCGGTCCCTTGCCGCGCCCGGTGTTGAGCACGCCCGAGCGGGTGAGGTCGCGGTTGAGGCCGACGGTGGCGGCAACCTGTGGCCGGCCGGCGGCGCGGGCCACGGCGACCCCGGCATCATTGACGCGCAGCGCCTCGCGCTGACCGTTCAGGGTCGGGTTAGTCCGGTAGCTCGCCACCAGAGCCTCGCGCAAAGTGTCGGCCGCGGCGGGGGTGGCGAGAGCAAGCGCGACAAGCGCGGTGCAACTGAGAAGATGGCGCACGGGCAGCTTTCTTGTGATCATCAGAAGGTGAAGACGGCGGGCCGGGCAAAGCCGGGCAGCGGCGCCATCGAGGCGTCGGCGACGGCCTTGAGCCCGAAGCCATGAACCGAACGTGTCCCGACCATCAGCCGCGGAACGCCCTTTTCGACGAGGCAAGCGGCGAGCCGGCCGCCGGGCTTGAGCTGTTCGACGAGGGCGTCGGGGAGCTGTTCGATCTGCCCGTCGACGAGGATCAGGTCGAACGGGCCCGCGGCAGGCGCGCCCTCTTCGAGCGCGCCTGCGTGAACGGTGATGCCGGGCACCGTGCCAAGCTGGTCGAGCAGGGTGGGATCGTTTTCGACCGCGACGACATCGACGCCCATTTCGGCCAGCACGGCACTGCTGTAGCCGGTGCCGGCGCCGACCACGAGCGCGCGCTCGCCTTTGCGGCAGCGCATCTCTGTTAGCATCCGGCCCAGGCTGGCAGCGGGGCTGAGCATACGCCCACCCTCGAGCGGCACCATCCGGTCGATATAGGCGATCGCGGCCGACGCCTGCGGCACGAACGCCTCGCGCGGAACGGTGGCCATGGCCGCGACCACCAGCGGATCGGTCACCGCCTGGGGCCGAAGCTGGCTGTCGACCATTGCGCGGCGCGCCTGGGCAAAGTCCATCGGGTCCTCGTCGTCCTTTTCGAGCTGAAACGCTTTGAGTGTCTTATCGCACTATGACACCGTCTTTGGCAATGCCCATGTAACGATGGCCGCGCGTCCCGCCAAGCGACGGGGCCGCCGTTTATCGAACGGAGGCGCCAGAGGATCGAGCGGTAACCGGGAACCGCTTGGCAGGCGTGGACTGCTCGGCTCTAACTCCGGGGGCACCCAAGTGTTTGTGATTCGGGCAGGAGATGGCATGTTCTTGAAGCGCCGCGTGGCCGTTGCGGCTTCCCTCTTGCTGGCCGGCACCGCCCTCCTCGCCGCCCCGCCACCCTCTCCTGCCCGGTCGACCGTTGCGGCGTCGCCGTCGGGCTGGATGCAGGGAGAAGGACTTCGCGCCGATCCGGAGCTGAAGCTCGGCACCCTGCCCAACGGGATGCGCTACGCCATCCGCCGCAACAAGACGCCGCCGGGTGAAGCCTCGCTGCGGCTGCTGATCGACACCGGGTCGCTGAACGAAGCGAACGACCAGCGTGGGCTGGCGCATTTTCTCGAGCATATGGTCCTGAACGGAACCGAGAACGTCCCCGAAGGCGATTTCGTCAAGCGGCTGGAACGGGCCGGACTCAGGTTCGGGCCGGACACCAATGCCTCGACCGGCTTCGGGCAGACCGTCTTCAAGCTCGAGCTTCCGCAGGCGAGCAAGGCGACCCTGGATGAAGCCTTTTTCCTGCTGCGCGAAGTGGCCGGCAAGGCGACCATCGATGCCGGCGCGCTCGACCGCGAACGCGGCATCATCCTGTCGGAAGAGCGGGCACGGGCGACCCCGTCCTACCGCATGCTGGTGGATCAACTGGCCTGGCTTTATCCCGGTCAGAGGCTGGCCGAGCGGTTGCCGATCGGCACCACAGAGGTGATCCGAACCGCGCCGCGCCAGCGCCTGCTCGATTATTATCGCGCCTGGTACCGGCCCGAGCGGGCGACCATGATCATCGTCGGTGACGTGGATCCGGGCGACATCGAACGGCGCCTGCAAACGCAGTTCGGCGACTGGAAAGGCATCGGTCCTGCCGGAACGCCGGCCGATCAGGGCAAGCCGATGGTCCGGCCGCTGGACGCGCGATTGTTCATCGATCCGGCCTTTGCCGCCGCGCTGACCATGAACTGGGTCCGCCCGGCCGATCCGACGCCCGACAGTCTCGCCGACCGCACCCGCGATCTCGAAGAACAGATCGCAGCGACCATCCTCAACCGTCGGCTCGAGAAACTGGCGCAGAAGGACAATGCACCGCCTTTCGTTGCCGCCCGGCTTTCGATGTCGAACCTCGAGGAGACGGCCGACACCACCAGCCTGGCGGTGCAGGCGCGGCTGGGCGACTGGCGCGGCGCGTTGAATAGCATCGACCAGGAGCAACGGCGGCTTGTCCAGCATGGCGTGACCGACGACGAGGTCGAGCGCGAATTGGTCGGCGTGCGCGCGGCGCTGGAAGCGGGGGTTGCCTCGGCCGCCACCCGCGCCAATGCCTCGCTCGCCGACAGCGTGGTCGCCGCGGTCGGTAATGAGACGGTGGTGACCAGCCCGGCCGACCGCCTCGGCTTCTTCCAGCAGGTCGCGCCGACCATGACGGCGGCGCGGGTGAGCGCGGCGGCCAAGCGGCTGTTCACGGGCTCCGGACCCCTGCTCTATCTCAGCCTGCCGAGGGGCGGCGTCACAAAGGAAATGCTGCTCGCGGCTTATGAGAGCTCGCGCAAGGTCGCCGTGTCGCCGCCCGCCGTGCAAGCCAGGATCGCCTGGCCTTACGAGCGCTTCGGAACCCCCGGCACGGTCGCCGAGCGGCGCGAGTTCAAGGATATCGGCGTGACCCATGTCCGCTTTACCAACGGTGTGCGGCTGACGGTGCGGCCCAGCACGACGCGCAAGGAGCAGGTGCTGGTGAGCGTGCGCTTCGGCGACGGGCGGCTCGCCATGCCGAACGACCGGACAAGTCCGGAATGGGCCCTGCCCGGCGCCTTCACCTTCGGCGGCACCGGCAAGCTCGACGCCGACAGCGTCAGCCGTGCGCTGACCGGCAAGCTCGTCGGTGCGGGCTTCGGGATCGACGACGACCGCTTCGTGCTGTCCGGTGTGACCCGGCCGACGGACCTTTCGACCCAGATGCAGCTTCTCACAGCCTACATCAGCGATGCCGGCTGGCGCCCGCTCGGATGGGAGCGGCTGAAGGCGCAGGCGGCCTCGATCCACGATCGATTCGAAAGCTCGCCGGGTGGGGTCCTCAACCGCGACTTGGGATTGATCCTGCGTTCGGGCGACAAGCGCTGGCAGGTGCCGAGCCGGGCGGCGATGCGGGCGAGCAGCATCGGCGAAGCGCGGGCGCTGGTCGGCCCCGCGGCCGAGACCGGACGGATCGAGATCATCATGGTCGGCGACATCACCGCCGAGCGCGCCATTGCCGAGACCGCGGCGACCTTCGGCGCTCTTCCGGCGCGCGGTGCCAGCAATCCCGTCGCCGGCCCGATGACCTTCCCGCCGCCTCCCGCCGGCGGCCTCATCACCCTCACCCACAAGGGGCGCGACGATCAGGCGGTGGGATTCATCGCCTGGCCGACCACCGGCTATTCGCCCGAAACCCGCCGGCTGGCGCGGACCCTGACCTTGCTCGGCGCGGTGTACCAGCTTCGCCTGACGCAAGAGCTGCGCGAAAAGGAAGGCGTCAGCTATGCGCCGTCGGCCACCCACGGCGCCTCGTCGACCTGGACCCGCTACGGCTATCTCGCCGCGCAGGTCGAAGCACCGCCCGCCAGCCTGCCGCGCTTTTTCAGCGAAGCCCAGAAGATCGCCGACGACCTCGCCTCGCGCCCGATCGACGAGGACGAGCTGGTCCGCGCGCGCCGGCCGCTCCTGGCCTCGCTCACCCGCGCGATGGACGGCAACGGTTATTGGATGGGGGCGCTGGAAGACCTCGGCGAGGATCCCTTCACGCTGGAAAGCATCCGCACCCAGCGCTCCGACTTCGAAGCGGTTACGCCCGCCATGTTGCAGGCGGCCGCTCGTCAGTATCTGCTGGCCGGGAAAGCGGTTCGGATTCAGGTGGTGAAGGAGACACCGTCAAAGCCCGCGTCAGCCAAAACCGCGTCCGCAAAAGATTGACAGGCCAGCGGTGCCCCTGCTTAGGGGGCGGACCGCATCGAGGCCCGATGGCGGAGTGGTGACGCAGAGGACTGCAAATCCTTGCACGCCGGTTCGATTCCGGCTCGGGCCTCCATTTCTCTTATCGTGAATCTCAGACGAGCAGTCGCCGGGCTGGCTGTTTGCCGAGCACGGGGGTTTGACGGCTCTAGACCAATCGAAGCTGGGCGCTATTCGGAATGGCTGGCCGCTTCACAGATGACCCTGTCATCGAACGAGCGGATGCCGGAGCTCAGCGAAACGCGATGGCGCGGTTCGCAAGGACGCACGTCATGCGGTGGATTTGAGTTCGTGATGCGGAAGCACTGTTCGCAGTGCCCCTAGCATTTCGTCTCCGGTGACCGGCTTCTTGAGCACGCGCTCATCCGACACGCGGAACGAGATTTCGGAAGCATCGTAGGCGGTGACGAAAATGAACGGAATGCCTCGCTGACGGAGGATCTCGGCCACCGGTTCCGATGTCTTGCTTCACCCGAGATTGACGTCAAGGAACGCTGCATCGAACTTGTCAGTCCTGGCAATCTCGATCGCCTGTTCCTGATGCACCGCCGGCCCGACGACCTCGAAGCCGAGCCTCTCCAAGAGGTCCGCCATATCGAGCGCCACGATGGTGTCGTCCTCGACGATGAAAATCTCTTTGATGTCAGACATCAGTTGAGGAATCCCGATCCTCAAATGCTGGCAGGTCGAGGTGCCATGTCAAACCGTCCTCCGAATAGTCAACCGCGACCGTGCCCCGAGACGATTGGACCCACATGACCGTGGGCGACGCACGAACTTGCCACCAATGCGATCAAATACGGTGCGCTGAAGGTCATCAGCGGAGTGGTCGACATCGAATGGCGGCTGATGGGCGACGAGCTCGAATTCAGCTGGTCCGAAAGCGGTGGTCCGGCGGTGGTTCAGCCCACCCGGAAAGGGTTCGGAAGCCGCATCCTCAATCGATACGCCACAATTACCCTCTCCGGCACGCCGAGCGCGAGTTATGACGCCAGCGGTTTTGCCTATCGATTAGTGGTTCCTGTAAGGGCCCTACAAAACGACTAGCGAGCGAGTATTCTTCGCCTTTTATACGAAGATAACGTTCTTCATTCTTGTCACGCCGCGACCTTTCGTCGTGCGAAAATCATTTTCTTTGATCCGTTTGGCATCGGCATCGCAATCGTCGGCGCTGACCAGGTACATCGCGCGATTGATGTCGTTCTTGGCGGCAAGCGCGCGCAGCATCCGGGATTTTTTTGCGAAGCAAACGCAGGGTGTCGAACATGCTTTGTTCGAGCATTTCCTCCTTGTAAGATAGCGGTCGGGCGTCAGGACGTAGCTCTTGCCGGCCTCCATCGGCATGTTCTCGTCCGCTTCGCCTACCGGCAACTTGGCAAACCGCTCCAGTATGTCCGCCGACTGGCTTTCGTGATCGGGAGCGAGACGCTGCAGGATTACGAAGCTGGCGGGCGTATCCGACGGTATCTCCGCGACGAGAGCCGTCAACGCCTCGATGCCGCTCAATTCGGTCTAATCATCTGTTTCTTGTATGACATCGCCGATCACACGGCGGACCACTTCCGTCGTCGTCCCGAACACCAGATGCGACGCCAGGGCGTAGAGGTGAGTGGACATGTCCGCTTTCCACGGTGGGTCGCCAAGCCCCGCCGCCGGCACGCCGATCTCATCGAACAGGGCGGCCGTTGCCAAGCCGAAGCCTGAGCCCGCGCCGGCCGTGATGCCGGGACGATATTCCGCCGCGATGCCGTATCCCAGCCCGAGTAGCGCGCCGAACCCGTAGTGGACTGCCTGCCCGGCGAGAGGCTTGTTGGCCTCGGACACCGGGGCGCCCGTGACCCCTTCAGCGACACGATCGGCAGCTTTTTCGGTGGCCGGCTCCTCATTCTCGGAATCGTCGGAAGACTGCATCCGGGATAGCGCCTTCTGGGCGAGGTCCATCGCAAGGGAGGCCACCAGTCCGGCGACCAGTCCTGCCATGGCGCCGCGCAACGGGTCCGGCGACCTGCCGCCGTCCCTCCCGTCACGGCGGGCCTCAGATTTACTGGCGTTGCCATCGGTCATGTCTTGCTCTCCAGGATACCGGAAAGAAACATGGCGTCATGATCGGAGTTCCAAAGCGGCTTCACGATACCCGCGTCGCCTCTCCATCGCTGGCCGCATCGTGCAGACCGCCGATTTCGGGCTGCCGTATTTATCCGATGCATCCGGAAAGGCCCCGCCGGGCCTTTCGTTGATCTTCTACCTATTTGGAAGGACGCTGGAATGACCGACAAAGCCGTGCCGCCGACGACAACCGATGCGGGCATTCCAGTGCAGAGCGACGAGCATTCGCTTAGCCTCGGGGCCGACGGGCCGCTGGTCCTGAACGACTTCTACCTCATCGAGCAGATGGCCAATTTCAACCGCGAACGGATCCCGGAGCGGCAGCCCCACGCCAAGGGATCGGGCGCGTTCGGGCATTACGAGACCACCGCCGACGTATCGCGCTACACCAAGGCCAAGATCTTCCAGCCCGGCGCGAAGAGCGAGGCGGCGATGCGCTTCTCGACGGTCGCGGGCGAACGCGGCAGCCCCGACACCTGGCGCGATCCGCGCGGCTTCTCGGTCAAGCTCTACACCGAGGACGGCAATTTCGACATGGTCGGCAACAACACGCCGGTATTTTTCATCCGCGATCCGCTGAAGTTTCAGCACTTCATCCGAAGCCAGAAGCGCCGCGCCGACAATGGCTTGCGCGACCATGACATGCAGTGGGATTTCTGGACGCTGTCTCCGGAAAGCGCGCACCAGGTCACCTATCTGATGGGCGATCGCGGGATCCCGAAGAACTGGCGCGAGATGAATGGCTACGGCAGCCACACCTACATGCTGATCAACGCGGACGGCGAAAAGTTCTTCGTCAAGTTCCACTGGATGACCGACGTCGGGACCGAGAGCGGCAACGCTTATCTCAGCCAGGATGAGGCCGACCGTCTGGCCGGCACCGACGGCGATTATCATCGCCGCGACCTGTTCGATCATATCGCCAAGGGAGATTATCCGAGCTGGACCTTGAAGTGGCAGATCATGCCGTTCGAGGAAGCCAAGACCTACCGGATCAATCCGTTCGACCTGACCAAGGTCTGGCCGCACGGCGATTATCCGTTGATCGAGGTGGGCAAATTGACGCTCACCACCAATCCGGTCGACTGGGACACGCAGATCGAACAGCTGGCGTTCGAACCCAACAACATGGTGCCGGGCACCGGCCTGTCGCCCGACAAGATGCTGCTCGCGCGCGGATTCGCTTATGCCGATGCGCATCGCCACCGGCTGGGCGTCAATTACAAGCAGATCCCGGTGAACGCGCCCAAGTCGCCCGTTCACAGCTATTCGCGCGGCGGCGCGATGCGGGTGCAGAATGCGCTTGATCCCGTCTACGCGCCCAACAGCTATGGCGGTCCCGCGGCGCAGCCGCAGGTGGGCGGCGAAGCGACCTGGCACGCCGACGGCGAAATGGTCCGCGCGGCCTACACGCTCCGCGCGGACGACGACGACTTCAGCCAGCCGCGTGACCTCATCCGCAAGGCATGGACGACGAACAACGCGAACGGCTTGTGCAGAACATCGCCGGTCACCTCGCCGACGGGGTAAGCGAACCCGTATTGGTGCGGGCCTTCGAATATTGGCGCAACATCGACGAGGAAACGGGCCGCAACGTCGAAAAGGCCGTCCGCGACCTGATTGGCGGGACGTCCGAGGAGCCCGGCATGGCATCGGCCGAAGCGGTGCGCGAGCCAGAGCCGGCGGAATAGCCGCTCGGCTTGCGCCGCATGTCCGGCCGATGACGATGTATCAAGTCTAGCTTACGACAGGCAAAGAAGGCGGCATGGACGCGGCGCCATGCGCTGGTAGGCGAGGCGGCTGGAGGATCGCCATGCTGACCCATCAACAGGCCACCGACAGCGGCGACGTCGTGGTCACCACCGCCGCCGGTGCCGTGCGCGGAGTCCGGAGCGGCGCGGTCGAACGGTTCCTCGGCCTTCCCTATGCCGCTCCGCCGGTCGGCGCGCTGCGCTTCGCCGAACCGCAGCCCGCTGCATCGTGGCAGGGCGAGCGCGATGCGACGCACGGCGGCGTGACCGCACCGCAGTGCCACAACCCCTTCCCCGCGCTCGACGTCGCGCCGCTGATCGGCACCGATCAGGCCGGCGGGAACGATTACCTGACCCTCAACATCTGGCGCCCGGCGGGCGGTGGCAGCGCCCTCCCCGTCATGGTCTGGATCCACGGCGGCGGCTTCGTCATCGGCAGCAAGGACGCGTCGGTGTCGGACGGCAGTGCTTTCGCCCGCGACGGGGTCGTCTGCATCGCGATCAATTATCGGCTCGGCATCGAAGGCTTTCTGCCCATTCCGGGCGTGCCGACCAATCTTGGCCTTCGCGACCAGATCGCGGCGCTGCGCTGGGTGCAGGACAATATCGCGGCGTTCGGCGGCGATCCCGGCAATGTCACCGTGTTCGGCGAATCCGCGGGCGGCATGGCGGTCGCCGATCTGCTGACCTCGCCGCTGGCCGCCGGCCTGTTCCGCCGAGCGATCGTGCAAAGCGGCCACGGTGCCATGACCCGCGACATCGGTGTCGCGCAGCGTCTTGTCCGGAGGCTGGCCAAGATGCTCCGGATCCGGCCTGACCCGGACGGCTTTCGGAGCGTGAGCACCAAGCGAGCGCTCGACGCCCAGCAAAAGATAAGTCAGCCGACCACCCTTATCGACCTGCGCGATGGCGACGGCCGCGAACCGGTGTTCGGGATCAGCCGCTTTGTCCCCGTGCATGGCGACGACGTCCTGCCGCAGCAGCCGCTGGCCGCGCTGAAGAAGGGCGCCGGCAAGGATGTTGACCTGTTGATCGGCACCAATGCCGAGGAGATGAATCTTTACCTCGTCCCGACCGGCGTGCGCGAAAAGATCGGGCGGTTAATGGCGACCTACCTGCTCCACCGGTCGCAGCCCAGAGCGCGCAAGGTGCTGACGGCCTACGGCCTTGGCCGCGATGGCCGGCGCCCGGGCCATGCGCTGACCGATGCGCTTAACGACCTCGTGTTCCGCTGGCCGGCGCGGCGCTTCGCCGAAGAGCATCGGGGGCGGACACACGTGTACGAGCTCGACTGGCGTTCGCCGGCGTTGGACGGTGAACTCGGCGCCTGCCACGCCATGGAATTGCCCTTCGTGTTCGACACGCTGGCAAGCGTCACCGGAGAACGCGGGCTTGCCGGAACCACGCCCCCGCAGGACCTTGCCGACCAAGTGCACAAGATCTGGGTCGATTTCGCCAAGACCGGCATCCTGCCCTGGCCAGAGTTCGACGCCTCCACGCGGCAGGTCTATCAATTGAGCAAGGGTGAAGCCGTGCACGAGCCGCCCATGCCCGCCGCTCCATTTCTTCCGTGAGACGCTGATGTATCTGGAGCGATTGCGGTTGGACGGGCGAACCGCGCTAGCCACCGGCGGCGCCGGCGGGATCGGCTTCGCCTGCGTCGAGGCGCTGGCCGAGATGGGCGCCTCCGTTACCATTGCCGATCGCGATGCCGGGGCGATCGAGGACGCCCGCTCTACGCTGGACCGCAAAGGCTACGACATAAGAGGCGTCGTTCTGGACGTCGCCGACGCGGCCGGCGTCACCAAGGTCGCCGACAACCTCGGGCCGATCGACATCCTCGTCAACAACGCCGGCATCGCCCGCAGCGAGACCGCCGCGGAAGACGTCGCCGACGAGCATTGGCTGAACGTCCTCGACGTAATTTGAACGGCACCTTCTGGTGCTGCCGCGCCTTTGGCCGGCACATGCTGGCCGCTGGTCGTGGCAGCATCGTCAACGTCGGATCGATGAGCGGGTTCATCGTCAATCGTCCGCAGCCGCAAAGCTATTACAATGCGTCCAAGGCGGCGGTGCATCAGCTGACCCGCAGCCTCGCCGCCGAATGGGCGCCGCGCGGTCTTCGCGTCAACGCGGTTGCGCCGACCTACATCAACACGCCGCTCAACCAGTTCGCCGACCGGGAAGGCGAGATGTATCGGCGTTGGATCGACGGCACGCCGATGGGCCGCCTCGGCGAAGTGGAGGAAGTCGCCTCGGTAGTCGCCTTCCTCGCCTCCGACGCGGCCAGCCTGATGACCGGGAGCATCGTCCTTGTGGACGGCGGCTACACCTGCTGGTGAACCTTGCCCTCGCCAAGAGCGTACCTGATCCGATCGGCTAAATCTTTTCGACGCTCGGCAAACTCAAACTCCCTGCTGTAGCCTTTCAGATAGGTTGCCTGTCTGATAGGTCAGCTTCCATCGATCAGGTGGAGGATGAAATTGTCGACGCGCTGTTCCAATCTGCTGTTTCTCGGCTGTGCGCTGAGCGCCCTTGCCGCCACCAACGGTGCCGCTCAGCCGGTGCCGCCCGCCGGGCAGACCGCGGCCCAGGACAGCACGCCGGGCGATACCCCGCAGACTGAAGATCAGCTCCAGCCGCAGGCGATTCCCAACGACGAGATCGTCGTCACCGCCCGCAAGCGCGAAGAACGGCTGCAGGACGTACCGGTCGCGGCGACCGCCGTGACCGGCGACCTGATCGAACGGCGCGGCCTTGCCTCGGTGCGCGATGTCGCCACGCTGACCCCCGGCCTCAACGTCAATGGCGATGCCGCCGGCCGTGTCTTCGTGTCGATCCGCGGTGTCGGCCTGACGCTGGTGCAGACGGTGCAGCCGGGCGTCGGCATCTTTATCGACGGTGTCTATCAGCCGAATACCTCGATCCTCAACAACCCGCTGGTCGACGTCGAACGGGTCGAGGTCCTGCGTGGGCCACAGGGTACGCTGTACGGCAAGAACACGCTGGGCGGCGCGATCAACATCATCAGCCGGCAGCCGAGCAACGAATTCCAGGTCCGCGGCGGCGGCAGCTTCGCCGGGCCGGACAATGCCTGGACCGCCTTCGGTTCGATCAGCGGTCCGATCATCGCCGACCGCCTGCAAGCCCGCGTCGCTTATGCCCACCGCGAACAGGATGGCTTCCTGCGCAATCCCTTGCTCGGCATCGATGCCAATCCGCTCAACAGCGACACGATCAACGCCACGGTGCGGGCCGAGCCGGTCGACGACCTGGTGCTCACCGTCAACGGTTATCAGGACAAGGTGGAAGGCGCTTCGACGCCCTATGCGCGGGTTACCGGTCCCACGGACTATTCGCGTCTGGTCACCTTCAACGCCGCCAATCGGCAGTTGATCGACTATCGCGGGGTCAATGCCCGCCTGCAGTTTCCGATTGCCGGTCTGAGTACCGACGTCACCCTGATCGGGGCGTATGACGAGCGCAAAGGCCGCACGCCCGACAGCGACGCCGACTTCAATCCGGTCAATTTCGCGCGTGCCAATGGCAGCGACAAGACGGAGGTCACCACGGCCGAGCTTCGCTTCGATAGCCGTCTGTCCTCGACGCTGACGTCGCTACTGGCCGTCTACTACAGCCGCGAAACCCTGTCCGCCGATGGCATCACCAGCATCATTCCGGCCGGTCTCAACCTGCGGGACGTGTCGCAGAAAAAATCCAACAACTACGCCGTCTACGGCACGTTGTTCTGGCGTCCGGTGGACGAATGGGAAGTGTCGGCGGGCCTCCGCTACGACCGCGAAAAGCGCCGCCTGACCGGCGCCACCGGTCTTGCCAACGCTCCGCTCGCGTCCGTTCCGTCGGTCGAGGACGGGCACAAGGAACTGTCGCCGCGCGTGACCGTGACCCGGCACTGGGACAATAGCTTCATGACCTATGCCTCGGTCGCCCGCGGTTTCCGTGGCGGTGGCTTCAACATCAATCCACGGGCGCCTTTCCGCAGCTACGAAGGCGATAAGGTCTGGACTTACGAGCTGGGCTCCAAATTCGCGTCGGCCGACCGCCGCCTGTCGCTCGCCGGCGCGGTGTTCTACAACGACTATAAGGACCTGATCGGCCTCAACACCATCGTTGGTCTTCCCGGTGGCGGGTTCGCCACGGTCGACCTCAACACTGGCGATGTCGAAAGCTACGGTCTCGAGCTCGAAGGCTCTTTCCGTCCGGTCAGCAACTGGACGCTGAGCGGCGGTTTTTCGGTGCAGCGCGCCAGGTTGACCGACATCTCGCCCTTCACCGCGGTGACCGGCCGGGTGCTTCCGTCGGATCGGCTACCCTTCCAGCCCGACTGGAACTTCAGTCTCAACAGCGATTATGTCGTGCCGGTCGGCCGCGGTGACCTCACCTTCACGGCCGGCGTGACCGGCAAAGGCAGCCGCATCGCCGCCTCGATCAGCGAAACGCGAGCGCCGGTGCTCGCCAGCTACGCGCTGGTGAACGGATCGCTCACCTATCGCCTTGGCGGGGTCGAGGTCGCGGCATTCGTGAACAACCTATTCAACAAGGACTATTTCGACTCGTACATCGAACAGACCACCCTTGTTCTCGCGATCCCGTTCCTGCCGCCGTCCGACCTCGGGATCATCGGCGAGCGCCGGCGCTACGGAGTGCGGGCCCGGTTCCGGTTCTAGATGCGATGGACAAGCCAGTAACTACGCCCGAGCGCCCGCCGCTCGACCCGGCGTTCATCGAGCTACTCCGCGCCTTGTTCGGGGAACGGCTGCACCTCACCGAGGCGATGTGCCTGCAACACGGCGGCAGCGAAGCGCATTTCGCGACCATGCCCCCCGACGCGGTGGTGTTCGCCCGGTCGACCGAGGAAGTGGTCGAACTCGTCAAGCTCTGCACCGCCCACGACGTGCCGATCATTCCTTACGGCGCCGGCACCTCGATCGAAGGCAACACGCTCGCGGTTCGTGGCGGGGTCAGCGTCAACCTGTCGGAGATGGACGCGATCCTCGCCGTCAACGCCGAGGATCTCGACTGCACCGTGCAGGCCGGTTGCCGACGCGAGCAGTTGAACGAATATCTCCGCGATCAGGGGTTGTTCTTCCCGATCGATCCGGGCGCCAACGCCACCATCGGCGGCATGGCCTCGACCCGCGCGTCGGGCACCAACGCCGTCCGCTACGGCACGATGCGCGAAGCGATCCTGTCGCTGCGCGTCGTCACCCCGGACGGGCGCGACATCCGGACCGCCCGGCGCGCCCGCAAGTCGGCCGCCGGTTACGATCTCACCCGGCTGATGGTCGGGGCCGAGGGCACGCTTGGCATCATTACCGAGGTTACCCTGCGCCTTCACGGCATTCCCGAGCAGATTTCGTCAGCCGTGTGCGGCTTTGAGACCCTGCAGGGCGCGGTCGATACGGTGGTCCAAGCGATCCAGATCGGGGTGCCGCTGGCCCGCGTCGAAATCCTCGACGACATGCAGATCAAGGCGGTGAACCTCTTCTCCAAGCTCGACCTGCCCGAGACGACCCATCTGTTCTTCGAATTCCACGGCTCGCCGGCCCATGTCGCCGAGCAGATCGAGACCGTGTCCGAGCTCGCCGCGATGAACGGCGGCGGGCAGTTTCAATGGTCCAATCTGCCGGAAGAACGCGCCCGTCTGTGGAAAGCACGGCACGAGGCTTATTATGCCGCCGTGGCGCTTCGCCCGGGCTCGGTCGGCTGGGCTACCGATGTTTGTGTGCCGATCAGCCGTCTCGCGGAATGCGTGGCGGAAACCAAGCGCGACCTTCAGACCTCCACGGTACCGGCAACCATCTTGGGGCATGTCGGTGACGGCAACTTCCATGTCGTGTTCGCGATGAACCCAGACGACCCCGCCGAGCGCGCGGAGGTCGAAGCGATCAACGGGCGGCTGGTCGAGCGGGCACTGGCGATGGATGGCACTTGCACCGGGGAACATGGCATCGGCCTTGGCAAACAGAAGTATCTCGAAGCCGAACTCGGCGAAGCGGTGGACCTCATGCGCATGATCAAGACGGCGCTCGATCCCAAGGATCTGTTCAACCCCGGAAAGATCTTTGCGCGATGACCCCAAACGCCGCCGCCGCATCATCGGCTGTCGCCGTGCCGGGCGACCCATCGCTGGCGCGATCGATCGGGCCCATCAGCGCAATCTCGCTCGCCATCGCCGCCGGCTTCACCGCCATGATGTCGTTCGGCACCGTGCAGGAAGCCGCGAAAGCCGAAATGGGGCTGAGCGACGCGGTGTTGGGTCTGGTCCAAGGTGTCAGCGCGGCCGTTCCTTTGGTGCTGTTTTCGATCCCGATCGGCATTCTGGTCGATCGCGCCAATCGCATGCGGCTGTTCGTCGCGCTGGCCCTGACCTGGACAATCGGCACCGCGCTGACGGCCTATGCGCAGACGGTCCCGGCGCTGTTCGTCGGGCGGATGCTGGCCGGGATCGGCACCACCGGCGCGCTGACCGCGGCCTTGTCGCTATCGGCCGATCTGTGCGCACCGCACGAACGGGGCCGCGGCGTGCTCCTCATCAGTCTCGGCAAGGCTCTCGGCCAGGCTGCAGCCTTTGCGATCGTCGGCTGGACCTTCGGCGCGTTCGTCGATGCCGCGGCTCCGACCTGGCTCGGCCTGACCCCGTGGCGCTCGACCCACCTTGCGCTGACTTTTGCCAGCCTCGCCTGCATCCTGCCACTGCTGTTCTTTCGCGAGCCCGCCCGGAATGAGGTCGAGGCGCATGTCGGAGCGCCCTTTCGCATCCTGATGAGCGAATTCTGGCAGCGTCGTGCGTTTCTCGTCCCGCTGTTCGCGGGGCAGGTCACGGTGGTGATGGCCGACGCCGCCGCGGCGATCTGGGCCGCGCCCGTTCTCAGCCGCGATTTCGGGCAGCAACCGCAGGACTTTGCCGGGTGGATGGGGGCGATCATGTTGCTGACCGGCATCGGCGGCGCGATCCTCGGCGGGATCGCAGCGGACGTGGGGCAAAAGACCGGTCGCCGTGGCGGCCTGTTGATCGGCGCGGTCGTTGCCGCCGTGCTGGCGATCCCCGCCGCGCTGTTCCCGCTATCCGAAAGCACGACGACCTTCGCCGTCGCGCTCGGCACCCTGGTCCTGTGCGGTACTGTCACCGGGCTCATCACCTCGGTCGCGCTGACCGTCTACATTCCGAACGAACTTCGCGGTTTGTGCATTGGCCTCTTCATCGCGGTCGCGGGCCTGATCGGCTTCGGGATCGCGCCGAGTCTCGTCACCCTGGTCAGCAGCCTGCTCGGAGGAGAGCAACATCTGGCGATCGCCCTGGCGTGGGTCGGCGTCGCGGTCAGCATCGTGTCCCTCGGCGCATTTATCATCGCCATGCGCAACGCACCTTCTCATGCGACAAAACCTGTCTGATAGGCTTGCACCAGCTTTCAGATAGGTTATGGATGGCTGGAGCATTGAGGGCATGAGGCGTCGCCATGAACCGTGAGCTTATCCAGGTTTCGCCCGAGATGAACGCGCTGATCGGCGCTGGAAGCCTCGACCCCTCGTCGTTTCCCGATCAGGCGGTCGCCTTCTCCTTTCAGGTTGCCGACCCGTCCGCCACGGTCGCCTTTCACGGCGCGGCGGACGCCGAGGCGCTGCAAAGCGTCGAGGCGCCGCTGCTGCTTATTGTCGCCCGCTCAGCCTGCCTTCGCATCTTCGGAAGCCTGCCTGACGAAGGCGTTTTCCACGCCCCGCCCGCGATCCGCGCCATTGCCGGAGCCATCCTGCAATGCTCTTTGCCCGAACCTGCCCGCACGACGCTCCGCCTCGCCAAGTCGATCGAGCTGCTGTGCGAAACCTTTCAGTTGTTTGCTGAGGACGCGCTAATCTCGACCACTCGCGACGCGCAGCTGTCCTATAGCGACTGTCAGCGCATTCGTGCGGCGCGGCGGCTGGTCGAGACGCGCTGGAACGAGAAACTGACGCTGGAGTCGATCGCGGCCGCCTGCGGCCTGAACCGAAGCAAGCTGGCGCGCGGCTTTCGCGACCTGTTCGACAACAGCGTTGCCGGCTTGCTGTCCGAGCAACGTTTGAGCGCCGCGCAGCAGATGCTGCTGGCGACCGAGCTGCCGATCTCCTCCATCGGCTATCGCTGCGGCTACGGCACCAATGCGGCGTTTACGCGCGCCTTCTCGCGCCGCTATGGCGTGGCTCCTTCCGGCTATCGCGCCGCGTCTTTAGCGGCCTGAGGACAGCAACGAAAATGGCGACCCGAGCGAACGACGGCCGATCCCTGGTGCATCAGGCGGTCCAATCGGTCCGGGATCATATCAAGGCCAACGACCTCAAGGTCGGTGACAATCTGCCGGGTGAAGGCTATTTCGCGGATGTGCTGGGGGTCAGCCGGGCCGTGATCCGCGAAGCATTTGGAGCGCTCGCGGCGCTGCGCCTGATCGATGTCGGCAATGGCCGCCGCGCGCGTGTCGGCGCGATCGACGGTTCGGTCATGGCGACCTCGCTCGATCACGCCGTCGCCACGGCGCAGGTGTCGTTCGGCGAGGTGTGGGACGTGCGGCGGACCCTGGAGCTGCGCACGGCGGAACTGGCTGCGAACGCCCGCTCGGATGCCGACGCCAAGGAGATCGTTCGCCTGGCCGACGGCATTGCGGCGTCGGGCGACGATCTCAAGGCCCGCACCAGCTACGACGTCGCCTTTCATGCCGCGATCGCCCGCGCCTCGGGCAACATGCTGTTCCTGCAGATCGTCCGCGCCTTCGCGCCGATGATGGAGATCGCGATTCCCGCTGCCTGGCATACCCGCACGGCCGAGGACGAACGCGAGCGCATTTCCCGGCTTCACCAGGAACTCGCCAGAGCGATCGCCGATCGTGACGCAGAGGCTGCGCGCACGCTGATGGACACTCATTTCGATGCCAGCATCCGCGATCAGCTGGTGACTTCCTGATAGCCATGCGGCGGCGCTGACCTATGCCGCTAGGCACGAACAGGCGCCTCGACCGCGCCAATAACATCGCGGACCTGCGGCGCCTGGCCCGGCGCGCGCTGCCGCGTCCCATCTTCGACTATATCGATGGCGGCGCGGACGATGAATGGACGCTCGCTCGCAACAGCACCGCATTTACGGATTACGAACTGATCCCCGATGTGCTGACCGACGTGTCAGCCATCCGCACGGCGACAAGCTTGTTCGGCCAGCCGGTGTCCGCCCCGGTGATGCTGGCGCCGACCGGGCTGACGCGGATGTTTCATCCCGAGGCCGAATTGGCGGTGGCACGGGCTGCCGCGAAGCACGGTCTGCTTTACAGCCTGTCGACGCTCGGCACGACGCGGCTCGAAGATCTTGCCGCCGCTGTCGGCGGTCCCAAGGTGTTTCAAATCTACATCTTCAAGGATCGCGGCCTCACCGCCGAATTCGTTGCCCGGTGCAAGGCGGCGGGCTTTCACGGCCTTGCCCTTACCGTCGACACGCCGGTCGCCGGCAACCGCGAGCGCGATCGCGTCAACGGCCTGTCACTACCGCCCAAACTGACCTGGAAATCGATCCTGAGCTTTGCCGCGCATCCCTCCTGGTCTCTTCCGGCGCTGCGCGGCTCCCGATTCGATTTCGCCAACGTCAGTCACAAGGTGGATGCGCTGGCGGCCGGGCCGATGAGCCTGTTCGACTATATCGGCGGGCAGTTCGATCGCAGCCTGACTTGGCGCGACGTCGAATGGCTGGCCGCCGAGTGGGGCGGTCCGCTGGCGGTCAAGGGCCTGATGACGGCGGAGGATGCCAAGCGCGCAATTGGCTGCGGCGCGACGGGCGTCATGGTTTCCAACCACGGCGGTCGCCAGCTCGACGGCGCACCGGCACCGATCGATCAGATCGCAGCCGTCCGCGGGGCCCTCGGCGACGGGCCCGACGTCATTTGCGACGGCGGCATCCGGCGCGGTTCGGACGTGATCAAGGCGCTGGCGCTCGGCGCCACGGCCTGCTCGATCGGGCGGCCCTATCTCTACGGTCTTGCCGCCGGCGGGGAAGCAGGCGTCGATCGCGCGCTGACGCTGCTCATCGAGGAGCTCGAAAGGACCCTGGCGCTGGCGGGCGTGATCGACGTTGCCAAGCTTGAGCGAAGGCACGTGCGCGCTCGCCGCAACATGGCTTATTAGATCAGCGCTCAGCTCACCGCCTGCACCTGAGCATCATCGAATGCGAGAAGCGATCGGTGCGATTCCGGCCAAATCTCCTTTCTCCGCATATCTTCCGGCCGGGACATTCGGCAAAGGACCCCGATGCTGTCCCTGATTCTTGGTCTTGCCGCCGTTGAACCCGAGCCGATCATCGTCACCGGGCGCGGGCTTGCCGCGGGCGAGACCGCGGGCGCGGCGGTGGTGGTGATCGACCAGGACCGGCTGCGGCAATCGGCTAGCGGACGGCTCGAAGACGTGCTTCGCGACGTGGCGGGGGTGCAGAGCTTTCGGCGGTCGGATTCGCGGTCGAGCCATGCGACCAACCAGTCGATCACGTTGCGCGGGCTGGGCGGCAATGCGTCGTCACGAGCGCTGCTGCTGCTCGACGGCGTGCCGCAGGGCGACCCGTTCGGCGGCTGGATCACCTTTCCCGCTTATTCCACCGACCGGATCGGCGAAGTCCGCATTCGCCGCGGCGGGGGGAGTGCGTATTTCGGGCCGGGAGCGCTCGCCGGAACGGTGGAGCTGGAAAGCGCAGTGCCGTCCGCCGACGACGCTGTGCGCGGCGCGCTGACCGTCGGCAGCCGGGACAGCCTCGACGCCCGTGCCGGCCTGCTGCTGTCGTCGCGCTCGCGCTTCGCAACAGTCTCGGGTGCCTTTGCCCGGGGCGATGGCTTCATCCCGATCGTCGCCGAAGACCGCGGCCCGATCGATCGCCGCGCGCCCTATCGGCAGGCGTCGGGGGCGGTGCGGGTGGTGCAGGACGTCGGTGCTGCGACCGAGGCGCAGCTCAATCTAGGTGCCTTTTCCGACCGACGCGACCGGGGCGTGCCCTTCACCACCAACCGCGGCCGCGGGATCGACACGTCGCTGCGGCTGGTCGGCAAAGGCCGGATCCGCTGGTCGGCACTCGGCTATGCGCAGTTCCGCAATTTCGCGTCCGATTTCAGCAGCATCAATGCCACCCGGACCACTAGCACTCAGACCCTCGACCAATATAGCGTTCCTTCGCGCGGCTACGGGTTTCGCGGCGAGATCCTGCCCCGCGTTGGAAGCGCGGAGCTGCGGGTCGGGATCGATGGCCGCCTCGTTCGCGGGGAAACCAAGGAATTGTATCAGTTCGTCGCGGGCGCACCGACCCGGCGGCGGGTTGCGGGTGGGCGGTCGGACACGTTCGGCCTGTTCGCCGCGGCTACTGTTCCGGCGGGATCAGCGATCCTGAGTGTCAGCGGCCGGGCCGATCGCTGGAGCATCACGGACGGGCGCTTCCTGCAGCAGACCCTGAACGGCCCGACCCTGACCGACACGGCCTTTGCCGACCGCAACGGATGGCAGGGCAGCGGCCGCGTGGCGGGTGAGGTCAGGGTCGCCCCGCCGCTCAAGCTTCGCGCCGCAGCCTATCGCGGCTGGCGCCTGCCGACGCTGAACGAGCTGTATCGCCCGTTCCGCGCGGGCGCCGATGCGACCGGCCCCAATCCCGGTCTCGAGCCCGAGACGATGGTCGGGGGCGAGATCGGCGGCGACTTCGGCTTTCCGCGCGGCTGGAAGCTGTCGCTCACCGCTTACACGGCGCGGCTCGATGGGGCGATCGCCAACGTCTCGCAAAGCAGCGGGCCGGGCACCTTTCCGATCGTCGGCTTTGTCGCGGCGGGGGGCACCTATCGCCAGCGCCAGAATCTCGACGCCATCCGCTCGCGCGGGCTCGAAGCGGACCTCGGCGGTGCGCTCGGCCCCCTAGATGCGCGCCTGTCCTGGTCGCTGGTCGATGCGCGGGTGGAGGGGTCGGGCGCCGCAGCGTCGCTCGACGGCAAGCGTCCTGCGCAGACCCCGGCCACCCAGGCCTCGGCGACGCTCGGCTGGAGCGGAGCCGACGACTGGCGGCTGTCGGGCACCGTGCGCGCGCTGTCCGGGCAATATGAGGACGATCTCAACCTGCGGCGGCTGAAGCCCGCGGTCACGCTCGACGGCTATGCCTCGGCGCCGCTGGGGTCGCGGATCGCCCTCGAAGTACGCGCCGAAAACCTGTTCAATCGCACGGTGGAAGCGGCGGTGAGCGGCGACGGCGTGATCGAGCGGGCACTCCCCCGCACCCTCTGGATCGGTCTGCGTCTGCGCTGACGCCGATCACCGTCGCCAGGCGTGGAAGCGCTCGACCCAGTCCAGCAGCGCTTCGGGCTTGTGCGCTTTCTTCCACTCGCCCGCGGCATATTTGTTGGCCTCGCTCATGGTCGGATAGGCGTGAATGGTGCCGAGCAGCTTGTTGAGGCCGATGCCGTGCTTCATCGCCAGCACATATTCGGCCAGCATCTCCCCCGCCCCGGCCGCGACGATGGTCACGCCGAGAATGCGATCCTTGCCCTTGGCGACCAGCAATTTGACGAAGCCCGAGCGCGCGCCTTCGGCCACCGCGCGATCGAGATGGTCGAGCGGGAAGCGGACGACTTCATACGCCTCTCCCGCTTCCGCCGCGGTGGCCTCGGTGTGGCCGACATGCGCGACTTCGGGGTCGGCGAAGGTGGTCCAGGGAATGACCCGATAATCGACGCTGATCGATTTAAAGGTGCCGAACAGCGCGTTCACCGCCGCAAACCAGGCCTGGTGTGCGGCGGCGTGGGTGAATTGATAGGGCCCGGCGACGTCGCCTGCGGCATAGATGTTGGGCAAAATCGTCTGCAGCCGCTCGTTCAGCGCGAGCGGCTTGTCGGTGTCGATACCGAGCGCTTCGAGCCCGAAACCCTTGAGCCGCGGCTTTCGCCCGACCGCGACAACGATTTCCTCGAAAGGTAGCGTCGTCTCCCGCCCCTCGCCTTCGACGATCAGGCATTTGCCCTCGCAGCGCAGCGCCTTGTGGCCGAGGAGCACGGAGACGCCTTCGCCGCGCAGCGTGTCCAGGATCAGGGCCGAGGCTTCGGGATCGTCCTTGGACAGCAGGCGCTCGCCGCCTTCGACCAACGTCACGGGGACACCCAGCCGTTGAAAGGCCTGCGCCATTTCGGTCCCGATCGGGCCACCGCCGATGATGACGAGGCGCCGAGGTGCGGTGTCCAGCCCGGCGAGATGATCCCACAAAGTCTCGCTCGTCAGCACGCCTGCTTCGCGCAGGCCCGGCAGGTCGGGAACGACCGGTTCGCCTCCGGAAGCGATGACGATGGAACGGGTGGTCAGACGGTCTTTCTGTCCGTTCGGACCGGCGATCTCGACCGTCCAGGGATCGATGATGGTGGCATAGCCCTGGCGGACGTCGACCCCGAGGCCGGTGTAGCGCTCAACGCTGTCGGCGGGCTCGATCACCCGGATCACCTCGCGGATGCGGCGCATCACGGCGGGGAAATCGACTTGCGGCTCGCTGCCCCCGATCCCGAAGTCGGCGGCATGGCGGATTTCGTGTGCGGTGCGCGCGCTGCGGATCAGCGACTTGGACGGCACGCAGCCGGTGTTGAGGCAGTCGCCGCCCATCTTGCCGGCTTCGACCAGGGTCACCTTGGCGCGTACGGTCGCGGCGATGTAGGCGGTGACGAGGCCCCCGGCGCCGGCACCGATCACCACCAGATTGCGATCGAACCGCCGCGGCCTCTTCCACCGGGCGTACACTCGCCGCCGCTTGACCATGCCGAGCACCCATTTGGCCAATAGCGGGAACAGGCCGAGCAGGACGAACGAGCCGATCAGCCCCGGCGACAGGATGTCCGACACGCTGCGGATCGCGGCGAGCTGGGTTCCGGCGTTGACGTAAACCAAGGTGCCGGGGAGCATCCCGACCTGGCTGACCAGATAGAAAACCGGCAGCCGCATCGCGGTCAGACCCATGGCGAGGTTGATGAGGAAAAAGGGAAAGGCCGGGATCAGGCGCAGGCTGAGGAGGTAAAAGGCGCCGTCCTGCTCCACGCCGCGGTCGATCGCCGCGACCCGTCGCCCGAACCGGTTTTTGACCCAGTCACGCAGCAGAAAGCGCGAAGAAAGGAAGGCGAGGCTCGCGCCGATCGCGGACGCGAAGGACACGATCAGCGTGCCCAGCCACAGTCCGAAGATCGCGCCCGCCGCCAGCGTCAGGATCACCGCGCCGGGCAACGACAGGGCGGTGGCCGCGACGTAGAGAAGGAAAAAGCCGCCGATGACCAACACCGGCCTTTGCGCCAGCAACTGCGCGATGCCGTCCCGCTGCGCCTTCAGATTGTCGATCGTCAGCAGGGAGCCAAGATCGAAGAGGAAAAAAGCCGCCACAGCGCCGACCAGCAGCACCAGCAGGGCGAGCCGCCCGGCAAGTCCGCTTTTCATTTGAAGTCCTTATGCCGGGACGGGGCGTGCCCTGCGGTTGGCAATTCGATCGCTCCTTCCCATCTCATCCGTATCGGCCGCTCATTCGTAGCTCATTGAAATGGTGGCTGGTCAAGCGAGGCAAAGAGGTAGCATGGACCTGAAGATGACAAAGCGCGGCTTTCTCGGCGGTTCGCTGACGACCCTAGGCGTGTTCTTGAGCGGCTGCGGCCAAAGCGAGGCCAAGGAAAGTTTCGAGATCACCAAGTCCGAAGCCGAGTGGCGGCGCATCCTGCCGCCGGCCGCGTTTGCCGTGCTTCGCAAGGAGCAAACCGAACGGCCGCGATCGAGCCCGCTCAATGCCGAGAAGCGTCGCGGCATCTATGCCTGCGCGGGATGCGCGCTGCCGCTGTATCGCTCGGATACCAAGTTCGAAAGTGGCACCGGCTGGCCGAGCTTCTTTGCCCCGATATCCAATGCGATCCGAACCCGGCCCGACGGCATCGGGCCGTTCAAGCGGACCGAAGTGCATTGCCGGCGCTGCGGCGGGCATCTTGGCCATGTGTTCGACGACGGGCCGCCGCCAACCGGCAAGCGTTATTGCATGAACGGCGCGGCGATGACCTTCCGTGCCGCTTAATCGCGCCCTCCTCGCCGCTTTGGGCTCGGCCGCCTTGCTGGCCGCGTGCAGCAGCGACCCCTCCCCCGCCGCGCCGCCCCCCGGCGGCCAGCGCGCGACGGCGGTGTTCGCTGGCGGCTGCTTCTGGTGCACCGAAAGCGATTTCGACAAAATGCCGGGGGTGATCTCGACCGTGTCGGGCTATACCGGCGGCAAGCTTGCGAACCCGACCTACGAGCAGGTGTCGGCTGGTAATACCGGGCATATCGAATCGGTGCGGGTGACCTACGACCCGAGCAAGGTCAGCTATGCCGAGCTGGCGCTGCGCTTCATGAAGACCATTGATCCCCTCGATAGCGGCGGCAGCTTCTGCGACCGTGGCTACCAATATCGCTCGGCCTTTTTCGTCGCCAACGATCAGCAGCGGCGGATCGCGGAAGCCGCCAAGGCACGCGCGATGCAGCAGCTGAGGCGACCGATCGCGACATTAGTTCTTCCCGCCAGCACCTTCACGCCGGCCGAGGACTATCACCAGGATTATTATAAGAAGAACCCGGTGCGCTATAAATTCTATCGCTCGCGCTGCGGCCGCGATGCGCGGCTGGCGGAAGTGTGGGGCGGGAAGTAGACCTACGCGGGTGAACGACCTCAGTCCTTTCGCGGCACCGCACGTCCGGCCGCTCGACCCGGCCAAGTTTCGCGATCCGCTGATTACGGCGGGCGGCGAGGTGCGGGCCGAGGTGGCAATGACGCGGCTCGATACGCTGTGGATCAATACCGGCACGCTGTGCAATCTCGCCTGCCGCACCTGCTATATCGAAAGCTCACCGCGAAACGACGCGCTGGTCTACATCAGCCTTGCTGAGGCCGAGGCTTATCTCGACGAGGCGTTGACCCTCGGCACGCGGGAGATCGGGTTCACCGGCGGCGAGCCGTTCATGAACCCCGACATGCTGGCGATGCTCGATGCCGCGCTGGCCCGCGGGTTCGAGGTTCTGGTGCTGACCAACGCGATGCGGCCGATGCAGCGGTTCGAGGCGCAGTTGCTGGCGCTGAAGTCGGACCGGCTGACCTTGCGCGTCAGTCTCGATCATTACAGCCAGCCGATCCACGAGGCCGAGCGCGGGCTTGGCACCTGGGACAAGGCCATCGCGGGGACGAAATGGCTCAGCGACCATGGCTTCCGGCTGGCCATCGCCGGGCGGCAATTGCCAGGTGAAACGCTTGAAGACGCGCGCGCGGGCTATGCTGCCCTGTTCGAAGCCGAAGGGCTGAACGTCGACTCGGCCGATCCCGCCGCGCTGGTGCTGTTCCCGGAAATGGATGCGACGGCCGACGTGCCGGAGATCACCGAGGCCTGCTGGGGCATTCTCGGCAAATCCCCCGACAGCATCATGTGCGCATCGAGCCGGATGGTTGTGAAGCGTAAGGGCGAGCCGCGCCCCGTCGTCGCCGCCTGCACGCTCATCCCCTACGACCCCGAGTTCACCATGGGCGAAACGCTGGCCGAAGCGAGCCGGCCGGTGCGCCTCAACCACCCCCATTGCGCACGCTTCTGCGTGCTCGGCGGGGCGAGTTGCTCGGCCTGAGAGAGGACGGCGCCGAGCGGCTGTCGGTGGTCATTCCGGCACTCAACGCCGCCGCCACGTTGCGCGCCTGTGTGGAGCGGCTCGCCGGCGCGAACGAGATTGTCGTCGTCGATGGCGGATCGAACGACGGCACCCCTGCCCTCGCCGCGCAGCTTGATGCAAAGGTCATCGAGGCACCGCGCGGCCGGGGTGTGCAGCTTCGTGCGGGCGCTGAGGCGGCGATGGGCGACTGGCTGCTGTTCCTTCATGCCGACACCCTGCTCGATCGCGGGTGGCAGCAGGCCGTCCGCGAGCACATCGCCGCCTTCCCGGATCACGCCGCCTGCTTCCGCTTCCGCCTCGACGATCCCGCCTGGCAAGCGCGGGTAATCGAACGCGGCGTGAGCCTACGGGCGGGAATGCTCGGCCTTCCCTACGGTGACCAGGGTCTGCTGATCTCGCGCCGACACTATGACGCGCTCGGCGAATTTCGCGCGCTGCCATTGATGGAGGATGTCGATCTCGTCCGGCGGATCGGACGAAAGCGCCTGCGCCATCTCGACATCGCGGCGGTCACATCGGCAGCGCGGTGGCGGCAGGACGGCTGGTGGCGGCGCTCGGCGCGCAACCTCCTGTGCCTGACGCTCTACCGCGCGGGGGTCAGTCCGGAGCGGATCGCGCGGCTTTACGGCTGACGGCCGAGCGTACGGGCGAGGATCGCGCCGAGCTTCTCGATCAGCGCCGGATCGCGCGCATCGGATGCGGTGATCAGTGCCGCGTCGAGCACCGTGTCCACCGGCGACAGGGCGCGCGTCGCCGGGAGCGAGCGGGCAAGCTCGACCACCAGTTGCCGCCCGAGATCGGCATTGGCCATCAATTGCGCGATCACCGCCGACACCTCGACCTGATCGCCTTCGCGCCAGCAATCATAGTCGGTGACCATGCCGACCAGCGCGTACGGAAGCTCGGCTTCGCGGGCGAGCTTGGCTTCGGGCATGGCGGTCATGCCGATGACGTCGCAGCCCCACCCGCGATACATGTGGCTTTCGGCGCGCGAGGAAAATTGCGGGCCTTCCATCGCAAGATAGGTGCCGCCGCGCGTCACGCTGGCACCCGCCGCCTCGGCCGCATCGGCGCACAGCGCCGACAGCCGCGCGCAGGTCGGATCGGCCATCGAGACGTGAGCGACGAGGCCCGTCCCGAAGAAACTGTGCGGCCTTGCCACCGTTCGGTCGATGAATTGATCGACCACCACGAAATGCCCGGGCGGCAGTTCGTCACGGAGCGATCCTACGGCGGAAATGGCGATCACATCGGTGCAGCCGGCCGCTTTCAGCGCATGGATATTGGCCCGGGCATTGACCTCGCTCGGCGGAATCCGGTGCCCGCGTCCGTGGCGGGGGAGGAAGACGAACCGGACGTCGCCGAGGCGTCCGGTCAGCAGCTGGTCGGACGGCTTGCCCCACGGCGTGTCGACGTCAATCCACTCGGGGCTTTCCAACGCATCGATGGCGTAGATGCCCGACCCGCCGATGACGCCGATCGTCCATTCGCTCACGCGGTGCGCTCCTTCAGATCGTTCAGGAAAGCGCGCACGCGGCGGGCATTGACGCCGACATCGCTGCCCCCGACCCGGCTGATCGAGCGCATGTCAACCACCGAGCCGCCGGCGCTGGCGGGATCGGGGCGGACCCGCACCACCACATCGTCCTTGAAGCGGAAAAAGCGGGTGGTCGCGGTCGCTTCCAGGATGCCGGCGGCGGGGTCGACCGCGGCGACGGTCCAGCCGCGATCGCGGGCAAGCAGTTCTGCCTCTTTCAGTACCGCTTGCGGCGTCGCCGTCACACGCAGGGGTGCCAAGTCGCCATAGGCTTGCCGGTGGAGCGCCTTCCACCGCTCTTCGGGCGGCAGCGCCTTGAGCTCTGCCCGTCCCTGGTCCGGGACCTTGTCGAGATTGTCGGACCGCACCGTCAGCCGGCTGAACTGCGGCAGATCGTCGAGATCGGTCGCGACATCGTGGATGGCGGGCACGGTACGGGCGGTGAAGATCATGTTGCCGAGATAGCCCGCGAACAGCAGGCTCGTCACGAGGGCAAGCCCGGTCGGCCACCCCGTCCGCACGCCCTTGCGCCGCCCGCCGATCCATGCCGCGATGGCCAGCACCCCGCCCGCCAGCGCCAGCGGCAGCGCGTAGCGCAGTGCGCCAAGGCCGCTGCCATACGGCCACCATCCCGCGCCCGTGCCCACCGCCGCGATCAGCGCGATGCCAATCCCGCCAAGGCTCAGCGCGAGCGCCAGCCAGGACAGGCGTTTGGGCCAGATTGCCTTGCCGTCGCTCATTTCTTCTCCCTTTGTTGTGGCGGTAGCCTCCGGAACGGTTGCAGCAGTAAGCGGCCCAGCGCCAGATCTCGCTCATCTCGAAATTGCGGCACGCCGAGGGTCATGCCGTCATGCCCGGCCTCCGGCTGCGCCCGGTAGGTCCCGAACAAGCGGTCCCATATGGCAAGATTGAACCCGAAGTTGCTGTGCGTTTCGCGCGGAACGATCGAGTGGTGGGTGCGGTGCATGTCGGGCGTCACCACCAGCCGGCGAACGATGCGGTCGAGGCCGAGCGGCAGGCGGATGTTGGAATGGCTCCACATGGCGGTGGCGTTGAGCAGCACCTCGAAGATCAGCACCGCCAACGCGGCGGCGCCGAGCGCCATCACCGCGGCGATCTTGATCGCCATCGACAGGACGATCTCGACCGGGTGGAAGCGCAGGCCGGTGGTCACGTCGAATTCGAGATCGGCATGGTGGACGCGGTGCACCCGCCACAGCGGCGGCACGGCATGAAACAGCACGTGCTGGCCGTAGATCAGAAGGTCGAGCAGGATCACCGCGGCGGCGATCTCGACCCAGGCGGGCAGATCGACGAGGTTGAACAGCCCCCACCCGCGCTCTTCCGCAAAGATCGCCGCGCCGACCGCCGCCGCCGGAAACAGCAATCGGACCAGGAGAGAGTCGAGCGCGACGAGGCCGAGGTTGGCGGGCCAGCGCTTGCCCCGGCCGATCGCTTGCCGCCGCCGCGGGGCCAGCATTTCGGCCACCGCCAGCACCGCCAGCACGCCGGCAAAGGTGCCGAGCCGAAGCCAGGGTTCGAGATCGGTCGGGAAGGTCACCCGACCCACATGGCAGTTTCGCCCAAGAATTCCATGTCGCCCCTTGGTCGCGCTTGGACTATCGACCTTGGCATGAGCGCAGTCCGGCTGGTCATCTTCACCCGCTATCCCGAACCCGGCAAGGCCAAGACCCGGCTGATCCCGGCGATTGGTGCCGAGGGGGCCGCAGCGCTGCATCGGCGGTTGACCGAGCATACGTTGGCCGAGGCGCGGGCATCGGGGCTGGCGATCGATCTGCGCGTTACCGGAGCGCCCGAAGCGGCGTTCCGCGAATGGCTGGGCGAAGGCTTGACCATCACGCAGCAGGATGAAGGCGATCTCGGCGACCGCCTGCGCGCCGCCGCCGCTCCGCCGCCGGTGCTGTTCATCGGCTCCGACCTGCCGGATCTCAGCGCCGCATATCTGGTCGAAGCGGCCGACCTGATCCGAGCCGGACGCACGGTCATTGGCCCGGCCGAGGATGGCGGCTATTGGGCGCTTGGGCTGACGGCACGAGCCGACTATCTGTTTGAGGACATGCCGTGGAGCACCGCAGCCGTCTTCGCGCTGACCGAAGCGCGCCTCAAGGGCCGGGGAATCGAGCCGGCGCTGCTGCCGGAGCTTGCCGACTGCGACCGCCCGGAAGACTTGTCGCGCTGGCCATGGCTCGCCGTTTGACTATCACACGGCCGACGCTTGGCGGCGGAGCGGCATGGTCAGGCAATGCACCCCGCCGCCGCATTGGGTGAACTCGCCGAGCGGCACCGTCAGCACCTCAAACCCTAGTGCGCGCACCGCAGCGTCGACCCGCGGCGCGGAGCCGGTGGAGATGATCCGCCGCCGCCCGAGCGACAGGACGTTGCAGCCGAGGCTGGCGATTTCCTCTTCGTGTACGGGCACGATGGTGATGCCAAGTTCGCAGATCATCGCCACGAACGCCGGGTCGAGCTTCTCGACGCAGGCCAGTGCCACATCGCGGTCGATCACGCAGAAGTGCGTGTCGAGGTGCAGCAGATCGGGATCGATCGGGGTCAGCGTGACCTGCCATCCGCGCTCCTCGAAGAAGCTGCCGAGCGCCCGAGCGCCCTCGGTGGTGGTGCGCTTTTCCGATACGCCGACGACGAGATGACCGGGGCGCAGCAGGCAGACGTCGCCGCCTTCAACCGTGCCTTGGCGGACCCGGCCGAGGATCGGCACGTCGTTCGCCCGCGCGGTTTCCAGCACCACATCGACCTCCCCCCGGCGATGCTCTGCACCCGGCCGCAGCCCGACCAGCCCCCACGGGGTCATCAGGCTGGTGTCACGAGTGAAAGCGAGGTCGGGAAGGCCCGCCACCGGCTGCACCATCCGCACCCTGACGCCTGCCGCAATCAGCGTGTCGAGAAGCGCACGATGCTGTTTGGCCGCGCTGATGCTGCACGAGCTTCGCCCTTCCGCCAGCGCGTCCTCGCTGACCCGGTTGCAGGGCACAATGCTGAGATTGCGCGGACTCGCCAGCAGCACGTCCCTGAGCAAGCCATATTCGCTGTTGGGTCCCTCCGTCGCCGCACTGGTCAACGCCGATGCGGCGGTGTTCGCGGGAAGGCCGGACGCGCGAAGTAGCTCAGGGGTCAAGGATCATCCTCTGGACGTGAAAAAGGTCTGCTGGCCCGGTCATGGATGGGCTCCAGTCAGACGAACCGTGCAGCCACGCCAACTGTTCCGCCCGGCTGTTCCCTCGACGAAAGGCCATCCCGGTCGGCAAGCGACATGGAAGGCCGGTTGCATGGGCGCAGGGGCTGCGCCATCGTGCGCCACGTCTTTTGGCCGGTCGCGCCTGACCGGCTTCGTCCTTCACCCATGAGGCCACAGTCATGATCGCCAAGCTTTCGCTCACCTGCGCTCTTCTGGCGAGCAGTGCGCTCGCCGCCGCGCAGGAGGCCGCCCCGCCCGCGCAAGCCTCGCCGGCCGAAGCCGCGACCCAGCACACGCCGCCCGCCGCCGCCCCACGCGAAACCGCGGACAAGGACGCCGCCAAGTGGAACGTCGAGGCGCCGCGCGGCATGACCTTGCGCAAGGTCCGGCTCGATACCGCCGAGGGCACGTGGATGAACGTCGACGTCTCGCCAGACGGCAGCCGGATCGCCTTCGACATGCTGGGCGACATCTATGTCATGCCGATCGGTGGCGGCACTCCGACCCGGATTGCCGAAGGCTTGTCCTACGAACAGCAGCCGCGCTGGTCGCCGGACGGCACCCGCATCGCTTTCGTCTCGGACCGGGCGGGCGGCGACAACATCTGGATCATGAACGCCGACGGGTCGAACCGGAAGCAATTGACCAAGGAAGACTTCCGCCTCCTCAATCAGCCGAGCTGGAGCCCGGACGGCCGCTACATCGTCGCCAAGAAGCATTTCACCACCACCCGCTCGCTCGGCACCGGCGAAGTGTGGCTCTACCATGTCGACGGCGGCAGCGGCGTGCAGCTGGTCAAGCGCGTCAACGACAAGTGGCAGAAGGAATTGGGCGAACCGACCTTCGCGCCCGACGGGAAGCATATCTACTTCACCCGCAACGTGACGCCCGGCGGCACCTTTCAATATGCGCAGGATTCGAACGGCGCGCTGTTCGCGATCGAAAGCTACGAGCTCGATACCGGTGAAACGCGGCGCGTGACCGGTGGCAATGGCGGCGCGGTGCGCCCCAACCCCTCGCCCGACGGCAAGTATCTCGCCTTCGTCCGGCGCGAGCGGGCCAAGTCGAAGCTGTACGTCCGCGACATGGCGAACGGCAACGAGCGCAAGCTGCTCGACCTTCCCGACCAGGACATGCAGGAGACTTGGGCGGTGACCGGCGTCTATCCCAACATGGACTGGACCGCCGACAGCCGCGAGGTCGTGCTGTGGAGCGGCGGCAAGCTGCGCCGAGTGTCGGTCGTTGACGGCAATGCGCGCGACATTCCCTTCCGCGTCAACGACGACCGAGTAGTCGCGGAATCGCTTCATCCCAAGGTCGAGGTGGCCCCCGACAGCTTCCAGACCAAGATGATCCGCTGGGCGCAGATGAGCCCCGACGGCCGCCAGATCGTTTATGAATCGCTTGGCAAATTGTGGGTCAAGCCAGCCGGCACCGGCGCGGCGGCGCGGCGTCTGACCCGCAGCGACGACAATAGCTTCGAGGCTTATCCGACCTGGTCGCGCGACGGCCGCACCCTGGCCTTCGTCAGCTGGACCGATTCCGGCCTCGGCAAGATCATGACGGTCGGCGCCGGGGGCGGCACACCCAAGGCCGTCACCACCGATCCCGGCCATTACATCACCCCGCGCTTCTCGCCCGACGGCAAGACCATCGCTTTTGCCGCGGGATCGGGCGGCGGGCTGACCGCCGACCGCTGGGGCCGCGACGGCGGCGTCTATGTAATCCCGACGAGCGGCGGCAAGCCGAGGCTGGTCGAGCGCGGCGCGTCCAACCCGCAATATGGCGCGACGGGCGACCGGCTGTTCATGACCATGCGCGGCGACGACAAGCTTCAATTGGTGAGCACCGACCTGTCGGGCGAGGCGCGGCGCAACCATGCGTCGGGCGATCTCGCCAGCGACTTCCAGGTCGCGCAGGATGGGCGCTCGGTGCTGTTCCGGCAGAATTACGAAGCCTATCTGATGCCCCTGCTGCCCGGCGCGCAGGACGTCACCGCTTCGACCGACAAGGGCGCGCTTCCCGCGATCCGGCTGAGCCAGGGCGGCGGCGATTTCCTCCACTTCTCGGCTGGCGGCCGCAAGGCGCACTGGAGCATCGGGCCGGTGCTCTACACCGCCGATGCCACCGGCAGCTATGCCGGTGGATACAAATATCCGACTGCCGGCGAGAATTTGTCGCAGACCGTTCGTGCGGCCAAGCCCACCGGCAGCGTCGCGCTGACCGGCGCGCGGATCGTCACCATGCGCGGAACCGATGGCGGGATCATCGAGGACGGCGTGATCCTGGTCCAGGGCGACCGCATCGCCGCGGTCGGCCGCCGCGGCGAGGTGCAGGTGCCCGCCGGCACTCCGACCATGGACCTTGCCGGCAAGACCGTCGTGCCGGGATTCATCGACGCCCACGCCCACGGACCGCAGGGCGAGGACGGCCTGACCCCGCAGCAGAATTGGTCGGCGATGGCCAATCTGGCGCTCGGCACCACCACCATCCACGATCCTTCGAACAGCGCCGCCGAAGTCTTCGCCGCCGCCGAATTGCAGCGCGCGGGCAAGATCCTCGCCCCGCGCATCTTCTCGACCGGCGAAATCATCTACGGTGCCCGCGCCGCCGGCGCCTTTGCCGAGATCGGCAAGTTCGCAGACGCGCTGGCCCATGTGCGCCGCCTCAAGGCGCAAGGCGCCTGGAGCGTGAAGAATTACAATCAGCCGCGACGCGAACAGCGGCAGATGGTGGTCGCCGCCGCGCAGGCCGAGAACATGCTGGTCGTTCCCGAGGGCGGCTCGCTGTTCAACATGGACATGAGCCTGATCCAGGACGGCAATGCCACGGTGGAGCACAACGTACCCGGCAGCACCTTCTATCAGGATGTGCTGCAGATGTGGGGTCAGACGAGGACCAACTACACGCCGACTTTGGTCGTGACCTATGGCGGCCCGGGCGGCGATCCCTACTGGCGCTCGCACACCAACGTCTACGAGCAGCCGCTGCTGCGCGCCCACATTCCGCCGGGAACGCTGGCCGCCGCCAATGCCCGCCGCGAGATCGCGCCCGAGGAGGACTATTCCGACACCTGGTCGGCCCGCGAAGCACGCAAGCTTGCCGACCGCGGAATCTCGGTCAGCATCGGCGCGCACGGCCAGCAGGACGGCATCGGCGCGCACTGGGAGATGTGGAGCTTCGTCAAGGGCGGCTGGACCCCGCTGCAAGCGTTGCAGGCGGCGACGGTCAACCCGGCCCGCACGCTGGGTCTCGATCGCGATCTCGGCAGCCTCGAAGTCGGCAAGCTCGCAGATCTCGTGGTGCTCGACGCCAATCCGCTCGATAACATCCGCAACAGCGAAAAGGTGTCGCACGTCATGCAGGGCGGCCGGCTCTACAATGCCGCGACACTGAACGAGGAAGTGACCGGCAACCGCCGCCGCCAGGCCTATTGGTGGGAAACCAGCGCGTCGCCGATGCCCGGCAACCGCCCGGCCGCTTCGGCACACAAGCACTGATGAAAGCCCTTCAGGCCATCATCCGCCACACCGGCGGCCCCGAGGTGATCGAGTGGGTGGAAGCCGATCTTCCCCCGCCCGGCCCCGGCGAGGTGGTCATGGCCAATGACGCGGTGGGGGTGAACTTCATCGACACCTATCACCGCACCGGCCTTTATCCTGGGCCACTGCCGAGCGGGCTGGGCATGGAAGCGGCGGGCCGGATACTTGCGGTGGGGCCGGACGTGTCGCTGAAGGAAGGCGACCGGGTCGCGACCTTCGGGCCGGAACGCGGTGCCTATTCGGCGGCGCGGATCGTCCAGGCAAAGAATTTGCTGCCGGTGCCCGACGATGTGGCGTTCGAAACTGCCGCCGCCGCTCTCCTGAAAGGCTGCACTGCCGAGTTCCTCGCCGAACGGTGCGGCGAGGTGAAGCCGGGCATGAATGTGCTGGTCCACGCCGCGGCGGGCGGGGTCGGGCTGATCCTCGTGCAGTGGCTGAAAGCGATCGGCGCCCGAGTCATCGGCACCGTCTCGACCGAGGCCAAGGCCGAACTGGCGCGCGAAGCCGGCGCCGACGACATCATCCGCTACGATCATGAACCGGTCGCCGAGCGGATTCGCGACCTGACCGGCGGCAAGGGCTGCAAGGTCGTGTTCGACGGGGTCGGCGCGGACACCTGGGAGGCGAGCCTCGATTCGGCGGCGCGGCGCGGGCTGATCGTCAGCTATGGCAATGCGTCGGGCCCGGTCACCGGCGTGAACCTCGGCGTGCTCGCGCAAAAGGGCAGCCTGCACGTTACGCGACCGACCCTGTTCGATTATTACACGAGCGAAGAGGAACGCCGCGCCGGTGCCGACCGGCTGTGGGCGATGATCCGCGGCGGGAAGGTCCAGGTGACCATCGGGTCGCGCTACCCGCTCCGGCAAGCGGCCGACGCGCATCGCGCGCTCGAGGCGCGGCAAACCACCGGCTCGTTGCTTCTCCTCCCCTGACGGCAGCTGGGACAAGGCGCTTCGGCGCATCATGCATGGGCCGAAAACCGCCAAGCCTTGCTCTTACCGCTCTTTCGTGGCCCAATCATCCGATCATGCTGCTCGCCCTCGACACCGCCACGCCCGCCTGCACCGCCGCCTTGTTCGGCGCAGATGGCGCACTTCTGGCCCGTGCCGACGAAATCATGTCGCGTGGTCACGCCGAGAAGCTGATGCCGCTGCTCGAACGGATGCTCGACGGCCGCCGGGCCGACGCCATTCTCGTCGGCTGCGGGCCCGGCAGCTTCACCGGGCTACGGGTCGGGATCGCCGCCGCGCATGGCCTTGGCATCGGTTGGGACGTGCCGGTGCTCGGCCTATCGACCCTCGCATTGATCGCCGCCGGACTGCCCGGCGAAAGTCCGGTCGCCGTTGCGCTGACGGGTGGGCACGGCGAACTATTCGTTCAGCAGTTCGAGCGCGCACCGCTCGCTCCGGTCGCTGCGGTAGCAAGCCTCACGCCCGCCGCCGCCGCCGCGGCGATCACTGCGCCGCTGATGGCGGGATCGGGCGCTGCCGCCCTTGTCGCCGCACGCGGTTTTGGCGAGGCGGTCGACGCCCTCCCCACCGCCGCCCATGCTCTCGCCCTGCCCGAAGCGCTTCGCTCGCTGGCGCCGCGCCCGACCTATGCCCGCGCGCCCGACGCCAAGCCGAAGGCGGCATGAGCAGCACCGCTCCCGTGCCGCTCGTCGTCGAACGCGGCGGCGGCGACTCGCTCGACGACGTCATGGACGTGATGACTGCGGCCTTCGACCGCCGCTTCGGCGAAGCCTGGACCCGCGCACAATGCGCCGGGATCCTGCCAATGGCCGGCGTGACCCTCATGCTGGCGCGTCGGGGCGACGAAATCGCGGGCTTCAGCCTTGCCCGCCGGATCCTCGACGAAGCCGAATTACTGCTGATCGCGGTTCATCCCGATCACGCCGGAACGGGCACGGGCACGCAATTGCTCAAACGATTCATTGCCGACCAACAGATGGCGGGGGCGCACAACCTTCATCTCGAGGTGCGCGATGGTAATCCGGCCGTCCGCCTGTACCGAAACACCGGTTTCGACATCATTGGGCGGCGCAGCAATTATTACCGTGGCACCGACGGAGAGCGTTTCGACGCCTTGACCATGGCACTGAGGATATAAGGTCGCCGCCACATCCTGTGCTCGTGCTGACTTGTTATTCAGGCGTAATTATTGTTATCGCTTTGGGTGCTGTAGCTCGGGCCGCGGCAACTTGCGGTAGCACGTCTATTAGGACCTTGATAATGAACGAGATTGACCAGAACGCCGAAACCTTGATCACCCTCACCGCCGACATTGTTGCGGCACATGTCAGCAACAACAGCGTGTCCGTGAACGACTTGCCGCAATTGATCCAGAACGTGCACGGTGCGCTTTCTGGTCTCGGCGGCAAGGCGCCGGAGCCGGAAGTGAAGCAGGAGCCGAAGGTCTCGGTGCGCTCCTCGGTCAAACCCGATTATCTCGTCTGCCTCGAAGACGGAAAGAAGCTGAAGATGCTCAAGCGGCATCTGATGACCCACTACAACATGACTCCCGATCAATATCGCCAGAAATGGAATCTCGCGTCCGACTATCCGATGGTCGCGCCCAACTATGCCGAACAGCGCCGCACCCTCGCCAAGAGCATCGGTCTTGGCACCAAGCGCAAGCGCACCGGTGCGCGCGCCGCGAAGTAACTCACCTGGCGGGAGGCGGGGCCTAGACGCCCCGCCTCCTCTACCTTAATCGCTGCCCCATGCACCGCAACATCGACATCGAAGCGCTTTGCGCGGAAAAAGGGCTGCGGATCACCGAGCAGCGGCGCACCATCGCCCGCATCATCTCGGAAAGCGCCGATCACCCCGACGTCGAAACGCTGCACGAGCGCGCGTCGGCGATCGATCCCAACATCTCCATCGCTACCGTCTACCGCACCGTTCGCCTGTTCGAGGAAGCGGGCATTCTGGAGCGGCACGAGTTCGGCAACGGTCGCTCGCGCTACGAAGCGGTGACCGAAGAGCATCACGACCATCTGATCGACGTCGAGAGCGGCAAGGTCGTCGAGTTTCATGACGAGGAGCTGGAGCTGCTCAAGTCGCGCGTCGCCGAGAGGCTGGGCTTCAAGCTGGTCGACCACCGGCTGGAGCTGTACGGCGTACCGCTTGAGCGCGACCGTTAGGCCGTCTTTCGTCGTATCGTGAAGCTGCGGGCGTTCCTCCGGCTTCTTGCCATCGTTCTGCTGTTCGCCTTCTGCGCGAGCATTCATCTCGTAAGTCGTCAATTCGGCCGATCGCCCTGGCCGCGGCGTTTCTTGCGCGGGATCGCGTGGATCGCCGGCGCGCGGGTCCGCACGGTGGGACCGCAGCCGACCGAGCGCACTTTGATCGTGGCCAATCATGTCAGCTGGCTTGACATCCCGATGCTGTCGGGCGCGACCGGTTGCGCCTTCGTGGCCAAGGACAATCTTGGCGATCACCCTTTCATGCGCTGGCTGTGCGAGGAAAATGGCACCGTCTTCGTCGAGCGTGACCGGCGCGGGTCGGTCGGCGAGCAATTGGCCGCGATGAAGGCGGCGATCCGCAGCCATCGGCCGCTCTGCCTGTTCCCCGAAGGCACCGTCAGCGATGGCACCAAGTTGCTTCCCTTCCGCTCCAGCCTGCTCAAACTCGCCGAAGACCCGCCGCTGCCGCTGACGGTCCAGCCGGTGGCGATCGATTATGGCGGCGACGCGCCCGAGTTCGGGTGGCCGGCCGGCGAGACGGGACAAGCCAATTTCATCCGCCTGCTCGGTCGCCGTGGCACGGTGGATGTCACGCTCCGTTGTTTGGAGCCGCTCGCGCCCGGGCAGGATCGCAAGGCGCTGACCCGCCAGTCTGAGGCCGCCATCGCCGCTGCGCTGCGGCTGGCCTAGCCGCCGCGCACCGCGTATAGGCGCGGCGCCATGACCGCCCCCCGCACCTTCGCCATCAAGTCCTTCGGTTGCCAGATGAACGTCTATGACGGCGAGCGGATGGCCGAGCTCCTCGGCGCCGAGGGCATGACCCCGGTCGCTGCCGGTGCAGACGCGGATGTCGTTGTCCTCAACACCTGCCACATTCGCGAGAAAGCGGCGGAAAAGGCCTACAGCGAAGTGGGCCGCCTGCGCCGTGAGGACGGCACGCGCCCCGTAATCGCGCTCGCCGGTTGCGTCGCACAGGCCGAGGGCGCCGAGGCCAAGCGCCGGTCCAAGGCCATCGATGTCGTGGTCGGCCCGCAGGCCTATCACCGGCTGCCGCAACTGCTGCGCGAAGTGGAGGCGGGCGCCCGCCCGGTCGATACCGATCTGCCGACGCTTGACAAGTTCGCCGCCCTTCCCCGCCGCCGCCGCGTGGGCGTGTCGGCGTTCCTGTCAGTGCAGGAAGGCTGCGACAAATTCTGCACCTATTGCGTGGTGCCCTACACCCGCGGGGCCGAGGTCAGCCGGCCGATCGGCGATCTCCTTGACGAAGCAGCCCAGCTGGTCGAGGGCGGCACGCGCGAGCTCACCCTGCTCGGGCAGAACGTCAATGCGTGGGAGGATGGGAGCGAAACGCTGGCGACCCTGATCTGCCGCCTGGCGCCGCTGCCGGGGCTGGAGCGGATCCGCTATACCACCTCGCATCCGATCAACATGGGCGACGACCTGATCGCCGCCCACGCCGAGGTGCCCGAGCTGATGCCTTATCTGCACCTTCCCGTGCAGGCGGGCAGCGACCGCATCCTCAAGGCGATGAACCGCCATCACACGGCGGCAGACTATCTCGCCGTTCTCGCCAAGGTCCGCGCCGCCAACCCGGCCATCGCGCTGTCGGGCGATTTCATCGTTGGCTTCCCCGGCGAAACCGAAGAGGATTTCGCCGCGACGCTCCGCCTTGTCGAGCAAGTCGGCTACGCCTCGGCCTTCACCTTCAAGTACAGCCCCCGCCCCGGCACCCCGGCGGCGACAATGGACGACCAGGTCCCCGAGGCGGTCAAGGACGAAAGGCTGCAGCGGCTCCAGGCGCTGGTGATGGAGCAAAGCCGCGCCTTCAATGCGTCCAAGGTCGGCACGCAAACCCGCATCCTGATCGACCGCGTCGGCCGCAAGCCGGGACAGATGATCGGCAAGTCGCCGTGGCTCCAGTCGGTCTTCGTCGATACCGACGCCAAGATCGGCGACATGATCGACGTGCGCCTGACCGCTGCGCTGCCCAACAGTCTGGCTGGTGAATTGATCGCACCCGGCAGCAAACAGGCCGCGTGACTCTGCCGAAGGACGCACTACATTCGGGAACGATGACGACATTCAAGGCTTCACGCCGCTAGATGCCCAAGCGCCCCGACCTTCGCGCCGTGGACGACCCCACCCGCGCCCGCCTCGAAATCGAGTTCGAGCAGCCTTATCTGCTTGGGCCGCTATTCGGCGAATATGACCGCCACCTGGTGGCGATCGAAGACCGGCTCGGCGTCAACATCGCCGCGCGGGGCACCCGTGTGCAGATCGAAGGCGAGCCCGACAGCGCGGCCAAGGCCCGCGAAGTGCTGGTCGATCTCTACAGCCGCCTCGATGCCGGTCAGGACGTCGATCTGGCGGTGGTCGAAAGCGTAATCGGCATGGGCGCGCAGCGCCAGCTCGACGGGATCGTGCCCGACGCCGATGCGCCGGCCGCCAACCCCAACCGGGTGATGATCCGCACCCGCAAGAAGACCATCGTTCCGCGCTCGACCATCCAGACCAGCTACATGGAAGCGCTGGCCCGCGACGACATGATCTTCGCGCTGGGACCGGCGGGTACCGGCAAGACCTATCTCGCGGTAGCGCAGGCGGTGTCGATGCTGATCGGCGGGCAGGTCGATCGGCTGATCCTGTCGCGTCCGGCGGTCGAGGCTGGCGAGCGCCTGGGCTTTCTGCCGGGCGACATGAAGGAGAAGGTCGATCCCTATCTCCGCCCGCTGTACGACGCGCTGTACGATATGCTTCCGACCGAGCAGGTAGAGCGGCGGATCGCGAGTGGTGAGATCGAGATCGCGCCGATCGCCTTCATGCGCGGGCGCACGCTCAGCGACGCCTTCATCATTCTTGACGAAGCGCAGAACACCACGCCGCAGCAGATGAAGATGTTTCTCACCCGCTTCGGCATGCGGTCGCGCATGGTGATCTGCGGGGATCCCAATCAGACCGACCTCCCGCGCGGGGTCGAAAGCGGGCTCGCCGATGCGGTGGACAAGCTCGAAGGCATTCCGCGGCTGGCGACGGTGCGGTTCAGCGCCGCCGACGTGGTGCGCCATCCGCTCGTCGGGCGCATCGTCGAAGCCTATGAGGGTCCCGGCCGGTGAGCCTCGACATTACTATCGACGCCGACGAGGAATGGGACAGTAGCACCGACTGGGCGCGGCTTGCCGAAGCCGCGGCCCAGGCCGCCATCGCCGAAAGCGCCTTTCCTGGGCTCGTGCAGGCCGCGCGGCCTGTCGAACTGTCGGTCGTGCTCACCAATGATGAGGAAGTGCGCGGCCTCAACGCCGAATGGCGCGGCAAGGACAAGCCGACCAACGTCCTGTCCTTCCCGCAGGCCGAAGCCGACGAACTCGACGACGCCGATACCCCCGGCCCCGAACTGTTGCTCGGCGACATCGTGCTGGCGCGCGAAACCTGCGCCCGCGAGGCCGAGGAAAAAGCCCTGCCTTTAACGTCCCATGCCACGCACCTGCTGGTGCATGGCACCCTTCACCTGCTTGGTTACGACCACTTAGACGACGAGACCGCCGAAGACATGGAAGCCCGCGAAATCCGCGCCCTCGCTCGGCTTGGCCTTGCCAATCCCTATGAGGTGGCCGCCTGATGGCGACCGAGCCCGACACCGGATCGCGCTTGTGGCGCGGCCTGCGCAGCCTGATGTTCGGCGACGACGGCGAGACGACGCTGCGCGATCAGATCGAGGAAGCGATCGACGACGCTGAAGACGACAGTCCCAAGCAGGGCGACCTCAGCCCGCTCGAACGGCAGATGCTGAAGAATCTGCTGCATTTCGGCGACCGCACCGCCGGCGACATCTGCGTCACCCGCGGCGAGATCATCTCGGCCAAGCATGGCAGCAGCATGGAAGAACTCGCCAAGATCTTCGCCGAGGCCGGGCACAGCCGCCTTCCGATCACCGGCGAGAGCCTCGACGAGATCGTCGGCATGGTTCACATCAAGGACGTCTTCAACGCCTATTTCGACGCCACCGAGCGCAAGAGCGTCGACGAGATCCTGCGCGTGCCGTTGTATGTGCCCGAAAGTATGGGTGTCCTCGATCTCCTCGCGCGGATGCGGGCCGAGCGGACGCATCTTGCGGTGGTGATCGACGAATTCGGCGGGACCGAGGGCCTCGTCACCATCGAGGATGTGGTCGAGGAAATCGTTGGGGACATCGCCGACGAACATGACGAGGAAGAGCAGCCCCTGCTCGCCCGGCTCGACGACGGCCTGTGGGAAGCCGATGCGCGTCTCGAGCTCGACGAGCTTGCCGAAGCGGTCGATGCCCGCCTGATCGCCGAGGACGACGAAGTCGACACGCTGGGCGGGCTCGCCTTCCTGCTTGCCGGCCGGATCCTAGAGCCGGGCGAAAGCATCGCTCACCCAAGCGGCTGGCGTTTGGAATCGGTCGAAGCGGATGAGCGCAGGCTAATCCGGCTTCGCCTCCACGCCCCCGAAGGCACCGAGCTGCCCGACGCCTAGCGGCGACGATATTTAAGATAATAAGGCCGCCGCCCCTCGCGCCGGCTCTTGGCGCCGTAGCGGGTCTCGATCCAGCCGGACGGGGGATCGAGAAAGTCCGACGGCTTTTCGGCCAGCCATTCGAACGTGTCGGTGTGGCGGGCCATGACGCTCAGCGTCCATTCGAGGTAGATCGGATGATCGGTCGCGATCCGCAGTTCGCCGCCCGGCTTGATCTTGTCGGCAAACAGGCCGACCGGGCCGTCGTTCACCATCCGCCGCTTGGCATGGCGCGCCTTGGGCCAAGGGTCCGGATGCAACAGATAGAGCATCAAGAGGCTGCCGTCGGGCACCCGGCGCAGCACCTCGAGCGCGTCGTTCATGTGCAGCCGCACGTTGCGCAGCGGCCCGTCGCGGACATGGCCGAGCGCGGTTGCAACGCCGTTCAAGAACGGCTCGCACCCGATGAAGCCGTGATCGGGCAGCAGGTCGGCGCGATAGGCGAGATGCTCGCCCGAACCGAACCCGATCTCGAAATGCAGCGGCCGGTCGTCGCCGAACAGGATCCGCGAACTGATCTCGCCCTCGGCGGGCACGCCGATCTCGGGCAGGAGGCGGTCGATCAGCTCCTGCTGGCCTTGCCGCAGCTTGTGGCCACTCGAGCGGCCATACAGACGATTGAGCGTGGTGGGATCACCGGACTTGAAGGCGGTCATGGGACCTGCCTTTAGTGCCCTGCGTTCACGCGACAACTGGCAAGGCGGCTAAGACGGTAATGACTGGCGACAATCCCCGCAGCACGGCGCAGATCGGTGGGCATCCGATCCACCCTTTGCTGATTCCTTTCCCCATCGTCAGCTTCATCGGCGCGCTGGTGACCGACGTCATGTTGCTGACGACGCTGGAGCGCGGCTGGGCGACGGCAAGCAGTTGGCTGCTCGGGATCGGCCTCGTTACCGCGCTGGCCGCGGCGGCGGCGGGAATGACCGATTATCTCGGCGACGATCGGATCAAGACGATCGGTGCCGCGACCCGGCACATGATCGCCAACATCGTGGTGGTGACGCTCGAGGCTGTGAACCTTGCCATTCGCCTTGCCAGCGGCGCCGATCAGGTCGCAGGCTTCGGCGTGTGGCTGAGCCTCGCGAGCGTAGCACTCCTGGCTTACTCGGGCTGGCTTGGCGGCGAACTGGTCTACAAGCACCGCGTGGGCGTCCAGCAATCGCCCGACACGCCCACGCCGGACCGCGACTTCAGCCGCGACCGGCGGTAGGTCCCCCGCCTTTGGGCCATTGCGGGCCCGCGATCGCGAATTGATCGTTTATGGGGGCATGAGCTTCACGCAACTCGCCCCGCCCCTTCCGCTTCATGTCGTCGACCGCGGCAAAGGTCAGGCCATGGCCGTCATCGACTATGGCCCGGAATTCGACCTGCTGTGGGTCGTTGCCATGGACGAAGGCGGCGAGATCTGGTGCGTTCCCAACCCGCAGGTGAGGATGCAGGCCAACTGGTCGCTGGGCCGAAGCCGGGAGAAGCTGCCCGCGCTGGGCAAGCTTGCTCCCGTGCCGCGGGCGGCGGGCGCCTGATCTTTAGGCGACCAGCGACTTCAGTTCGTCGCCAAGGTCGGTCTTTTCCCAAGGGAATAGCTCGCCCTCGGCCTTGCGACCGAAGTGGCCGTAGGCAGCGGTCTTGGAATAGATCGGCTTGTTGAGGCCGAGCGCGGTGCGGATGCCGCGCGGGGTCAGCCGGCCGAGCCGTTCAATCTTGCCGATCGCCTGCTCGAGCTTGTCGTCGCCGACGCTGCCGGTACCGTGCGTATCGACATACAGCGACAGCGGCTCCGACACGCCGATAGCATAGCTCAGCTGAATGGTGCAGCGAGTCGCCAAGCCAGCCGCGACGATGTTCTTGGCCAGATAGCGCGAGACGTAAGCCGCCGAACGATCGACCTTTGTCGGGTCCTTGCCCGAGAACGCGCCGCCGCCATGCGGGGCCGCCCCGCCGTAGGTGTCGACGATGATCTTGCGCCCGGTCAGACCCGAATCGCCGTCAGGGCCGCCGATCTCGAAGCTGCCGGTCGGGTTGATGTGATAAACGGTCTCGTCGCTCAGCAGATTGGCCGGAATCACGCTGGCGATCGCGTCGCGGACATAGGCCTTGAGTTCGGCTTCCTTGTCGCCCTCGTCATAGCCCTTCTTGTGCTGGGTCGAGACGACGATGGCGGTCGCGGCAACCGGCTTGCCGTTTTCGAAGCGCAGGGTGACCTGGCTCTTGGCATCAGGCTCGAGAAACGGCGCGGCGCCCGAATGGCGGTCGGCGGCCAGCTTTTCGAGGATCTTGTGGCTGTAGTCGAGCGTCGCCGGCATCAGGTCGGGCGTCTCATCGCAGGCGAAACCGAACATGATGCCCTGGTCGCCCGCGCCCTCGTCTTTGTTGCCGCTGGCGTCCACGCCCTGCGCGATGTGCGCCGATTGCGGGTGGAGGTTGTTCTCGAAGCGCAGGCTTTCCCAGTGGAAGCCGTCCTGCTCGTAGCCGATCTTCCTCACCGTCTCACGGACGACCTCTTCGATCTCATCTTCGATGCCGGGCGCCCAGTTCCCGGCCTCGTCCATGATGCCTTTGCCGCGGATTTCGCCGGCGAGGACCACGAGATTGGTGGTGGTTAGCGTTTCGCAGGCGACGCGCGCTTCAGGGTCCTTGCTAAGAAACAGATCGACGATGGCGTCACTGATCTGGTCGGCGACCTTGTCGGGATGGCCTTCGGACACGGATTCGGAGGTGAAAAGATAGGACTGGCGCATGGGACTCCGGTGCGTCTGGGAGCGGATATAAGGATATAAAGATAGCTTTATATGTGCTGTCTGTAGCGAGCCCGCGCGTCCATGCCAACCGCCAACACGACGAGCAGGAACGCCAGGCTCAGGGGGATCACATTGCCATGGCGACTGAAAAGCGTTGACGCTGCGGAGGGTGGGAGGTCGGCATCGATTGCGCCGGCGGTCCGCCACGGCAGGCTGGCCAGGAGATTGCCCTTCGCATCGATCACGGCGCTGATCCCGGTCGGGGTCGAGCGGATCACGGGCAATCCCTCCTCCGCCGCGCGCAGGCGGGCCTGGGCGAGGTGCTGGGGCGGGCCCCACGCGCCGAACCAGGCGTCGTTGGACGGGTTGAACAGGAAGTTCGGGCGGTGCGCGGGATCGATCACCTGTCCCGAGAAGATGATCTCGTAGCAGACCTGCACCCCCATGATGCCCCAGCCGGGGATCGACAAGTTGCGTGGTCCCGGGCCTTCCAGCGTGTCGCCTTCGCCCGGCGCCAGTTGGCTGAGACCGATCGCCGACAGCAAGGGCCGCATGGGCAGATATTCGCCGTAGGGCACCAGATGCGCCTTGTCGTAGCGGCCGAGAATGCTTCCGTCGCCCGCGATCGGCATCACGCTGTTGGTGCTTCCGACCAGCTTCGCATTGCGATCGACTACCAGCGCAAAGGCGCCGGTGACGAGCAGATCGCCGCCCGGCCGCAGCAAGGCACCCGCCCGGCGGGCCGGCGGCAGCGGCGTGGTCAGGCGCGCGGGCGGCGGACCTTCGAGCTGAAAGGCGACCGGCACCGCAACCTCGGGCCACAGGATCAAGGTCGGTGGTGCACCGGCCGGAAGGGCCGACAGCTTGGAGAGGCGTTGGAAGGCTTCTTCTTCCAGCCCTTCGCGCCATTTGTCTTCCTGGCCGATGTTGGGCTGAACGATGCGGAGTTTCTTTGCCGCCGCAACCTGGGGTAGCGGTGCGCGAAGCCAGCCCGACGCACCGACAGCGAGAACAAGGGTTGCGAGGACGAGCGCGTTTCGCCGGGCGGCGGAGAACAAAAGGAACAGCGCGCCGCCCAGCAGCACCACCAGCACCGACAGTCCATACGTTCCGATACCCGCCGCACTCAAGCGCCAGAAGGTCTCGAGCAGGGTTACGCCAACCGGATTCCACGCGAAGCCCGTGAACATGGTCGCCCGCAGCCACTCGCTCACCGCCCAGCCGCCGGCCAGCGCCAGCACCAATCCGGTCGGCGAGCACTGTCCGAAGCGCCAGGCAAGGCCGGTCGCCAGCGCCGGATAGACCGCCAGATACAGGCTGAGCAGCACCACCGCCAGCCAGCCGAGCCACGCCGGCATCGCCGCCTGGTAGGTAAAGGCGGTAGCGATCCAGTTGAGACCGAGCACGAATTGCCCGACCGCGAACAGCCAGCCGGTCCACAGGGCACGCGGCAAGCTCCCGCTTCGCGCGACCAGCAGCGCCAGCACCGCAAAGGCGAGCGGCATCAGCGGCCACAGTCCGACCGGCGCAAAGGCAAGCGCGGACAGGAGGCCGAGGGGAAAAGCGAGCAGCGAGTGCGAGGGCCGTAACGTCACGCCGGGCCCTTTGGCAGATGCGCGGACGCCTGCAAACACGAACGGCACTCCTGCGCCTCTCGCGCGTTGATGCCGCGAACCCAATTTCGGAGAACAATAATGAACATCGACACGATCGCCGGCGAAGGCACGGCCACCAAGGGCGATTTCAAGCGCGGTCTCGGCGAAGTCACCGGCGATGCCAAGCTGCAGCAGGACGGCACCGTCGATCAGCTGACGGGCGAACTGCGCAAGGGCTTCGGCCAGGTTCGCGACTTCGTGAACAACAACAAGGCTGCCAGCTACACCGCCGCCGCCGTGTTTGGTCTCGCAGTGCTGAACAGCCTGCGCGGCAAGGGCCGCGCTGCCTGATTAGCTGATCGCTGACAATATAAAGGGGCGGCTCCTCGCGGGGCCGCCCCTTTTCGTATCTTCAGGCCGGGGTCAGGCGCAGAAGCCGGCCGCTGTCCTCGAGAAGATAGACTTCGCCGCCGGGGCCCTGTTCGACCTCGCGGATGCGCTCCATCGGCCAGCGCTCGGCCTTGGCCGCCTGATCGCCGTTGACGTCGATGCGAATCAACGACTTGCCCGACAACGCGCCCATCAGGATGTCGCCCTTCCATTGCGGGAACAGGTTGCCGGAGTAGACGATCATGCCGGCGGGCGACACAGCAGGGTTCCACCAGACCTTGGGCGCTTCGAACTCGGGGCGGGTCGGATGATCGGGAATATCGCCGCCGCCATAGTTGGAACCGTTGGACACCACCGGCCAGCCGTAATTCTTGCCGGCCACGATGAGATTGACCTCGTCGCCGCCCTGCGGCCCCATCTCATGCTGCCAGAGCTTTCCGTCGGGCGCGAACGAGATGCCGAGGACGTTGCGATGGCCGATCGAATAAAATTGCGCCTGCACACCGCCTTTGGCCGCCCACGGATTGCCCGGGAACGGCTGTCCTTCGGGAGTCAGGCGAAGCACCTTGCCGAGATTGCCGGTCATGTCCTGCGCCGGCTGGAATTTCTGCCGGTCGCCTGAGGTCAGGTACATCGCGCCATCGGGACCGAAGGCGATGCGGTGTGAGAAGTGGCCGTTGCCGGTGACCTTGGGCGATTGGCGCCACACGGTCTTGAAGCCTTGCAGCGCGTAGGTGGCGCCGGTCTTCACCAGCCGGCCGTAGCCGACCGCCGCACCGCTGGTCCCACCGTCGCCGCCTTCGACGTAGCTGAGATAGATGCGGTTCTGCGGGCCGACGACTACATCGCCAAGACCGCCCTGCCCCGCGACCTTGAGCTTGGGCAGGCCCGATACCGCGGTCTTGGCGCCGGTGGCGGCATTGACGACCCACAGGCGCCCCTCCTTCTCGCTGACCAGCGCCTCGCGGCCACCCGGCAGGAAGGTCATCGCCCACGGCGTGTCGAAGCTGGCGACCGGAGCCACCTTGAACGGCACCTGTCCGCCCGTCGCCGGCTGATCCTGGGCCGGAACGGCGGCCGTTCCGCAGGCCGAAAGCGCTAGTCCAAAGGCCATCACGCCATGAAGAGCCCTACGTCGCATCCTTAATCCTCCTCGGCGAGTTACATTGCTCGAACCCCTACCTTAGGGGCCCAAAATAGGAAGCACCTCACTTAGTGCAGCCCGTCACTTTACTCAGCCTCGCCTCTGCCGTCCCGCCCTATCGCATCAGCCAGGCTGAGGCCAAAGCAATCGGCCGCGACCTCTTTTCCGGGCGCAAGGCGCTTTACGACCGCCTGTCGGGCGTGTTCGACAATGCCGGAATCGATGGGCGCAATCTCGTCGCGCCGCTCGACTGGTATGCGGGCGATCACGGCTGGCAGTCGCGCAACGACCTGTATCTCCGCGCTTCAGAGCAATTGTTCGAGGATGCGGCGCTTGGGGCGATCGTAAAGGCGGGTCTCCAGCCCAGCGACATCGACGGCATCGTGTTCGTGTCGACCACGGGGATTGCTACTCCGAGCCTCGAAGCACGGGTCGCCCCGCGGCTCGGCTTCCGCTCCGACGTCCGGCGCGTGCCGGTCTTCGGCCTCGGCTGCGCGGGCGGGGTCAGCGGCCTCGCCACCGCCGCGCGCCTCGCCGCAGCTGAGCCGGGCACTCGCTGGCTGTTCGTCTGTGTCGAGACCTGCTCGATTTCGATCCGGCTCGACACCGACGATCCCGCGGCGCTGGTCGCGACCGCGCTGTTCGGCGACGGCGCGGCGGCGGCCATCGTGTCGACCGAAGGAAGCGGCCCGGCCACCATCGCCGCAGCGGGCGAACGGCAATGGCCCGACACGCTCGGCATCATGGGCTGGCGGGTCGAGGATCCTGGCCTCGCCGTCGTGTTCGACCGTGCCATCCCCCCGTTCGTCACTGCCGAACTCGCGGGAGCGATCGACGGCATCCTCGGCGACATCGGCCTTTCGCGGCGCGACATCGACCGGCTCTGCTCGCATCCCGGCGGAGCCAAGGTGATCACCGCGATCGAGGAAGCGCTCCAATTGCCCTCAGGCGCCCTCGATCTGGAACGCGAGGTGCTTCGAGATCATGGCAACATGAGTGCGCCGACCGTCCTGTTCGTCGCCGAACGGCTGATCGCGCGCGGCCTTCCCGAGCGGACCTTGATGACCGCCTTCGGTCCCGGCTTCACCTGCGCCGCCCTGACACTGGAGCGCGCATGAGCGAGCATCACTGGCCGGCCTACGCCATCCTGTTCTTCGTGCTGTTTCAGCGCCTGTCCGAACTGAAGATCGCGCAGGCCAACACCGCCCGGCTGCTCGCCGCCGGCGCTTACGAGCATGCGCCAGGCCATTATCCGCTGATCGTCGCGGTGCATGCGGGCTGGCTCGCTACCCTGTTCTGGCTGGCGCCCGGACGCGACATTCACTGGTGGCTGTTCGCCCTCTTCATGCTGCTTCAGGCAGGGCGGTTATGGGTGTTGAGGACTCTCGGGCCGCGGTGGACGACGCGGATCATCGTGCTCCCGAATGCTCCGCTGGTCACCGGCGGACCGTTCCGCTTCGTGCGGCACCCCAATTACCTGGTCGTGATCGGCGAGATCGCAGTGCTGCCACTGGTCTTCGGCCTGTGGCAGGTCGCGCTGATCTTCTCGATCTTGAACGCCATCGTCCTGACCATCCGCATCCGCGCCGAAATGGGCGCGCTCGGCGGCTGATCAGCGGGGATAGACGTAGACGTCATATTCCTCGTCGCCGCCGGCATTCCGTAGCGAAGCAATCTTGCGAGTCGCCGCCTTGAATCGCGCCACGCTGGCCGGCGTCAGCAAGGTATAGTCGCGGTACATCATGTCGTAGGCGCCCGACTGCGTCCGATCGAGATTGAGCGCCAGCGCGATGACCACTGGTCGGCCGGTCCGGCTTTTTAAGCCATCCGCCTGTTGCAGCAGCCGGTCGAGCGTCAGCCTTTTGTCGCCCGCCGACGAAAAGGGCGTCAGCGTGGCCAATCGGTCGCGGCGGATCAGCCAATAGGGCCGACCGGTCTGGTAAACGACCGATTCTCCCATCGAATCGGGATCGATCATCAGCATCGAGCCCGAATATTCCGGCCGATTGAGGATCTGGGCGAGGTCGGCGGCATGCGAATAAGGCCGCCCTTCAACGAGGTTCGCGATCGGATCGGCGAGATAGCGGGCCGTTTGCGCGCCCATCAAGACTACGAAGGCGGTTGTGCCGAGCAACAGCGCCGGGCGCACGTCCGCCGTTTTCCATTCGCGCACCCAGCCCTTGCCCGCTTCGATCCAGGCCAAGGCAATCAAGAAGATGAAGAACAGCGACGAATGCCGGTAGTAGCCCGGATAGACGAAGAAAAAGAAGAATTTGAGGGTGATGAGCGCAAGCGCCGCGGTGGCGAGCGCCTTGGGCCGGTCGAGGAACAGCAACAGGCTGAACAGCACCACCAGGGATCCGAACAGCGACGCATTGCCAAGCCCGATCGCCATGAACGACCGCTCGGCGGTGAACAGCGCGCCGAGGAGGTTGGGGAGCGTGAGCGGCGCCGATCCGGCACTGGAGGCCGAGTCATTGGCCGGCGGATAGACCGCGATGAAGCACAGCAAGGTGCCGACCAGCAGCAGCGCGACGTTGAGCATCCAGCGCCGCCATTCAGGCGAGTGGAGGTTGCGATTGCCCTCCCACACTTCGAGCAGCCGATAGAAAGCGAAAGAGCCGGCAATGAACACGCTCGGCACGTTGGTATTGCACAAGAGGATCAGCAGCGCGCCCAGCCACAGGCTGTCGCGGATGCGGGTCCAGGACGCGGCGATGACGAGAATGATTAGCGCCGAGATGCCGTAGTTGCGGCTCAGCACCGTATATTCGAAGCCGAGGTGAAGGCTGAACACCAGCAGCGCCAGCATGCCGATCCGGAACGGCCCGCGCAGGATCAGCAGCGCGGAGGCCGCGGCGCCGATGACGGGACCGGTCACGCGCAGCACCTCGGGCGCCCCGAACACCTCCCACCCGGCGCGCAGCAGCATGTACCACAGGTAGGGATGACCCTCGCCTTGAACGGTGCGAAACATGTCAGGCCACGACCGGCCCATCAGCATCAGCGACCAGGCCCGCGCCTCATCGCGCCAGGGCACGTGCTTCACCGCCAGCACGATCGTAACGGTCAGCCAGACCCCCAACAACAGCCAGCGCGCGCCGCGATTGTCGGTCGTCGGACGCTCCGCCAACAGCGGCTGCCGGAGCCACCTATCCACCTTGCCTGTCACCCTGTTCCCCACCCGCGCTGCCCCGCAGCACCCCGCTCTTCCCAAGGCCGCACTTTTTCTGCAAGCGTTTACACTCTCGTTAACCTTCCTCGGCGATGGTTGCGGCCATTCGCGGTTTGAAGGAGAGCGTTTGGTGATCAACGGTAAAAAGGTGGCGGTGGTTCTTCCGGCCTATAACGCCGACCGGACGCTCGAGCGGACGTACAACGAAATCGACTTCAGCATCGTCGACGACGTGATCCTGGTCGACGATTGCAGCAAGGACCGCACCTCGGCCCTCGCCCGCGAGCTCGGAATCTTTACCGCGACCCACGACGACAACCGCGGCTACGGCGGCAACCAGAAGACCTGCTACACCATCGCGCTGGAGCGCGGGGCCGACATCGTGATCATGCTCCACCCCGATTATCAGTACAGCCCAAAGCTGATCCCGGCGATGGCCGGGATGATCGCATCGGGTCATTACGACGCCGTTTTCGCCTCGCGAATCCTCGGCAACGGCGCGCTCGCGGGCGGGATGCCGATCTACAAATATGTCGCCAACCGCTGCCTTACCGCGCTTCAGAATCTGCTGATGGGCGCCAAGCTCAGCGAATATCACACGGGCTATCGCGCCTGGAGCCGGAACGTGCTGGAAACGCTGGCGCTTCCGGCCTGCTCCGACGACTTCGTGTTCGACAACCAGATGATCGCGCAGACCATGTGGACGAACTTCCAGATCGGCGAGATCAGCTGCCCGACCCGCTATTTCGAGGAAGCGTCGAGCATCAACTTCCGCCGCAGCTGCACCTACGGCTTCGGCGTACTCGGCACCGCGTTCCTGTATCGGCTGTGCAAAATGGGGCTGACCTCTTCCACCCTGTTCACCAGCAAGGAACGGCTCGCGCCCGCCATGGCCGGTGCGGGGCGCGCTCCCCGGCCCGTTCCGGCGGTCGCCGAGCTCGTCTGATGCTTCGACCGTTGATGGCCGGTCACGCCCGCAAGGCGCAGCAATTGCTGGCGCATCCTGCCTCGCGCCAGCTTATCCGCTACATCATCGCTGGCCTGTTCGTGACCTGGCTCGCGACCTCGGCTTTTTCGGCGCTGGTCTGGCATCACGTCGATCCCTACCTCGCCAATGTCGGAAGCACCGCAGTGGGACTGTCGATCGGCTATTTCGTCCACAGCCGCTGGAGCTTCCGCGAAGGCGGCAACAAGGGCGAAGCGCTGCAGCTCGGGCGCTTCCTGATCTCGGCGGGCATCGCTTTTGCGATCAACAATTTCTGGATCTGGCTGACGGTGAAGCAACTCGGCCTCTCGCCGCTGGCCGCCACCCCGCTGATGATGGCCGCGACTCCGATCCTGAGCTTCCTGCTCAATCGTTATTGGGTGTTCAAGGCGCACTGAGCCGGTTGCGCAACCGCGCCGCTCTCCCTATACACGAATCTCCTCCTCACATCGTCGATGCTGGCGAGGCTGCCCGGGACACCGCGGCGGTCCGAGGGGGTTTGGATTGATGGGAGCCGCATGGACGCAACGCTGACTTCACGGATCGAGACCGAGGCCAAGGCACTCGGGTTCGAACTCGTGCGCGTGGCGATGATCGGCGGCAAGTCCGATCCGACGTTGCAGATCATGGCCGAACGGCCCGAGACGGGTCAGCTCGACCTCGGCGATTGCGAAGCGCTGTCGCGCCGGGTGTCCGACGTTCTCGACGAAATGGAGGCCGCCGGCCACGATCCCGTCGAGGGCGCCTACCGGCTGGAGGTCAGTTCGCCCGGCATCGACCGGCCGCTGACCCGGCTCAAGGATTATCGCGACTGGCAGGGCCACGAAGCCCGCCTCAAGCTAGCCCGCGAAGTCGATGGCGCCAAGCAGGTGACCGGTGACATCGAAGGCGTCGAGGACGAGACGATCCTGATCTCGGGCTCGCAAGGCACGCGCCGGATCCCCTTCGATGCCATTCATTCGGCCAAGCTGCTGCTGACCGACCGTTTGATTGCCGCCACCCAACCGCTCTCGACCGAGGGCGCCGATGAAGTCTTCGAGGCACCTTTGGATGGTGCCGACCAACTCGAAACCCAAGAGGAAGAGTAAGAATCATGGCCACCGCCGCTCCCGCCGCACCGACGGCCAACCGGGCCGAGCTGCTCGCCATCGCCGACAGCGTTGCGCGCGAAAAGCTGATCGATCGCGGCATCGTCATCGAAGCGATGGAAGACGCGATCCAGCGCGCCGCCCGCGCTCGCTACGGCCAGGAAAACGACATCCGCGCCAAGCTCGACCCGCAGACCGGCGACCTGCGCCTGTGGCGCGTTGTCGAAGTGGTCGAGGAAGCCCCGGAAGATTATTACAAGCAGATCGACCTCAAGGGCGCGCAGAAGCTCAAGGCCGATGCCGCGGTGGGCGACTTCATCGTCGATCCCCTGCCCCCGATCGAATTCGGCCGCATCGCCGCGCAGGCCGCCAAGCAGGTCATCTTCCAGAAGGTCCGCGACGCCGAGCGCGAGCGCCAGTATGAAGAATTCAAGGACCGCACCGGTGAGATCATCACTGGCGTCGTCAAGCGGGTCGAATTCGGCCACGTCGTCGTCGACCTTGGCCGCGCCGAGGGCGTGATCCGCCGCGATGCGCAGATCCCGCGCGAAATGCACCGCGTCGGCGACCGCGTCCGCAGTCTGATCCTGCGTGTCGCCCGCGAAACCCGCGGCCCGCAGATCTTCCTTTCCCGCTCGCACCCCGACTTCATGAAGAAGCTGTTCGCGCAGGAAGTGCCCGAAATCTACGACGGCATCATTGAGATCAAGGCCGCAGCCCGCGATCCGGGCAGCCGCGCCAAGATCGGCGTCATCAGCTACGACAGCTCGATCGACCCGGTCGGTGCCTGTGTCGGCATGAAGGGCAGCCGCGTGCAGGCCGTCGTGCAGGAAATGCAGGGCGAGAAGATCGATATCATTCCCTGGAGCGAGGACACCGCGACCTTCGTCGTCAACGCCCTCCAGCCCGCGACCGTTGCCCGAGTCGTGATCGACGAGGAAGAAGGCCGGATCGAAGTGGTGGTGCCCGATGACCAGCTCAGCCTGGCGATCGGCCGCCGCGGCCAGAACGTGCGTCTCGCCTCGCAGCTGACCAGCTCGCAAATCGACATTCTGACCGAGGCTGACGCCTCCGAGAAGCGCCAGAAGGAATTCGTCGAGCGCTCGGAGATGTTCCAGAACGAACTGGACGTCGACGAGACGCTGGCTCAGCTGCTGGTCGCCGAAGGCTTCACCAGCCTTGAGGAAGTGGCCTACGTCGAAGCCGACGAAATCGCGTCGATCGAAGGCCTCGACGACGACATTGCGACCGAGCTTCAGGAGCGTGCCTCCGAAGCGCTGGAGCGCCGTGAAGCGGCTGCCCGCGAAGAACGCCGTGGTCTGGGTGTCGAGGATGCATTGGCCGAGCTGCCGCATCTTTCCGAGCAGATGCTGGTGACTTTGGGCAAGGCCAAGATCCTGACCCTCGACGATCTTGCCGATCTCGCAACCGACGAACTCGTCCAGAAGAAGCGTCCCGAACCGCGCCGCCGCGCCGAAAACGCGCCGCAGCGGGCCGAGGACAAGGGCGGGATCCTCGCCGAATATGGCCTGACCGAAGAGCAGGGCAACGAGATCATCATGGCCGCCCGCGCGCATTGGTTCGAAGACGAGGCCGAAGCCCCGCACGCTGAGGAGGCCGCCGATGCGGAATCCTCGCAATGAGGCGCTAGCGCCCACTGACGGCGACGGTGCGGACGGGCATGGGCCCGAACGCACCTGCGTCCTGACGCGCCAATCCGCCGACAAGGCGGAACTGATCCGGCTCGTCCTCGGCCCCGATGGCCAGGTCCACCCCGATGTCCGCGCCAAGGCGCCTGGGCGCGGGGCGTGGATCGGCGTGTCCCGGCCCGAACTCGAGACCGCGATCGCAAAGGGCAAATTGAAAGCCGCGCTGTCGCGCGCGTTCAAGACCCAAGGAGTCGAGATCCCGGCCGACCTGCCCGAGCGGATCGAGCAGGCGCTTTCCCGCGCCTCGCTCGACCGGCTGGGTATGGAAGCGCGCTCGGGCACGCTGATCAACGGTGCCGACCGGGTCGATGAAGCCTGCCGCCGGGGCAAGGTCCACCTCCTTCTCCACGCCGCCGATGCCGGGGCCGATGGCCGCCGCAAGCTCGATCAGGCGTGGCGGGTCGGCGGGGCCGAGGAGCTTGGTCATCACCAAGGCTTGGAAATACCGGCTTCGCGCACCATCTTGAGCATGGCGCTGGGACGGGAAAATGTGGTACATGTTGCCCTGACCGACCCGAGAGCGGCCGCGCGCGTGCTTGGCACCCTCAAACGCTGGCGTGCTTTCATTGTAGGAACTGCTGGGCTAGGCCGCGGCGACGACGTCGTTGGTCAACCCCTTGCTGACGACGAGTAGATAAGGAATTTATGAGCGACCAGACCGACAAGCCGAAGCTGGGTACCCGGCCGCCGCTGGGCATCAAGCGCACGGTTGAGACTGGCAAGGTCAAGCAGAGCTTCAGCCACGGCCGTTCGAACACGGTGGTGGTCGAGGTCAAGAAGCGCCGCATCCTCGGCCGACCGGGCGAGGCGCCCGCTGCTGCGCCAGAGCCCGAAGCCGCCGCGCCCGCACCGGCGCCGGCGCCCGTTGCTGCGCCTGCTCCCGCTCCGGCGGCCCCGCGCCGTTCGGCGGCCGACGATATTGCGGCCCGCAAGGAAGAAACCGCTCGCCGGATGCGCGAGGCCGAAGAAGCGCGCATGACCGCGCTCGAAGACGCTCGTCGCCGCGAAGAGCAGGCCAAGGTCAACGCTACCGAGGACGAAAAGAAGCGCGCCGAGGACAAGCGCAAGGCCGACGAAGAGGCCGCCCGCCAGGCCGAGGAAGACGCCAAGCGGCGAATCGAGGAGGAAGCCCGCAAGGCCGACGAAGCCGACAAGGCTGCGGAAGCCGCTGCTGCTGCGGCGGCTGCCGCTCCCGCGCCCGAGCCCGAGGCTCCCGCTCCCGCGGCCACCCCGCGCACCGTGGCGTCGCGCCCCGGCCAGATGTTCCAGCCGGTGCGCCGACCGCCGCCGCCCGCGCCCAAGCCCCAACCCCAGGCCGCCCCCCAGGCGAGCCAGCAGCAATCCGCGCCCTCCTCGGGCGGCGGAAGCAGCAGCAGCAGCAGCGGTGGTGGCAGTGCCTCGCCCGCGCGCCGTCCCGAGCCGGCTCGTCCGGCGCGTCCCGGCCAGCGCGGCGGCGACGATCGTCGCCATTCGGGCAAGCTCACCGTCACCCGCGCCCTTGCCGGTGACGACGATCGCTCGCGCAGCCTCGCCGCCCTTCGCCGGGCGCGCGAAAAGGAAAAGCGCGCTTATTCGCAGTCGGGTCCGCGCGAAAAGCAGGTCCGTGACGTCGTGGTGCCCGACAGCATCACCGTCGGTGAGCTTGCCAACCGCATGGCCGAAAAGGCCGCCGATCTGGTGAAGGCGCTGTTCAAGATGGGCACCCCGGTGACCGTCAATCAGAGCATCGATCAGGACACCGCCGAACTGCTGGTCACCGAGTTCGGCCACAACATCAAGCGCGTCAGCGACAGCGATGTCGATATCGACACCGCGGCCGACGTCGATGATGCGGCGACCCTCGTCGCCCGTCCGCCGGTGGTGACCATCATGGGCCATGTCGATCACGGCAAGACCTCGCTGCTCGACGCGCTTCGCGGCGCCAATGTCGTGTCGGGCGAAGCCGGCGGCATCACTCAGCATATCGGCGCCTATCAGGTGAAGGTGCCGAGCGGCGATCTCATCACTTTCCTCGACACGCCGGGCCACGAAGCCTTTACCGAAATGCGCATGCGCGGTGCCAATGTCACCGACATCGTGGTGCTGGTGGTGGCTGCCGACGACGGACTGAAGCCGCAGACGATCGAGGCGATCAACCACACCAAGGCGGCCGGCGTGCCGATGATCGTGGCGATCAACAAGATCGACAAGCCCGATGCCAAGCCGCAGCGGGTCCGCGAGGAACTGCTTCAGCACGAAATCGTGGTCGAACAGCTGGGCGGCGACGTTCAGGATGTCGAAGTGTCGGCATTGAAGGGCACCAACCTCGACGGGCTGCTCGACGCCATCGCGCTGCAGGCCGAAATCCTCGAACTCAAGGCCAATCCCGACCGCGCCGCCGAAGGCACGGTGATCGAAGCCAAGCTCGACAAGGGCCGGGGTCCGCTGGCGACCGTTCTGGTGCAGCGCGGCACCTTGAAGGTCGGTGACGTCCTGGTGGTCGGCGCCGCGTCGGGCAAGGTCCGCGCGATGACCGACGATCATGGCAAGCAGGTCAAGGTCGCCGGTCCGTCGATGCCGGTCGAAGTCCTCGGCCTGGGCTCGGTCCCGTCGGCGGGCGATCAGCTCACCGTCGTCGAGAACGAAGCCCGTGCGCGCGAAGTCGCGAGCTATCGCCAGAGCGTGCTCGATCGCAAGCGGACCACCGCCGCGCCGATGAGCCTTGAGAATATGTTCGCCAACAAGGCCTCCACCATCATCGAATTCCCGCTGGTGGTGAAGGCCGACGTGCAGGGCTCGGCCGAAGCGATCGTCAATGCGCTCAACCGCCTGTCGACCGACGAGATCAAGGTCCGCATTCTGAATTCGGGCGTCGGCGCGATCACCGAAAGCGATGTCACCTTGGCCTCGGCCACCGGGGCGCCGATCATCGGCTTCAACGTCCGTCCGAACGCCAAGGCACGTGAAGTCGCGGCGCGGAACAAGACCGAGCTTCGCTATTACGACGTCATCTATCACCTGACCGACTGGGCCAAGGGTGCGATGGCGGGCGAGCTTGGGCCCGAGATCATCGAAACGGTCGTCGGCCGTGCCCGCGTGCAGGAGGTCTTCCCGGCCGGCAAGCGCGACAAGGCCGCCGGTCTGCTGGTGCTCGAAGGTGTCATTCGCAAGGGGCTCCACGCGCGCCTCACCCGCGAGGACGTCATCGTTTCCAAGACCACGATCAGCTCGCTGCGTCGCTTCAAGGACGACGTGGCGCAAGTCATCGCGGGTCTGGAGTGCGGTGTGCTGCTGGCCGACACCAACGACATCAAAGCTGGCGACAACCTCGAAGTGTTCGAGGTTGAGGAGCGCGCCCGGACGCTTTGACGAGGCAAATTCGAAAGAAGACGCGGTTCAAGCGGCTCTTCGACGGAGCAGATTTTGGGGGGTGCCTCGGCGAGGGCTGCGGGTGCCTTCTGCCCTGTCTGCTATTAATACCCGTTGCTGGCTGGATGATTGTGGCTTGAGAAAACAGGAAACCTCGGAAGGTCGTTCGGTCCGCTTGCTGCGAGTCGGCGAGCAGGTGCGCCACGTGCTGAGCGAAGTGCTGGCACGTGGCGACGTCCATGATGCGACGTTGCAGAGCCATCTCGTCAGCGTCACCGAAGTCCGGATGAGCCCGGACCTGCGCCACGCCACCGTGTTCGTGAAGCCGTTGCTCGGCCAGGACGAGGAAGTGGTGCTGAAGGCGCTGCGCACCAACACCGCCTTCTTCCAGGGCGAGGTCGCCCGGCGGGTGAACACTAAATATGCCGCCAAGCTCAAGTTCTTGGCGGACGAGAGTTTCGACGAAGGCGGCAAGATCGATCAGATCCTGCGCACCCCGCACGTCAAGCAGGATCTCTCCGACGAGCAATGAGTGAGCTGGCCGCGCCGATGACGGGCGATGGCTGCTCCGCCCTTCCCTTCGCCGAGGACTATCGCGCGGCACTCAAGAGCGCCTGCGCCGAAGACCGCGACATCTGGTCGATCTATTCCGTCAATTGCGGGCCGGACCAGTTCGACAACACGATCGACGCCTTGCTCGCCCGGCGGGATGCCGAGACCTTCGTTCTCTTCGACGGCGACGTCCTTGCTGGCATGTCGAGCTTCCTGCGCATCGACCCGCGCCATCGCGTGCTGGAAATCGGCTTCACTTACTGTCGCCCTGCCCTGCGCGGAACGGGCTTCAATCGGCGCATCAAGGACATGATGATCCGCCGCGCCATCGCTTGCGGGTTTCGCCGGATCGAGTTCCGGGTCGATGCCCGCAACCACCGCTCGCAGGCGGCGGTGGCCAAGCTCGGCGCCGTCCGCGAAGGCGTGCTGCGGGCCGACACCATCACCTGGACCGGCCATGTCCGGGACACGGTGATCTTCTCGATCCTCCGCGACGAATGGGTGGGCGAAGGACCGTAAGGCACCCTTGCGCGCTCCGGCGTTTTACGCTGCGACAGTGAGGAGAGTACGCATGACCGAGAAAAAAGGCCACGGCAGTGCCACCGCGCAGAAAGCCAACGCCAAGGCCAGCCACGAGGGCAAATCCAACCCCCGCAAATCGTCGGCAGCGCAGGCCGAGCTTGGCAAGAAGGGCGGAAAGGCCGTCGCGAAGAAGTGAACTGGACCCCGGCTTCGGCCGGGGTACAAGGCCGCCCATGGCCAAGCTCTATTTCTACTATGCCGCGATGAATGCGGGTAAATCGACGACGCTGCTGCAAGCCGATTTCAATTATCGCGAACGCGGCATGGAAACGATGCTGTGGACCGCCGCGCTCGACGACCGCGCGGGCGAGGGCCGGATCTCCTCGCGGCTGGACATCGGGGCGGACGCGCATAGTTTCGATGGCACCACCGATCTGCTTGAAACCGTAGGAGCCGAACTCAGCCGTCGCCGGGTCCATTGTGTGCTGGTCGACGAGGCGCAATTTCTGACAGAGCCGCAAGTGCTTCAATTGTGCCGCCTGGCGGACGAGATGGACGTGCCGGTGCTGTGCTATGGCCTGCGCACCGATTTCCGCGGAGCGCTATTCCCCGGGAGCGCGGCGCTGCTCGCCTTGGCCGATGCCCTCGTCGAACTGAAGGCCGTCTGCGAGTGCGGGCGCAAGGCGACCATGAACCTTCGCGTCGATGCCGATGGCCGCGCGGTGGCGCAGGGGCTGCAGACCGAGATCGGCGGCAACGACCGCTATGTTGCCCTCTGCCGCCGCCATTTCTTCGCGCGGCTACGGTCGGCGGAGGAAGCCCATCCGCACGAGCCCGCGGCGTGAAGCGCCCGCTTTCGGGCTGGATCGTCCTCGACAAGCCTCTCGGCCTTGGCTCCACCCAAGGAGTGACAGCGGTCAAACGTGCGCTGCGTGACGCCGGCGAGGCGAAGACCAAGGTCGGCCACGGCGGCACGCTCGATCCACTCGCGACCGGCGTGCTGCCCATCGCGCTGGGCGAAGCGACCAAGCTTGCCGGACGCATGCTCGATGCGGTGAAAAGCTACGACTTCACCATCCGCTTCGGCAGCCAGACCGACACGCTTGACCTCGAAGGCAAGGAAATCGCGTCCAGCCCCCATCGCCCGACGCTCGCCGAGGTAGACGCCGCCCTCCCGGCCTTCACCGGCCCGATCAGCCAGGTTCCGCCGGCTTATTCGGCCCTCAAGATCGATGGCCACCGCGCCTATGACCTCGCCCGCGCCGGGGAGGAAGTCGAACTCAAGAGCCGCGACGTCACCATCCATACGCTTGAGCGGGTCGGCGGCGAGGATGGCCCGCTGGAGGAGATCACCCTCTCCGCTACCGTCTCGAAAGGCACCTATATCCGCAGCCTCGCCCGCGACCTCGCGCTGGCGCTGGGCACCGTCGGCCATGTCACCATGCTGCGGCGGACCAAGGCCGGGCCGTTCACGCTTGCCCAGGCGATATCGTTGGACTTTCTTGGCGAATGCGCTAAGGGCGGCTCGCTCGACGGGGCACTTCTGCCATTGCAAGCAGGGCTGGACGACATCCCGGCCTTTCCCGTCACCCCCGATGAAGCCCGCCTGCTCCGTGTCGGACAGCGGCTTTCCCGGGTTCCGCTGGCAAGCGGTCTTCACGTCGCCGTCGACGGGCTCATCCCCGTCGCGCTGATCGAAGGAGACCGGATCGTCCGCGGGTTCAACCTTCAGGAATAGGAGTAACACGATGTCGATTACCGCCGAGCGCAAAGCCGAAGTGATCAAGGAATATCGCCGCGACGAGAACGACACGGGTTCGCCCGAGGTCCAGGTCGCTATCCTGACCAACCGCATCCAGACGCTGACCGAGCATTTCAAGGGCCACGCCAAGGATAATCACAGCCGCCGCGGGCTGCTGATGATGGTCAACAAGCGCCGTAGCCTGCTGGCCTACCTCAAGAAGGAAGACGCCCAGCGCTACACCGATCTGATCGGTCGCCTCGGCCTCCGCAAGTAACACCGAAATACGAAGGGCGCCCCAGCGGCGCCCTTCGCTTATGGGCGATCCGCATCCGGCGGGGCGTTCAGGGGCAAGGAAAACGCCCCAGCCGCTGGCAGACCGGTTTGTCCGCCAAAGCTGAACCCGTCCGCATCCGGCGGCGGGACAAAGGATACTCAATGTTCAATATCAACACCGTGGAAGTCGATCTCGGCGGCAAGACGCTGAAGCTCGAAACCGGGCGCATCGCCCGCCAGGCCGATGGCGCCGTGCTCGCCACCATGGGCGAAACCGTCGTCCTGTGCGCCGTCACCGCCGCCAAGAGCGTGAAGCCCGGCCAGGACTTCTTCCCGCTGACCGTCCACTATCAGGAGAAGTTCTCCGCAGCCGGGCGCATCCCGGGCGGCTTCTTCAAGCGTGAGCGCGGCGCGACGGAAAAGGAGACGCTGACCAGCCGTCTTATCGACCGCCCGATCCGCCCTTTGTTCCCGGAAGGCTTCTACAACGAAGTCCTCGTGATCGCGCAGGTCCTTTCCTATGACGGCGAGAATGAGCCAGACATCGTCGCCATGTGCGCCGCGTCGGCAGCCCTCACCCTCTCGGGCGTTCCCTTCATGGGCCCGATCGGCGCCGCACGCGTCGGCTATGTCGGCGGTGAATATGTGCTCAACCCGACCAACGAGCAGGTCAAGGAAGGCGATCTCGATCTCGTCGTCGCCGCCACCGGCGGGGCCGTGATGATGGTCGAATCCGAAGCCAAGGAGCTGTCGGAAGACGTCATGCTGGGCGCCGTCGTGTTCGCGCACGACGCCTGCAAGAAGGTCGTGAACGCGATCTGTGACCTCGCCGAAAAGGCCGCCAAGGAGCCGTGGGACCTGAAGCAGGCCGACGACAAGGCCGCCACCAAGGCCAAGCTCAAGGACCTCATCGGCGCCGACATCGCGGCCGCCTATAAGGTGACCTCGAAGGCCGAGCGTTCGGACCTCCTCAACGCCGCCCGCGCCAAGGCCAAGGAAGCCTTTGCCGACGCGGAAGCGCAGGAGCAGCTCGTCGCCGCCAAGCTGGTCAAGGTGCTGGAAGCGGACATCGTCCGCACCGCCATCATCGAGGAAGGCCGCCGCATCGACGGCCGCGACACCAAGACCGTTCGTCCAATCGAGGCGATGGTCGGCTTCCTGCCGCGCACCCACGGCTCGGCGCTGTTCACCCGCGGCGAAACGCAGGCGATCTGCACCACCACGCTCGGCACCAAGGACGCCGAGCAGATGATCGATGGTCTCGACGGCCTCAGCTACTCGCGCTTCATGCTGCACTACAACTTCCCGCCCTATTCGGTCGGTGAAGTGGGCCGCTTCGGCGCTCCCGGGCGCCGCGAAGTCGGTCACGGCAAGCTCGCCTGGCGCGCGCTGCACCCGGTGCTGCCGACCAGCGAGGAATTCCCGTACACAATCCGTGTCCTCTCCGACATTACCGAGAGCAACGGCTCCTCGTCGATGGCCACCGTTTGCGGCGGCTCGCTCAGCATGATGGACGCGGGCGTTCCGCTCGCGCGTCCGGTCGCGGGCATCGCCATGGGCCTCATTCTCGAAGGTGAGAAGTTCGCGGTGATCAGCGACATCCTCGGCGACGAGGATCACCTCGGCGACATGGACTTCAAGGTCGCCGGCACCGACCAGGGCATCACCACGATGCAGATGGACATCAAGGTCGCCGGCATCACCGAGGAGATCATGAAGGTCGCCCTCGCCCAGGCGAAGGACGGCCGCGCGCACATCCTCGGCGAAATGGCCAAGGCGCTCGACAGCACCCGCGGCGAGCTTTCGGCGCACGCCCCGCGCATCGAGACCATGCAGATCCCCAAGGACAAGATCCGCGAAGTGATCGGCACCGGCGGCAAGGTGATCCGCGAGATCGTCGCCACCACCGGCGCCAAGGTCGACATCGACGACGAGGGCCTGATCAAGATTAGCTCGTCCGACGTGAAGCAGATCGAAGCTGCCCGCCAGTGGATCCAGGGCATCACCCAGGAGCCGGAGCCCGGCACCGTCTACACCGGCAAGGTCGCCTCGATCGTCGACTTCGGCGCGTTTGTGACCTTCATGCCCGGCAAGGATGGCCTGGTGCACGTTTCGGAAATCAAGAACGAGCGGGTCGAGAACGTCCGCGACGTCCTGACCGAAGGCCAGGAAGTGAAGGTCAAGCTGCTCGAGGTCGACAACCGCGGCAAGGTCCGCCTGTCGATGCGTGTCGTCGACCAGGAAACCGGCGCCGAGCTGGAGGACACCCGTCCCCCGCGCGAGCCGCGTGAAGGCGGCGACCGTGGTCCCCGCGGTGACCGCGGCGATCGTGGCCCCCGCCGCGACGGCCGTGGCGGTCCGCGCCGTGACGGCGGCGATCGTGGCGGCCGTGACGGCGGCGGCGACCGTGGCCCGCGCGGCGAAGGCCGTGGCGACCGCGGCGACCGTGGTCCCCGTCGTGAGCGTTCGGACAGCGACAACGGCCCCGCGCCCGAGTTCGCCCCGGCGTTCCTGACCGGTGGCAACAACAACGACGACTAAGTCGGACGCTCTCGTCTGAAAAAGGAAAGGCCTCGCAGCGATGCGGGGCCTTTTCTCATTTCCTTCCTCATCAATTTGTTCACTTCGCCCGGCTAAGGTGGCAGCGAGCGCCAAGTTCATCCACAAGGACCGCATGACCCCCCTGCCCCGCATCATCGTCGCCATCTGCACCTACAAACGCAACGATCCGCTGCGGACCCTGCTCGACGCTTTGGTCGAGGTCGCCGCGACTTCGCGGGAGCGGGCTCGGGTCGGCGTGGTGGTGGTCGACGACAATCCCGATCGCCGGGCCGAGGCGGTGGTCGCCGATTTCGAAAGCGCCTTCGATTGCGGCATCCGCTACCGCGCGTCGGGCAAGGCCAACATCTCCATCGCCCGTAATCTGGCGGTCAATACCGCGCTCGAAGACGCCGACTGGGTGGCGATGGTCGACGACGATTGCGAGCCGGCGCCTGACTGGCTCAATGCCTATCTCGACGTACTCGAGGCGACCGGCGCCGATTGCGCAACCGGAGCGATGAACCTGCGGGTGCCTGACGGCTCACCCAAGTGGATGACCGACCAGCCTTTCTTCGACGATATCCGCTTCGACTTCGAAGATCGTGCCCCGATGGATCTGGCTGCAACCAACAATTCCATCATCCGCGCCCAATTCCTGCGCGACCATCCCGAGATCCGCTTCGAGCCGCGCTATGGCAAGCTAGGCGGCGAGGACATGGTGTTCTACCGCACCGCCCATGCGGCGGGCCTCACGATCCGCTTTGCCAAACATGCGGGGGTTTGGGGTAATGAGCCGGCCGACCGCGCGACCTTCAAGCACCTCGTCCTGTATCGCTTCTGGCTCGGCAATTCGATGTACGTCACCAACGCGCACTTCGGCGCCGGAAAGCTGCGCTTGTTCCTGCGCGGCGGGAAGACCAGCGCACGGGCGATTTTGCGGCCGGTCTCACGCCTGTTGCGCGGGGATCGCCCGCAATGGCGCTATGGCGTGGCGAGCTTCGCCACCGGGATCGGCCAGATGGCCGGCGCCGCCGGTTTCCGCAAAGAGCATTGATCCACCCCATGCGGATTCACTTTCTCCTCCCCGGCCTGCACCGCGTTCATCGCGGCGCCGAAGTCGCGTTCGAAGCAGTCGCGACCGAAATCGCCAAGCTTGGCCTCGACGAGGTCAAGCTCGTCGGCTCGGGTGACCCCATTCCGGATCGCCCCTACGACTTTCAGCGGATCGGCCTGATCCCGCGCGAACGCTTCGAACGAGCACCCAAGTTTCCGCCCTTTCGCTCCGAATCGATCGACGAGGAAGCGACTTGGGTGCTGAACGCGCTGCGCCACTATCGAAGCCGCGACGCCGACATCACCCTGACCTGCAGCTATCCGTTCGTGAATTGGATGCTCACGCGCTGGCCGCCTGGCGGCAAGCGCCCGGCGCATGTGTTCGTCACCCAGAACGGCGACTGGCCGGCTTATGCGGAAAACAGCGAATACAAGCTGTTCCGCTGCGACGGATTGGTCTGCACCAATCCGATCTATTTCGAGCGCAACGAAGCTCGCTGGCCCTCCGTTCTCATTCCCAACGGCATGAACCCAGAGCGATTTTCTCCTGGGGCACCCGTGCGGGCCCGCTTCGGACTTCCGGAAGACCGGCCCGTCGTTCTGATGGTCAGCGCGCTGATCGACAGCAAAAGGGTGCTGGACGGAATGCGGGCGGTGGCGCGGATTCCCGATGCCGAGCTGGTGGTGGCGGGTGACGGCCCCCTGCGCGATCAATTCGATGCGCTCGGGAAAGAGCTGATGCCCGGCCGCTTCCGCCGTATGACCCTTCCTCTCGCGGAGATGCCGAACCTCTATCGCTCCGCCGACGTCATGCTGCACCCGACGTTCCACGAATCCTTCGGCAACGTCTATGCCGAAGCGCTTGCCATCGGGGTGCCGGTCGTCGCCCATGACTATGCGGTCACCCGCTGGATCTTCGGCGATGGCTATCCCGGTCTGGTCGATGCCGCCGACAGCGACGCCATTACCGCCGCCGTCAGTAAGGCCATCAAGGAGGGCAAGCCCGATGCACTCGCTCGCGCCGCGGCGGGCGCCGAGCGCTTCTCATGGCGCAACATCGCTCGCCAGTATCGCGACTTTCTGGTCGAGGTTCACGACAGGCACCGCGCCGCCCGCCGCTGAACGGCCTCACTCCTTGCGAAGGATCGCTCCCACCGCCGCGATCCGGTCGGCGCCGGCGTCGGCATACACCGGCTGCTCGAGCTCTTCGCCGAAAATATCGGGGTCCAACTCCTCATAGCGAAGGCTCGCGCCCGCTTCGTCGGCGAGTTCGGACAGAGCGCCGAGCAAGCGGTCTTCGCCGGCGATGATCGGGCTGCCGGTATAGAGCAGCATGGTGCCGCCCTCGCCCAGCCGGCCCAGCGACTGACGCGCCCAGTCCAGCGACACGCCTGCGCCCAGCATCTCGCCGCCGTCGCGATAGTTGCGGCCCTTGGGGTCGGCGATGAAGGGCGGGTTGGCGATAATGAGATCGATGTCGCCCTCGACCTGCTCGAGACCACCCTCGATCGTCTCGACCTCGAGCCCCGCCGCCATCGCATTGGCGCAGGCCAGCGCAAGGGCGCGGGGATTGATATCGACCAGGCTGATCGTCTCGGGCTCGAGCAGCCCGGCGGCGCTGATCCCGCCCGGCCCCGCCCCGGCGCCAAGATCGACGAGGTGTCGCGGGGTCTCGAGATCCTCCGCGCTGGCCTCGACAAAACGGGCGAAACGATAGGTATCGGGTCCGAAGAAGACGCTGTCCTCGTCGTCGGTCGGAAAGGCCGAATGAAGGAACAGCCGTCCCGACAGCGACGACACTCGCACCAGGCTGCGACAGGTGCCGCTGCTCTCGTCCAGCGCGCCGCCTTCGCGCAGGAGATCGAAGAGATCGCCCGGCAGCAAATCGCGCGTGAACGGCATACTCCACCCGAAGATGTCGCGCAGGTCGCTTGCCGCCCGCCCCGGCCGCCGCGCCAGCACGCGGGCGTGGGTGGCGGGCGTCACGGTGGTGAAGGCATAGCCCTCCTGGTCGAGTTCCTGGAGCAGGGCGGCTAGCGGTTCGGAGGAAAAGGTCATGGGCACGCGGGTAGCAGGGGCGGCCCGCAAGACAAGCGCCCCGTCCCGCGGTCAGGCGACGCCCAGCAACTCCCGGTACCGGTCAAAGCAGCGCTCGCCGCACTTCAGGCGCATCAACGCGCCCTCGGCCATCGCCCGCGCCCGCGCCGGGCCCTCGGCCGCATCCTCGACCGCCGGACGGATGGCTTCCTTGTTCCATTCTTCGCTATGCTTGATGTCGAGCACGGCGTGGAGATCGAAATAGCGCCGCAGCTTCGCATCGAAGCCAAGCCGCCGCATCGTCTTCGACACCGCCGCCGACCGCGCCGGCGCGGTCAGTTCGATGGCACCGAGCGCGCCGACACTATGCCAGGCATAGCTGCGGTTCGAGGCCATCGCGGTCATCGCATTGGCGAGCGCAAGGCTCTCCCAGCAGGTGGTCTCGATTGCGGGCGTCAATTCCAGCGCCTCCACCACATAGTCGAGCATCGGGCCGTGCATCCCCTTGGGATTGCCGCGCCCCATCTCGTCCCAATAGTTGCGAGCAAGCTCCATCTTGGGCCGCGTCGGTAACCGGACCTGGGTCATCGCGACGAGATCGTCGAACCCGGCTTCGCCCGCTGCTTCCTGCGTCAGAAATAGTTTGAGATCGTCGACGGTGGCGTCGGTTTCCAGCCAATCGAACAGGCGATCATGCTGCCCGGGACCTTGCTCTTCGAGCGCTTCGAACCATTCAATGAACCCGTCGGCATCGGTCGGCGCCGTGGCGGCTTCGTCCATCACCTCGGCCCGAAGATCCTCGAGAAAGCCGAGTTCGAGCCGCATCATCCGCGCGTCGCGATCGATCCGTCCAGCGGCGCGCTCACCCGGAAACTGCGGCGCAAGCCGGTCGCGATTCCACTGGCTCAGCGCGCGCTGGAAGACGTCATTGAAAAATTGCGATCCGGACAGGGTCGAACGGAAACGGGTAGCCATGCTGGAGTCGCCTGCAAATAGAAGAGGTCTATCTCTCCCGAACGGCCCTCTTGCGCGACTTGTTCCGGCGCGTGGCCCAAGGTCCATGGTGTCGGCAACGATGCGCGATGCTGTCGCCTCGCGGCGAACTCGTGGGGGTGAGCTCAGCCCGCCGAGACTTGGACGCTATCCATCAATCTCAGGCCGTCCCGCGGACGATCAGGCGCGGCGGCATGACCACGCTTTCGGTAACTTCGCCGGCAAGACGGCGGACGAGCAGGTCGACCATGGCGAAGGCACCGGCGCGGATGTCCTGCCGGATGGTCGTGAGGGGCGGCGACGTCTGGCTCGCCAACGGAAGATCGTCGAACCCCAGCACCGGCATCTGATCGGGCACGACGATGCCATTGGCCTTGAGCCGTGCCAGGCAAGCCATCGCGATGCTGTCAGTCGCCGCAAAGATCGCATCGCCAGTTACGAAATCGCGATCAAGGTTGGCGGCCACTTCGGCTTCAAGGCGATCGCTGGACAGATGGCTCATCAGCGGGGTGATGGCGACCCCCATCCGTTCCGCCGCCTCAGCCGCGCCGGCATAGCGGGCGGCGAATTCGACTGCCGACGTGTCGCCCAGGAAGTAGATGTGCCGCGCGCCCCCGGCGATCAATCGCTCGGCCGCAAGCCTGCCGCCTAGCCTGTTGTCCGATCCGACGACGCAGTGACGCTGGCCTTCGGAATAATTGCCCCACACGACCATTGGTAGATAGCCGTCGGCCACGGCTTCGATGCGGTCGAACTGATCCGATTGGCCGATCACCAGGATCCCATCGATCATCCCCGATCCGATAAATCGGTCGAGCCAATCGGCATCACGCTCGGGAATGACCCGCCGCAGGCGCAGATCATAGCCGCGTTCGGTCAGCGCGTCGGCGAGATGCCCCAGAAGCGTCATGAAAAAGGTGTCGGAGATCTGCTGACGCTGATCGTGGCCGAGCGGGATGGCGATACCGATGACGTCGGTCTTTTGCCGGCGCAAGCTGCTTGCCATCTGGTTGGGGCGAAATCCGTGCTCGCGGGCCAGGGCGACGATCCGCTCCCGCGTTTCGGTATTCACGAGGCTGTTGCCCGCCAGCGCGCGGCTGACGGTTCCCGCCGACACACCAGCGATCCGCGCCAGATCGCTGAGCGTACGGACCGCAGGACGGCCCATCGTGGCAAGTTTCGCGCTCATCGCGGCGGCGATACCACGCCGTCAGTGGCTGGGAATAGCCGAAGCCAGATTGCCCGATCCGGACGCCCGTTCAGGCCTGCCGCCGGCTTGCACGAACAAGGTCGCAACCGCGCCCAACAGCATCAGGGCGCCGCCCATCATCAGCGCATTGCGCGGATCGCCTCCTAGTACCGGCTGATAGATCAGCGGCATCGTCACCGTTTCGATCAGCATCGGGATCACGATGAACATGTTGAAGATGCCCATGTAGATGCCCGTCCGCGCGGGCGGAATGGCGTCGGCCAGCATCACATAGGTATTGCCCATCATGCCTGCCCAGCCGATCCCGATCCCGAGCATGAGCACGAACAGTCCCACTTTGCTTTCCATGCCGGGGATCAGCAGCATTGCCGCTCCGGAGGCTGCGAGGCACGCGGCGTGAACCGGGCGGGCGCCGAGGCGGCGAACGATCGGAATCAGCACCAGGGCCGAGGCGAAAGCGATGAAATTGTAGAAAGCGCCGATCTGTTGCGATGTTAGTGTCGCCTCGCGGAAGGCGGCGCTTTGTGGATCGGTGGTGCCGTAGAGCGAACGACCAACCGCGAAGGCGATATACTGCCAATAGACGAACATCGCATACCATTGGCAGAGCATCGGGATCGCAAGCTGGCGCATCGGCGCTGGCATCTCGCGAATCGCGCCCACGATATCGGAAATGGCGGATCGCGCCGAAAGAGGTCGTGCCTTAAGCTCGGCTTGCTCGTCCTGGGTGAGCGGCAGCTCGGGCACCCGCCAGACCGACCATATGATCGTGCTGATCGACAGGATGGCGCCGATGATGAACGCCACCCGCACGATCACCGGCACCCCGTTTGAATCGAGCACGTCCCTCGCCACAAATGCCGTCAGGAGCGTCGGGGCCAGGTAACTCAGCGTCTGGGCGAGGCCGGTAAAGGCACTTTGCGTCAGAAAGCCGACAGGCTTCTGGTCCGGCGAAAGGCGATCAGAGACATAAGCGCGGTAGGGCTCCATCGTGATGTTGTTACCGGCATCAAGGATCCAGAGCAGCGAGGCTGCAACCCATAGCGCCGGCGAATAGGGCATGGCGAAAAGCGACAGCGAACAGATGATCGCGCCGATCAGGAAATAGGGCGTGCGCCGTCCTAGGCGGCTGTTGGTACGGTCGCTCAGCGCGCCAACAATGGGCTGCACGAGCAGCCCGGTCATCGGCCCGGCGAGCCAAAGCAGCGGCATGGTGGCTTCGTCCGCGCCCAGGAACCCGTAGATCGGCCCCATATTGGCTTGCTGGAGCCCGAAACTGAACTGAAGGCCGAAAAAACCGATGTTCATCTCGATGATCCGCGCCAGTGAAAGACGCGGTTTTCCAGCAGCTTCCATCAACCCTGCTCCTCCGTTCCGTTGCCCGAACACAACAACGGAAATCGATACGTGCCACCAAAAGGCTCTTTCTGCAATCGTTTGCAAGAAATTTGTTGCAAACGATTGCAGCGAAGTTAGGTTTAGGTTCGAATCGACGTCACGACGTGGTTTCTGGAGGAGAGGTTCATGAAAGTTCGTCACGCCCTGATTGCCGGCGCTGCACTATCGGCGCTCGCCACGCCTGCTTTTGCGCAGGACGCCACCATGACGGACGACGTGCCTCCGGCCACTGATCAAGCCGATATCGTGATCACCGCCGTCGCCCGCGGCCAGAATGTGCTCGACAGTTCGGTGTCGGTCAGCTCGATCAACAGCGAAGCAATCGTCGATCTCGCGCCGCGCTCCTCGGCGGAATTGATCCGGCAGATCCCGGGTATCCGCTCGGAAAGCTCGGGCGGCGAAGGCAATGCCAACATCGCCGTGCGCGGCCTGCCGGTGGCCTCGGGCGGTGCGAAATTCCTTCAATTGCAGGAAGATGGTCTGCCGATCCTCGAATTCGGCGACATCACCTTCGGCAACGCCGACATCTTCCTGCGCACCGATTACAACATTTCCCGCGTCGAAGCGGTTCGCGGCGGATCGGCCTCGACCTTTGCGTCAAATTCGCCCGGCGGTGTGGTCAACTTCATCTCCAAGACCGGCGAGCGCGAAGGCGGATCGGTCGGCGTCACGGCCGGTCTGGATTACCGCGAATATCGTGCGGACTTCGACTATGGCGGCCGCCTCGGACCCAACACCACCTTTCATCTGGGCGGGTTCACCCACATCGGGGACGGTCCCCGCAGCGTCGGCTACGACGGCGCGCGCGGCGGTCAGATCAAGGCCAACATCACCCAGAAATTCAATGGCGGCTATATCCGCATCTACGGCAAATATCTGAACGACCATTCGGTCGGTTATCTGCCCAATCCCGTCCGCGTCACCGGCACCAATTCGGACCCGGACTATTCCAGCATCACGAATTTCTCGATCAACTCGGACTCGCTGCATTCGCGCAACTTCGCACCGATCACCACGCTTGATCAGAACAACCAGGTCCGGACCTACAATATCGATGAAGGCATGCACCCCAAGGTGCTCGCCGGCGGGATCGAAGCGCAATTCGGGGTCGGCCCGTTCAGCGTCACCAATCGCTTCCGCTATTCCGACATCAGCGGTGCCTTCGTTTCGCCGTTTCCCGGCAGCGTGACCGGCGCGCAGGCCGCGGCCGATGCGATCGGCGGCGCTGGCTCGCGGCTGTTCTACGCCAGCGGACCTCTGGCCGGCCAGGCCGTCGCCAATCCGGCAGCGCTGGGCGGGAACGGCCTGATCGCCAACATCGTCACCTTCAACACCCGCCTCAACAGCCTCGACAATCTGACCAACGACTTGCGCGCGACAGCGGATTTCGACGTCGGCGGCGGCAAGGCAACGCTGACCGGCGGCCTCTTTTACTCGCGGCAGGACATCGACACCGCCTGGCTGTGGACGTCGCACCTGATGAGTGTCGAAGGCAACGGCAACGCAGTGCTTCTCGATGTCCGCAATGCGGCCGGCGTCGCGCAGACGCAGAATGGTACCGTCGGCTACGGGGCGACCTTCTTCGGCAATTGCTGCCGGCGATCCTATGATCTTCAATATACGACCAAGGCGCCCTTCGCCTCGCTCGGCCTAGAATTCGGCGGCCTCTCCCTCGACGGCAGCGTGCGCTTCGATTTCAGCCACGCCGAAGGCCGGACCTTCGGCGATGGCCCGTTGACGACACGCGACATCAACGGCAACGGCGTCATCAACAGGGCGGAAACATTGGTCAGCGTGCTGCCCACGACCGGCGCCGCGCTGGTCGATTACGACACCGATTACGTCTCCTATTCGATCGGCGCCAATTATCTCCTCACCAACTCGCTGTCGGTGTTCGGACGATACAGCAAGGGCGGTCGCGTCAATGCCGACCGGATCCTGTTCAATTCCAACAACGTCAACCCGGCGACGGGCGCGTTGCTGAATTCGGCCGTCGCGGTCGATTTCGTCAAGCAGGCGGAGATCGGCGTCAAATATCGCGCGGGCGGGCTTTCCCTCTATGCGACGGCCTTCGACGCGCGCACCGAGGAAGAGAATTACGAAGCCACCACGCAGACGGTGTTCAGCCGGGCCTACAAGGCGCGCGGCATCGAACTGGAAGGCGCGTACCGGATGGGTCCGTTCAGCCTTTCGGCCGGCGCGACCTACACCGATGCCGAAATCAGCCGGGACAACATCAGCCCGGCCAATGTCGGCAACACGCCGCGCCGTCAGGCTGACTGGATCTATCAGCGACCGCGGCCTATGACAGCAAGCTGTTCGGCCTGGGCCTGAATGCGGTCGGGACAACCGACAGTTATGCCCAGGACAACAATCAGCTGGTCCTGCCCGGCTTCACGGCGGTGAACGCCTTTGCCAACCTACGCCCGTTCGACGGCGTGACCTTCTCGCTGAACGCCAACAATCTCTTCAACACCAAGGGCTTTACCGAAGCGGAAGAAGGATCGATCCCGACCGGAGGAATCGTTCGCGCCCGTTCGATCAACGGACGGACCGTGTCGGCGTCGGTCCGCTTCGATTTCTAAGCAACGCCTGGCCCGGCACTGCCCTCGCAGAGCCGGGCCGTAACGTCTTCCTGTTCGTCCATTCGAGGATCGAAAGTGACCAGCGCATGGACCCCGGCCCACGTGGCCGCGATCAGACCTGCCGAAGCGGCCACCGTACCTCTCAGCGTACATGTGACCCGCCCAACTGGGGGCGAGCATCGTTATTATTGGGACATGTGGCCGGTGCAGGCCGCCGACGGCACGGTCGCCAGGCTCGGCGGGCGCGAGATGTGGATGGCGCTCTCCGCGACCGATGGAGGCGATCCCGGTCGTCGCCACTTCGAGGCCGAAATCCGCTGGCTGGAGCGAAACGAAGGCACTTGGATCGATCGCGGCGCCGTCTTGCCACCTCAGTCGCGACCGTACGAACGCGAATGGGCGGGTTCCGCCTTGTTCGACGGCGGCCGGCTGACCTTGTTCTTCACGGGGGCGGGCATCGCCGAGCGCCCGGGGGGCTACCAGCAGCGCCTGTTCGAAGCGAGTGCTCCGGTGGGCGCCGACGGCACGATCGGCGAGTGGACTCGGCCTCGGCCGTCGATCGTCGGCCTGACGCCCGAATATTGCGCTGCCGACGCGCACGAGGGCGAGCCCGGCCGGATCAAGGCGTTTCGCGATCCGGCCTTCTTCCGCGATCCAATCGGCGGCCACGATTACCTCATCTTCACCGCCTCGCTGGCGGCGACGTCGTCACCCTATAACGGAGCGGTCGGGATCGCCCGGCGCGACGCCGACGGCTGGGCGCTCCTGCCGCCGCTCGTCCATGCCGACGCGGTGAACAACGAACTCGAGCGGGCGCACATGGTCTTCCGCAACGGTCGCTACTTCCTGTTCTGGGTCACCCAGCGCGCCACCTTCGCGCCCGACCTCACGGCTGGACCCACCGGATTGTACGGCATGGTCGCCGAGCATTTGTCGGGCCCGTGGCGGCCACTCAACGGAGGCGGTCTCGTGCTCGCCAATCCGGAGAGCGACCCAAGTTGGTCCTACAGCTGGTTCGTCAGCGCCGAAGGCATCGTCGCGAGTTTCGTCGACGATCGCGCGGGTCATGGGTTCGCCGGCGCCCCAGCCCCGCTGATGCAGCTCGACTTTGCCGGCGAAAACGTGCGACTGGCTTCATCGACGACATGATTGGTGGAATCGAAGCTGGCGGCACCAAATGCGTGCTCGCCGTGGGACCGGAGCCCGGGCGCATCGACGCGATGCACATCGTGCCGACCCGCAGCCCCGACGAGACGATCGCGGACATTCTTGCTTGGTTCGCCTCGCAGCCGGCGGTGGCGGCGGTGGGGCTCGCGACCTTCGGGCCGGTCGGGCTTGACCGTTCGCGGCCCGACTGGGGCCATATCCTGCAAACACCGAAGCCCGGGTGGAGCGGCTTCGATTTCGCCGGAGCGCTGGAAGACAAGCTTGGCGTGCCGGTAGCGGTGGAGACCGACGTCAACGCCGCAGCGCTTGCCGAAGCGAATGCCGACGGCAGCGTCTCGTCGCTGGCCTATATGACCGTGGGAACCGGTATCGGCGTCGGACTGCTCATCGATGGACGCTGCGTCCACGGGGCGGCCCATCCGGAGATGGGTCATTACCGACCCCGTCGCCCGGCCGGCGACAACGGTTTTGCAGGGATCTGCCCCTTTCACGGCGATTGCCTCGAAGGGTTGGCAAGCGGACCCGCCATTATCGCCAGATGGGGCTCAAGGCTTTCCGATCTTCCCCCTTACCATTCCGCGCACGGCCTGATCGCCGACTATCTGGCGCAAACCTGCCATACCCTGTTTGCCGCGACGTCGGTGGAGGTCATCGTCGTTGGCGGCGGCGTTCTTGCAACGCCGGCCCTCCACGACCGGATCGTCGCCAGATGCATGGAATTGGACGCCGGCTACTTTCCGGGCGGAAACAGACATCGCATTATCGCCCCCCGCCTGGACGCGGGTTCCGGGATTACCGGGGCGATGCTTCTGGCAAGCGGTTGTTGAGATTCGCGACGGGCGCACAATCCGCTGAGTAGCCGTGCGAGCGGTCTGACTGAAACATGATGTAGCCGGGTTTCAGGCTTTCTCCGTCACTCTGACCGTCGCCTTGTCTGACAAACAGAGTTGCAGGTGGTCTGCCAACCTCATCGCGAGCGAACCAATGGCAAGGCCGGTGTGAGAGGCGCCGGTAGAAGGCAGGACCGACGCATCGCAAGCGTATACGCGCTGCCGCTGATGCACTCGAAGATTACTGTCCACGACCCCTGTGTCTCCGTTCAGCGAGATGCGACAGGTGCTGGCATGATGCGCGCCCGACCATAGACGAGACGATATTCCGTCGGGGGGCAGGTGCAGCTCGGCCTCAAAGGAGGCTGCTAGCTTTTGCAACGAGCGGGTGAGAGCCGCTACGCCGGCTTCTGCAATCGTCCACGATAAAATAAGTCGGCCGGAGGAATCATTGCGAACCGTATCATCTTCATTCGGCTCTTGTTCGAGCGTCGCGAGGACATAGGCGAAGCGGCCGACGCACTTTCGACCAAGCGCCCTATTCTTCCACATTTCGCGGTAGCTTTGGTTCTTGACCTTTTCGTAGAGCTCCAATGCGGAAAACATACGCCCGCCGCCTCCATTGGCATTGCTGAGGTAATGCTCCTCGGCAAAGGATGTATCGTGCGTTGGGCAAAGCTGAAATGAAGCCCACAAGCTGGTTGCTTCATCCTTAATTTTGATGATTGTTCGAAGCCCGTCGGGCCGGGCAAGCTGTGCATTGACCCGCATCGGGTTGCCGACTTCCAATTTAGCGACAAGACCCATGGGGTGATCCGTCAAATTACTCCCAACGAGGGGAGAGAAAATACCGCTTCTTCTTAGTATCCCGGGAGTATTCAGTGCTCCCGCACAAACGATGGCAAGGTCGAAGAATTGCTGCTGCCAATTCGCTCCATCACGAAAAACCACGACGACGCCTGATCCCTTCTCCTCCACCCGATCTACAACGCAATTGGTCCGGACGGAGACGGAGCGCCACGTCGACGATTTGGCAAGGCGTGGGCTTCTCGCTGGAACGAGCAGTGATCTTTCGAGGATATCGCCTAAGCTAGAATCCCATTCCTTCCGGCGAGACCATAGTCCGCCGCATCGCTCTCCAGCGAGATGGGTCACGAACTCGAGGTATGACCGCGGCAGTTCCTTTTTGACGATGTCTGGCCAGAGTGCGCCAAATTCATCTGCCTCCATGTCGAGCAGGCAGCCACGCCAGAGTGCGGTGGTGCCGCCAAGGCCATAGTTGACGGTCGAATGGAGCCCTAAAGATCGGCCGGAGGAGACGACGTGCGGTGAATATAGGCCGCGCGTGCTGCCACGTTCGAAAACAGTGACTTCGCAGAAGGACGACAGCCGTGCAGCCAACGCCTCCCCCGCCAGTCCCGATCCAATAATGGCGATCTGCGGCCTGACTCTACCGGAGAAAACATACGGTGGAGACGGTTTCGTCTCGTCCTTACGCAACCAGGCAAGTCCTTGAAAGTATATCAATGGTTCTGGCGCACATATCCGCCGAATATGTAACTTTCCGTTGGGCAGAGAGGAGGGGATTGGTTCGAGGATCCGCGCCGCAATGCTGCAATACTGGAAGCCAACTCACATAGTCATGGCGCTTGATGTCTCCGATCCTCGTCACAGCCGAATGCTGTGCCGCAAACTCCTTTGCATCCTGTGAATTCTCGAAGGTCAGGGTTAAACCGACCGCAGCATCGGGATCGTGGTGGGGGGAGACTTTTGCTCCTGACAACGGCAACAAGCGATCGATATTTCGCGCGCGTCGTCGACGTCGGTTTTGAAGATCTTTGTCGAGTCGACCGAATTGCGCCAGCAGTACCGCGCTGGTCAGTTCCGAGACACGCTGGTTACAACCGACAAAATCCCAGTCCTGCACCGAATAGTCGGCGCTGAAGGTGCCAATATCATGGTAGACTTCGGCTCTTCGCATGAGATGGCCGTCGTTGGTGATGACTGCTCCACCTTCACCCGAAGTGACATTCTTGTAGTGATTGAAGCTGAATGCACCCAAGTGCCCAATCGACCCGGCCCGCCGTCCCTTGTAGGTGACACCGACGGCTTGGCAGGCATCCTCGATCACGGCCAGTCCATGGCGGGTCGCAATCGCCATGATGCTATCCATGTCGCATACCAGATTCAGCATGTGCACCGGAATGATAGCCTTGCTGAACGGGGTTATCTTTCGCTCAAGATCGGCCGGGTCCATCGTGAGGCTCTCGTCAATATCGACCAGGATTGGGATGGCGCCGAGGAAAAGAGGAGCGCTTGCGGTCGAAACCCACGTGTAGGCCGGGACGAGAACCTCGTCCCCCGGGCCAATTCCGGCAGCTTTCAGCGCAACGATAAGTGCGCTGGTCCCACTATTTACCAGAAGGGCCTGCTCGACACCCATCATTTGGGCCAAGCGGGCCTGCGCACGTCCGGTAAAACTGCGGGTTTCACCCGCATGATGCATCAATCGGCCTGTGGCGATGACGCGGGCCAGGTTCAGCATTTCCATTGCACCTGGACGCGGCATGTCGAACTTTCAGCTTGGTTGTAGGGATGCGATTTAAATTTATCCCATCTGTTTTGAGGTTAACTTATCAATTTAATTTTGAGGATAAACAATATCACTCTCACTTAGGCGCCGATTTCGGCAAGTTAGCACCGCGCCTCAACCACCGTACCGATCACGCAGCACCTTTGCCGAAACCTTCGAAGGCGCTGCCAGCATGGCGTCGAACAACGAGGCCCGGGCCGCGCAACCTGTTTTTGTGGCTCCTTTGTCGTCCAAGGCGGCGAGAAAGACTTGTGGCTCCAGCCGCGCGCGCTTGGCGGCAAGTTCGACCACCTCGCCGGGAATAGTGTAATTGAACGTCCCGCCCGCTTCCGGAAGGGGCGCGGCGGGATCGGCCTTGTCGATGAGCTTCACCGTCAGCCTTTCGTAGGCACGCGAATACTCGCTGCCTGCGGCCTCCATCTTTCCATCCGTGAATTCGGCGCAAAGATCGGGGGTGCTGGCAAGGCGGGTGAATGTTGCGCGATCGAGTTCGGCCCGCTCCCGCAACAGCGAGATTGGTGCGTTCGGCCACTGCGCGTGTGCCATCAGGTAAACCGCGTTGCGGATTCCCGCGCGATAGGTATCCAGCGTGCGCCCTTGCGCGGCGGCGTTGGCCCAGTCGCGTTCGAACCAGGCGTAGAGCGCAGGATTGCGGTCCCGAACGCCGGCCGGATCCTCCTCGAGGCCAAGATCGCTTGCGAGCGTCCGCCACTCCTCCTCGCTGCTGCGGAGTGGCTGGGTGGTGACCACCCGTCCCGATGCGCTCGCCGTGGGAGCGGGATCGGTCTGAAGATAGCGCAAGCTCAAATGCGCGATTAGCAGTACGAACCAGACGGCAAAAAAGATGGTGCGGCGGCTGCCAGCGCCCTTCCGATCCCAAAGCCCGACGCGCCAGCTGTCCATGCTGTATTCGAGGGTGGGATGTCGGGTGCGAACAAGGGTCAGCAACTCCTGGACCTTGGCCGTGCTGACCAGCCAACCGCGCGAACTGCGATCGTTGGCGGGCTTGCGCAGTTCCTTCCAGGCGCGATGAAGAGGATGCGAGGGCTGATCGAGCTGACGGGCGAAGCCAAGGTCACGGCGGCGGTCGAGGACGCTGGCCAGGGCAGGATTGGCGGCAAGCTCATCCGCTTTCGTCCAGCCGAAAAAGAGAGCTGCCGGTTCGATCAGCAGGTCCGATTGCGGCAGGTTGTAGGCCAGCATCTCGGCAAAGATATCGGAGCCCTGCGCCAGAAGCCCGACATGCTCGAGCAGCGGATTGGCGACGAAATGGTCCCACGTCCGTGCGATCTCGTGATGCTCGTCCTCTCGCAGCCAGCGCTCCTCCTGATGCGCGGTGTCGAGGATGCCGGCGATCAGGTTCGTGTCCCGCGCCAATTCGTCGCGCAGCGCCTCGGCTTCGCCTGCGTCCATCGCATCGCCGTCAGCCGCTAGATGGGCGGCACTATCCGCATCGGTATCGGGCGTTGGCGAGGCTTCGAGCTGCGTATCGACGGGGAAGTCGTGAAGCGAATGCAGCGCTTCGATATCGGCGACGGCCGCGCCTTCGGCATAGCGAAGCGCGGCGTCACGGGCATCGCGAAGCCTGGCATAATCGTCCGGATTGGCCTCGATATCCATCGCCTTTAACCGGGCGGCATAGGCCTGGCGAATCGTCTTGCGATCGGCGACGGGATCGATCCCGAGGGTCTGGAAGCAATCCGGAACCCTCACAGAAAGCGTTCCGCTTCCAATTGATCGAGCGCGGCTCCGAAGTGACCGCGCGCTTCGTCGATGGCGCGGGGATCCTGGGATTCAACGGTGGAGCGGAACTGCTGGATCATCAGCCCAAGCTGCTCGCGCTCGGCCCCGAGATGATCTTCATAAGCTCGCTCCGCCCGGGCCAGCAGGGCGACGTTCGCGGCCTCTTCACGGGGATGCACCTTGAGCGCAGCCAGGGCCGTACGACGCTTTTCGATCTCGCCCGCCGGCATCGCCCCTTCCTCATCGACAATGACGAGATTGGCCCTCTCCCCCGTGGCCGGAATGAAGGTATCGACCTCCAGCAATCCGGAAAGATCGTAGCTGAAGCGGATGATCGGCGAGAATTGTCCTCCGATCAGCACCCCCCTCTGGTCGAAATTGCCGACCTCGACCCCGAGCGAGAACGGGCAGATGTCGGTCATCCGCACCTCCTCGAGGTGAACGTCGCGGTCCATCAGGCCGACTTGCACCGCGGCACCCCGTGCCACCGCCTCGTCCGGATGCACACGGTGATTGGGGAAGCGGCCGAACAGCCGGGTGATCGCCTTGCGCACCACCGGCATCCGGGTTGCGCCACCGACCAGCACGACGTCGCTCAATTCGTTGGCCCGAATGCGGCTGTCGCGCAGCGCGCGAAGCACCGGCTCGCGCAGACGCGTGACGAGACCCGCGACCTGGGCTTCGAACTCATCCGTCCCGATCGTGATCGCGAACCGTTCTTCCCCGACGGTCAGCGCGAACTCTCCGCTGTCCTGATGGGTAAGCTGACGCCGGCAGCTTTCGGCAGCGGCGAGAAGCCGCGTGCGAAGGATTTCGGGATCGATCCGCTTGCTGTCGATACTGAGCCGTGGCTGTGCGAGGCTTACCAGCGCCTCGTTGAAGTCTTCGCCGCCCAGACGATTGTCGCCGGCGGACGCGCGTACCTCGATGATCCCATCGTATATTTCGACAATTGAGACGTCGAAGGTCCCGCCGCCGAGATCGAAGACGAGGAACGGTTCGTGATCTTCCCGGTCGCTGATCCCAAAGGCGAGCGCCGCGGCGGTCGGCTCGTTGATCAATCGATCGATCGGAAGGCCGGCCAGTTCGCCGGCACGCCGCGTCGCCTTGCGCTGGCGATCGTTGAAATAAGCCGGGACAGTGACGACCGCGCTGGTGACGGCGGTTTGGAGATAGGCCTCGGCATCCCGCTTCAATGATTGCAGAACCAGCGCCGACAATTCCTCCGGCGCGAATTCCCTGCGTCCCAATTTTCGGCGATGAGCGGTACCCATGGAACGCTTGAACGTCGTCGCGGTGGTCAGCGGATGGCTGAGCTGCCGATCCAGCGCGGCCCTTCCCACGGTGACATTGCCATCGTCGTCGATCGAGACGGCAGACGGTGTCAGTAATTCGCCAAGCGCATTGGGTATCAACGCAGGCTGACCATCGACGAATGCCGCGACGAGGCTATTCGTGGTTCCAAGATCGATACCGATACGCAAATTACTTTCCCCCAGGCGCAACTTTCTGGACAATGCAGAAATTGAACTCAAGCGTTGCTTCAGCTGGGATCATGGTCTGAAAGCGAATTTTCTCGTCAGAGCCCTTAACGTCCGCTTCTTACCACCGGCATAACTGCGAAGCCTGACCCGTTCCGCTTCCGAGCGATCGGCCTTGAACGATACGGCGGCGCATGAAAGCGTCAGCCAACCGGACGCAAAGTTGCCTGCGATATCAGCGCGATGAGGAAACGGGCTGGCAACAAAGGCCGCGCCGCTGGGGAACCATCGAAATGCTTGAAGTCTAACCGGTGCGGATGGTGGAGCTGAGGGGAATCGAACCCCTGACCTCTGCAGTGCGATTGCAGCGCTCTCCCATCTGAGCTACAGCCCCGCACCGGTTGCCAGCGCCTCTAGCCGTGCTTTCCGCGCCGTGCAACGCGCTTTTCGCGCAGTCGCCGCCAGCCCTATCGATTCGGCCTTTCGATGCCTCATTCTGGCCTTCACGCCCGGAACGCCTACCCCAGCCTGACCGTTAACCATTCAACATCTCGGCGCCCCCTTGGCCGCGGATGCTTCAATGGAGGAGAGTAAATGGCTTACGATCGGTATGACGACCGCGACAACCGCGGTTACCGTAACGACCGCCAGCGCGGCGATCGCAGCGGCGGCAACAATGAAGATCGCGGCTTTTTCGATCGCGCGATCGACAGCGTGTCGAATTTCTTCAGCGACGACGACAGTGGCAGCCGGCGCGAATCCGGTCATGGCTACAACCGCGCCGCCAACACCTATGACCCCAATGCGTTCGAGCGCGGCGGCGGCTACAATCGCAGCAGCTACGAACCGCGCTCTTACGACCAGGACGAGGACCGCCAGCGCCGCGACCGTGAGGACGATCGCTTCGGCAATAGCGACCGCGGCGCGTTGTTCGGTGGTGGCCAGTCGACCAGCTACGGCCGCGGCCGTGACGACGGCGATTATCGTAACCAATATGGTCGCGGTGGCGGTGAAAGCGGCGGCTTCGGACGCGGCGATTACGACCGCCAGTCGCAGAGCCAATACCGCGACACCGGCAGCTCGTCGCGCTACACTCCGTCGACCTACGGTCAGACCGGCGGCAGCGCGTATCGCGACAGCCAGCAGTCGTCGTGGAATGACCGTGGCGGCAGCCAGGACCGCCAAGGCGGCGGCTACCAGAGCCAGGGCGGCGATCGTTATCGGCCGATGACCGGCGACTATGGCCGCAACTCGAGCGAGGAAATGCGCGGGGGCTCTGGCCTCGGCAGCCAGAACTACGGCCAGCAGCAATATGGCAGCCAGGATCGCTATCAGGATCAGGGTTCGTCGAGCCGCGGCGGGACCTCGGGCTTCGGCAGCAGCAGCAGCAGCTCGTCGAGCTATGGCGGCCAGTCGATGCGCAGCCCGCACGACCAGCATTATTCCTCGTGGCGTCAGCGCCAGATCGAGGAACTGGACCGCGACTATGACGAATATTGCCGCGAGCATCAGAACCGGTTCGAGAACGAATTCTCGGGCTTCCGCCAGACCCGGCAGACCAAGCGGCAGATGCTGACCAGCATCCGCGAGCATGCCGAAGTGGTGGACGAAAGCGGCCAGCACATCGGCACGGTCGACAAGGTCCGCGGCGACAAGGTCATCCTGACCAAGAACGATCCCGAAGCGCATGGCGTGCACCGCAGCTTCACCTGCTCGCTGCTCGACCGCGTCGAGGACGGCAAGGTCTATCTGACCGGCACCAAGGACTCGATCCGTTCGCGCCTCACCGAGGAGCGCGAGGACGATCACGGCCGTTCGCAGGGCGGTGGCATGCTTGGCGGCCTGTTCGGCGGCAGCGGGTCGGATCGTGACGATCGTCAGACTCAGTCGTCGACCAACCAGCCGACCGGCCAGACCATGAGCCCGACCTCGACCACCGGCGCTTCGACGACCGGGACCACGAGCGACGGTCCCCACATGCTCGATAAGAGCTTCTCGGGCACCTACGACGACGACTCGTCGACCACAGGTCGCTCGACCAAGAAGTAAGCTGTCCCCAGCAGCTTGACGGGAAGGCCCGGGCACCCCAGCGGTGTTCGGGCCTTTTCCGTTTCAAGTGAGGACCCGACCCATGCCCCAAGCCTGGCACCTGAAGAGCCGCCCGAACGGCACTCCCACAGCCGACAATTTCGAGTTCAAGGACGTGGCGTTGCCCGAGCTTGGCGAGGGCATGGTGCGGGTGCGCAATCACTGGCTGTCGGTCGATCCCTACATGCGCGGGCGCATGAACGACGTGAAGAGCTATGTGCCGCCGTTCCAGATCGGGGAGCCGCTCGAAGGCGGCGCGGTCGGCGAAGTGGTGGAAAGCCGCTCGCCCGACTTCCAGCCCGGCGACACCGTCATGCACATGATGGGCTGGCGCGACGAAGCGGTGGTGCCGGCACAAGCGCTGAACAAGCTGCCGACCATTCCCGGCGTCGAACCGCAAGCGTTCCTCGGCAACCTCGGGCTGACCGGCGGCACCGCTTACTGGGGCCTCCTCGACGCGGCAAAGGCCAAGGCCGGCGACATCGTGTTCGTGTCGGCGGCGGCGGGCGCGGTCGGCTCGGCGGTGGTGCAGATCGCCAAGGCCAAGGGCATGACCGTGATCGGCTCGGCCGGCGGGGCCGACAAGGTCGAGTTCGTGAAGTCGCTGGGGGCCGACGAATGCATCGACTATAAGGCCGGCGTCCCGCTGGTGAAGGCGCTTGGCGAAGTCGCGCCCAAGGGCATCGACGTCTACTTCGACAATGTCGGCGGCGAGCATCTCGACGCCGCGCTGGCGCTGGCCCGCAAGGACGCGCGCTTCGCCATCTGCGGCATGATCGACGGCTATAACAGCGGCGCCCCCACCAGCCTGCGCTACCTGATGCGCGTGATCGCGATGCGGCTAAGCCTCAAGGGCTTCATCTACACCGACTACCTGCCCCGCAACGGCGAGTTCTACGCCGAGATGGGTCCGTGGATCGCAAGCGGCGCGGTCAAGGGCCGCGACACGGTGGTCGAGGGTCTCGACAAGACCCCCGAGGCCTTCCTCGGCCTGTTCTCGGGCGCCAACACCGGCAAGATGCTGGTCAAGCTCTGAGGCGTGAAACTCCCCCGGTCCGCCGGGGGAACATCCCTTACACCCGGTTGTAGTTGCAGCTCGCCGGATTGCCGGTGCTGTAGCCACGGCGCAGCGCCTCGACGCGCTGCTGGCTCGACCCGTGGGTGAAGCTTTCGGGGCGCACCGACTGGCCCGCCTGCGATTGCAGCTTGTCGTCGCCGATCGCGGCGGCGGCGGTCAGGCCCTCTTCCAAATCGCCCTGCTCTAGCACCGGCGTGCCGTCGGGATTGCGGGCATTCTTGGCCCACACGCCGGCATAGCAATCGGCCTGCAATTCGACACCGACCTGGATCGCATTGCCCTGCGCCTCGCCCGCCGCGCGCTGCGCCCGGCTGGCGCGGTCGAGCGTGCCCTCGAGGTTCTGGACATGGTGCCCGACCTCGTGCGCGATGACATAAGCCTGCGCGAAATCGCCCGGTGCGCCGAACTTTTGGGTAAGCTCGTTGAAGAAGCTCGGATCGATGTAGACGTTTTGGTCGCCCGGACAATAAAACGGCCCGTAGGCTGCCCGGCCAGCGCCACAAGCCGTCTGCGTGCCGCCAGTGTAGGCAACCAGCGTCGTCGGTTTATATTGCTGTCCAGCTGCCGTGAAGATCTGGGTCCACACGCGCTCGGTCGAGCCCAGCACGCCGGTCAGAAAATTCTGGGTCTGCGCCGGAAGCGTCGACTTCGCGTTGCGGTCGCCCTGCTGGACGGTCGGGCTTCCGCCTCCGCCGCCCAGAATGCCGCCGCCGCCCAGGCCGCCCAGCGCGCAATAGCCGAGCGCAAGGATCAGCAGGCCGACGATGCCGAAACGGCTGAGGATCAGCGGCACCAGCAGGCCGAGAATGCCTCCGCCACCGCCCAGGATGGACCCGCCGCCCTGGCCGGTACGATCCTCGAAATTCGAACTGCCTGGTCCGTCGAGCCGCATTCTGATCTCCCTTACGGGTCCACAATGATCGGCGGCCCGCGGGGTTGCAATCGGCACTTCGTCATTGCGAGCCGCAGGCGAAGCAATCCATAGACGGCGCAAATCGATTGCGTCGTCGTTGCGCTCCTCGCAAGGACGACGCCGATAGGGAGTGTTGAACGATGATCCTCAAGGACAAGGTTGCTTTGGTGACCGGCTCGACCAGTGGTATCGGCCTCGCCATCGCCCGCGCGCTGGCCGCGGAAGGAGCGCGGATCATGCTCCACGGCTTCGGCGACAAGGACGCCAACATGGCGTTGAAGGACGAACTCGCTGCCCTGGCGGGTGATATCGCCAGCTTTTCCGACGCCGACCTGTCCGATCCCGAGGCGATCGACGCTTTGGTCGCGCAATGCACCGACGAACTCGGCAGCCCGTCGATCCTGGTCAACAACGCGGGCGTCCAGCACGTTTCCCCGATCGAAAGCTTCCCGGCCGAAAAGTGGGACTGGATCATGGCGGTCAATCTGTCGGCGGTGTTCCACACCACCCGCCTATGCCTCCCCTCGATGCGCCAGCGCGGGTTCGGGCGGATCATCAACACCGCCAGCGCCCACAGCCTCGTCGCCTCGCCCAACAAGGCGCCTTATGTCGCGGCCAAGCATGGTGTCGCGGGCTTCACCAAGGCGGTCGCGCTGGAAGCGGCGCGGGACAACGTCACGGTCAACTGCATTTCGCCCGGCTACGTCTGGACCACCTTGGTCGAAAATCAGATTCCCGACACGATGAAGGCCCGCGGCCTCACCCGCGAGCAGGTCATGAACGACGTCCTCCTGGCCGCCCAGCCGACCAAGCGCTTCGTCGAACCGGTCGAGGTCGCCGCGCTCGCCCTGTTCCTGTGCCGCCCCGAAGCCGGCAGCATCACCGGCGCCAATCTTAGCATGGACGGCGGCTGGACCGCGCAATGACGGCGCTGCGCTCTTCCATCGCGCTGGCACTGCTGCCGCTCGCCGCCTGCACCCCCAACGAGCGGCCGACCGCCGGGCCGGTGGCGAACGCCGCGTCGTGGCAGACGGTCGCCACGGTCGAAGATCGCGGCCGGCTGCGCGAATGGCGCAAGGCCTTTGCCACCGGCCTCGCGCAGGCCCGGGCGGCCGGTCACGACGGGGCGATCAGCCGCGAAGGCCCGCTGCTTCAGCCCGATGCGGCGATCGGCGGCGGCATCCCCAACGGCGACTATCGCTGCCGGGTAACCAAGCTTGGCGCCCGCTCGCCTGGCCTCCTGCCTTACGTCGCCTACCCGGCCTTCAACTGCCGGATCGCCACCTCCGGCCGCCTCCAGGCCTTTACCAAGCTCAGCGGTTCGCAGCGGCAGGTCGGCTATATCTTCCCCCACGACCAGATCCGCACCGTGTTTCTCGGCACGCTCGTGCTCGGGGAAGAACGGCGCGGCCTGCCCTACGGCGCCGACAATGACCGCGACCTTGCCGGCTATGTCGAGCGGATCGGGGCCAATCGCTGGAGGCTTATCCTCCCTTATCCGCGCTTCGAAAGCCTGATCGACGTGGTGGAGCTTGTGCCCGCTTCGTGAGCCACTAGGCTCGGCCCCATGCTGACCCTGCTCGCCGCCGCCGCCCTCGCCGCCCAACCGACCACGGCCGAGATGACCCCGCTGATGACGCTCTACCGCGAGCTTCACGCCGCGCCCGAGCTGGCCATGAGCGAGACCAAGACCGCCGCTCGCCTCGCACCCGAATTGCGCAAGCTTGGCTATCAGGTGACCGAAAAGGTCGGCGGCACCGGCATCGTCGCGGTGATGAAGAACGGCCCCGGCAAGACCGTGCTGGTCCGCGCCGACATGGACGGCCTGCCGCTCGAGGAAAAGACCGGCCTGCCGTTCGCGTCCAAGGTCCGGACCAAGGCCCGCTCTGGCGTCGACACCGGCGTCATGCACGCCTGCGCCCACGACACCCACATGACCGCGCTGATCGGCACCGCCCGCCGCCTCGCCGCTGCCAAGGCGCAGTGGAAAGGCACGTTGGTCCTGATCCTTCAGCCCGGCGAAGAGACCAGCGAAGGCGCGGCGGCGATGCTGGCCGACGGCCTGTTCACCCGCTTCGGCAAGCCCGACACCATGCTGGCCTTCCACAACAGCGCCTCGCTGCCGGCCGGCACCATCGGCCTGACCCCCGGCCCGGCGCTGGCCAACGTCGACAGCGTCGACATCACCGTCCGCGGCGTCGGCAGCCACGGCGCCGCGCCGCAGAACGGGCGCGATCCGATCGTGGTCGCTTCGCGCATCGTCTCGACCTTGCAGACCTTGGTCAGCCGCGAACGCAATCCGTTCGATCCGGCCGTTGTCACCGTCGGCAGCTTCCACGCCGGCGCCACGCACAACATCATCCCGGACGAAGCCAAGCTCCAGATCACCGTTCGCAGCTACACGCCCGAAGTTCGGCAGAGCCTGCTCGACGGCATCCGCCGCATCGCGCGGGGCGAAGCGATCGCCGCCGGTGTCCCCGACGACCGCATGCCCGTGGTGACCGTGCGCGATCCCTATACACCTGCCACCGTCAACAGCTCCGAGCTGACGAATGAAGCGCGCACCCTGTTCACCGGCCTGTTCGGAGAGAACCGGGTGCGCATGGTCCCCGCCGCCATGGTCGGCGAGGATTTCAGCCGCTTCCTGATTGCCAATCCGCAAGGCCGCAGCCTGCTGTTCTGGGTCGGCGGCGTGCCGCAGGCGCGGTGGGATGCGGCCGGCGGCGAGATCACCAAGCTTCCCGGGCTGCACTCGCCGCTGTGGGCGCCCGATGCCGAGCAGGTGATCGGCACCGCCGTCGTCGCGATGGAAGCGGCGACGCTGGAGGCGCTGAAAACCTGACGTCGTCCCGGCGCAGGCCGGGACCTCCGCAAGCTGAAGCGTCACGCCCTTCCCGCCTGAAGTCCCGGCCTTCGCCGGGACGACGAATAGACGGCGATAGTCCGTTCACCCTTCCTTTGTAAATTTCTCCGACAGTGGCGGCGTGGACAGCCTGCTCGCCTTCTGGAGCCATGCGCTTGGCGCGGTGGCGATGGCCGCCGTCCTGCTGTGGCAGCTGCGCGGCTGGGTCGCCGGCCCGGCCCAGAAGCTCCTCCTCGCCGGCCTGCTCGCCACCGCCGCCTCGGCCTGGCTCGGCGGGGTCATGGCCGGCACCATGCTCGCCGCCAACGCCGAAACCGCGCGCAACCTCGTCTGGGTCGCGATGCTCTACGTCCTGTCGAGCGCGGGCGAAGGCGGCGCCCGGCAACAGGGCGTCGCCCTGGTCTATGGCGCGGTCGCGCTGGTGCTTGGTGCGCAGACCCTGGTCGACAGCCTAGCCCCGCTCGCCCCCGCCGCCGACCAGCTCGCGCTGGAAGCGACCGGCATCGTGCTTCGCACCCTCACCGCGGCCGGCGCGCTGATCCTCGTCCACAATCTCTACGGGCAAGCCGCCGCCGCCAGCCGCGTTTCGATGCGCCTGCCGATGCTCGGGCTCGCCCTGCTCTGGGTGTTCGACCTCAACCTCTACACGCTGCAAGCGCTGCAACTTCCGCTCGGTACGACGCTCACAAACGTCAAAGGCGTGATTGTCGCGATCGCCGCGCCCTGCTTCGCCCTGACCCGCCCCGACAGCGCCGCCTGGCGGCCCAAGCTGTCGCGCGCCGCCACTTTTCAATCGCTCTCGCTGCTCGCCATCTGCTCCTATTTCGCGATCATGGCGCTGCTGGCGGCGATCTTGCGCACCGGGACCTTCGACTGGCTGCGCAGTCTCGCAGTGCTGGTGCTCGTCGCCATGACGGTCGCGCTTCTCGTCCTGCTGCCAAGCCGCCGCGCGCGCAGCTGGACCCGGGTCAAGATCGCCAAGCATTTCTTCGAACATCGCTACGACTATCGCACCGAATGGCTGCGCTTCGCTGCGACGCTCGGGGCCGACGGATCGAAAGAGCCGCTCGCGGTGCGGATCGTCCGCGCCTTTGCCGACATCCTCGAAGCGCCGCGCGGCCTGCTGCTCGCGCCCGACGATGCCGGACGGTTCACCGTCACCGGCGCCTGGCACTGGCATGACCGCCTGCCCGACGCCGCCGTCGCCGGCCAGGGTCTCGACGCCCTGTGGCCGCTGCTCGGGGAAGGCCGGGTGATCGAGCTCGACGCTCAGCGCCATCGATGGGGAAGCGCGGCCGACCTTGCCCTGCCCGTTCCCGACTGGCTGCGCGCCGACGAGAGCCTGTGGGTCGGCGTGCCGCTGGTCCACGGCGACCAGACGGTCGGCCTCGTCCTGCTGGCCGCGCCCGAACTTCGCCGCCCGCTCGACTGGGAAGATTTCGACCTTCTCCGCACCGCCGGTCGCCAAGCCGCCGCGAGCCTCGCCGAATTCGGCGCCGAACAGCGCCTCAGCGAAGCCCGCCGCTTCGACGAATTCAACCGCCGCTTCGCCTTCATCCTGCACGACGTGAAGAACCTCGTCAGCCAATTGACCCTGATCGCCCGCAATGCCGAGCGCCACGCCGACAACCCCGAATGGCGCGCCGACATGGTGGCGACGCTCAAATCCTCGGTCGGCAAGATGAACGACCTCCTCGCCCGCCTCGCCCCCGCCGCCACGCCTCCGGGCCGCCAGCCGCTCGCCGCTGTCGCGCTCCGCCCCCTTCTCGCCGCCTGCATCGCCGGGCACCGCGCCGCGCACGACGTTCGCCTGGCCGGTGAGTGCGGCCTCTCCGTGCTCGCCGACGCAGCTGGGCTCGAACAGGCGGTCGGCCATCTTCTCGCCAATGCGGTCGACGCCAGCCCGCCTGCCGAACCGGTCTCTGTCCGTGTCACCCACGGCGGCGGCGAAGCGCGGATCGAGATCAGCGATCACGGTCCCGGGATGGACGCCGACTTCATCACCACCCGCCTGTTCACCCCCTTCGCTTCAACCAAGCAGAATGGCTTCGGCATCGGCGCCTACGAAGCGCGCACCCTGATTCACGCGATGGGCGGCCGCCTGACCGTCGATAGCCGTCCCGGCTCTGGCACCCGCTTCACCATCACCCTTGCCCTCGGCACGGCCGACGCCGTTGCCTCGCCTGAAAGACTGATCGCATGACCGACCCCGCCGACCTTCCCGTCCTGCTCGTCGTCGAGGATGACGAAGGGCTGCAGCGCCAGCTGAAATGGGCTTACGACGGCTACAAGGTCGTCAGCGCCTTCAACCGCGCCGAGGCGCTCGAGTTGCTGCGCCTGCACGAGCCGGCGGTCGTGACCCTCGACCTCGGCCTGCCGCCCGATCCCGACGGCACCACCGAAGGCTTCGCGATCCTGTCGGAAATCTTGGCATTGAAACCCGACACCAAGATCATCGTCGCCTCGGGCCACGGCGCCCACGAAAGCGCGCTTCACGCCATCGCGCTCGGCGCTTATGATTTCTGCGCAAAGCCGGTCGACATCGATCAATTGGGTCTGATCGTCGCCCGCGCCTTCCACCTCCACGCGCTGGAAGCCGAGAACCGTCGCCTCGAAGCGCAGGCGTCCGAGGGTGGCACGGTGCTCGGCAGCATCATCACTGCCTCGCCCGAAATGATGCGCGTCGCCCGCACGATCGAGCGCGTCGCCCCGGCCGACGTCTCGGTCATGCTCCTGGGCGCCAGCGGCACCGGCAAGGAATTGCTCGCCCGCGCGGTGCACGAAAAGAGCCGCCGCGCGTCCGGCCCCTTCGTCGCCATCAACTGCGCGGCTATTCCCGAAAACCTGCTCGAAGCCGAACTGTTCGGGTTCGAACGCGGGGCGTTCACCGGCGCGGTCAAGACCACGCCCGGCAAGATCGAAATGGCGTCGGGCGGTACCCTGTTCCTCGACGAAATCGGCGATGTACCGCTGCCGCTTCAGGTCAAACTGCTGCGCTTTCTTCAGGAGCGCGTGATCGAGCGCATCGGCGGCCGCCAGACCATCCCGGTCGACCTTCGCATCGTCTGCGCGACGCATCAGGATCTTGGGCTGATGCAGGCCGAGGGCCGTTTCCGCGAGGACCTCTATTATCGCCTCGCCGAAATGGTGATCGCCATTCCCGCGCTCGCCGACCGGGCCGGCGACGCGGTGCTCCTCGCCCGCCACTTCACCCGCCGCTTTGCCCGCGAACTCGGCGTGCCGGTCACCGGCCTCGCGCCCGACGCGGTGGATGCGATCGACAGCTATGGCTGGCCCGGCAACGTCCGCGAACTCGAAAACCGCATCAAGCGCGCGGTGATCATGGCCGAAGGCAAGCTCGTCGGCGCACTCGATCTCGACCTGCCGGGCCTGTCGGAAGAAGCCTTCGCCGCGATCAACTTGCGGGCTGCACGTGAAAAGGCCGACCGCCGCGCCATCCATCAGGCGCTAGTGAGGACCGAACACAATATCTCGGGCGCGGCCAAGTTGCTTGGAGTAAGCCGTCCCACGCTATATGATTTGCTGAAACAATATCAGTTGGGCAGTTGATCGATAACGTTAAACTCCGATTCTGAATTAGCTTAACGATGACTCGTTATGCTCGGCAGTTTAGAGCCATTTCAGGTCGTTATCTTCGGTGCGAACATCCCTAAATTAGATCACACAATTTAGGGAGATTGAGATGATCAAGCACGCTCTGTTCGGTCTGCTGCTCGCCAGCAGTACTGCCGCCGTCGCGCAGACGACCCAGCCGGCAACCGATCCGCTTGCCCCCGGTACGCCGGTGACGACGCCGAGCGGCACCACGCCGGCGACCCCGGCAACCCCTGCCGACCCGGCCACCGGCACTGCAGCGACGCCTGCCACGCCGGCCGTCCCCGGCGGCTCGGCAACCGCGGCGCCGACCGACGTGGCCGGCATCGTCGCCGCCGAATGGGCGAGCTACGACGTCGACAGCAACAAGCAACTGAGCAAGGCGGAATTCACCAAGTGGATCACGACCCTTCAGTCTGCCAATGGCGGTAAGGCGCCGACCAGCGCGTATCTGAATGGCGCCTTCCGCTCGGCCGATACCAATAAGAGTGGCGGGGTCAGCGAGCAGGAGCTCGTCAAGTATCTCGGCTCGTAACTAGCTGAAACTCAGGGTCGCGTGCGGGTCAGGGCGACAAGATCGCCCGGCACGCAGGCGGCCCTATTTGCCTGCACCGGCACGAAGCGCCGGAGCACCGCCACCGGTGCGATCTCGCGATAGCCCGCCATTGCCGCCCGGAAGCGCGGATCGGCCATGAACCAGGCGAACACATCGCCGCCCGGGGCATCCTCGTCGTAGAAGCGATCCACCACCACCATCGCCGGGCGTTTGCAGGCGATTTCGGCCGCCACCTCGCGCTGCACCGCCTGCCCCAACGCAGCCATACGCGGATCGCGGTCGCCAGCTTTCTCCGCCGCCCACGGCGACAACACCATCCACAAGCCCATCGTCCGCGCGTCCCAGCGCAGCCCGCGCTCATAGACGGCGGGCCACGACAGCGCCTGGCTGGGCGAGATCATGACGACCCCTTCGCCTGCCCGCACCTCGCGCACCGCTTCCAAAAAGAACTGGTCGTAGCGCGCCTGCCCGGCCTTCCACGGCACAATCAGCGCCGCGAGCACACCCACCCCCGCCACCAGCCGCCCGCTGCCGCTCTTCTTGGCCAGCAGCAGGATCAGCAAGGTCAACAGCGCGAGACCCAGCGCCGGGATCGCCTGGTAATGAAAATTCTTGCCCTGAACGATGAACACCAGCGTGAAAGCCGCCGTGCCCACCGCCGCCGCGTGGCCCAGCGCGCCCAGCCGCTCCCGCCCGAGCAGCGCCGCCGCCAGCGCAAACATGGCGACCACGATCCCCGGCTGGAACAGCAGGGTCCACAGCGACGGATTGTAACCATGATAGCCCGCCCGCAGCAGCGGCAGCATGGTCTCCAGATAGCTCGACGCGACCATTAGCACCGCCGCCGCATACAGGACCGCCGCGCCGATAAGCGCGACATGCTCCGTCCGCACGTCGATCCGCCTGCGCCGCCAGATCAGCCAGCCCTCGATCAGCGCGGGAAAGATCAGGAAGTGATGCTTGAGTGCCAGCCCCGGTGCCGCCAGCAGCCCCACCGCAAAGGCCAACCCACGCGGCACCGGCTTCCCCTCGGCGCGCCGCGCCGCCAGCGCGACATAAGGCAGCACCGCCATCAGCAGGAATTGCTCGCGCTGGAGATGCGCGTAGGGGCTGGTCAGGAACAGCGTCGCGACCAGCGCCAGCGCCGCCGCCCATTGCCCGCGCCGCCCTTCGATCACCTGGAGCGTCAGCAGCAGTGAGCCCACCGCGACGCCAAGGAACGCCAGCGCCAGCCACCGCTCCCCGGCAAGCCCCGTCACGCTGCCGATCCGCTCGATCCCCGCGCCGATCCAGAACCACAAGGGCGGATTAACCTCGAGGATGTCGCCGTAAAGCGCCGCCCCGCGGTTCATCTCCCGGCCGATCCACAATTGCCACGCGACGTCGTTGACCAGCGGCCCCGACCAGAACACGGCTGCCCATAACAACAGCCCGATCAGCCCCGCGGCGAGCGGGCCGAACCGGCTGGCGCTCAAGCCAGCCCCTCGGCCATCTCCGCGACCTCGAGCCAACGCAGCTCCGCCGCTTCCTTCTCGCCGCGCTTCTTCTCGATGCTCGCCATCAGCGCAGCAAAGCGCTTCGGGTCGCGCACGTAAAGATCGGGATCGGCCAGCGCCGCTTCGTCCGCCGCGATGCCCGCTTCCAGCTTCTCGATCTCACCCGGCAGGCGATCGAGGTCGCGCTGGTCCTTGAAGCTCAGCTTCTTCGCCGGACCGGCCGGCCTGGGCGCCTCCTCGACCTTCTTCTTCGGCGCTGCCGCGCCCTTCACCGGCGTCCGGCGTTTGGCCCAATCCTCATAGCCCCCGGCTACCACATCGACCTTGCCCGACCCGTCGAGGCCCAGCGTCACCGTCACCGTGCGGTCGAGAAAATCGCGGTCGTGGCTGACGATCAGCACCGTGCCGTCATAATCCGAAATCACTTCCTGCAGCAGGTCGAGCGTCTCGAGATCGAGATCGTTGGTCGGCTCGTCCAGCACCAGGAGGTTCGACGCCCGCGCGAATTCCCGCGCCAGCAGCAGCCGCGACCGCTCGCCGCCCGACAGCGACGCCACCGGCGCTTCGGTCATTTCGGGCGAAAACAGAAAGTCCTTGAGGTAGCCCTTGATGTGCTTCTTAACCCCCCGCACCTCGAGCCAGTCGCCGCCGTCGGCCAGCACGTCGCGGACCTTCTTCTCCGGGCTCATCAGCTTGCGCTGCTGATCGATCACGATCCCGTTAAGCGTCTTGGCCTGCGTGACCTTGCCTTCGTCCGCCGCCAGTTCGCCGGTCAGCAGCTTCAACAGCGTCGTCTTGCCCGCCCCGTTGGCGCCGACGATCCCGATCCGGTCGCCGCGCTGGATGCGCAGGGTGAAGTCCTTGATCACCGCCCGCTCGCCGAAGCGCTTGGTGACATGCTCGGCGTCGATCACCGTCTTGGTCTTGCTGTCGTCGCGCTGCAGCCCGAGCTTTGACACCCCCGGCCCGCCGATCATCGCCGCCCGCGCCTCGCGCATTTCGCCGAGCTTCGCCAGCCGCCCCTGATTGCGCTTGCGCCGCGCGGTCACCCCGCGCTGAAGCCAGTGCAATTCGATCGCCAGCTTGGCGTCGAGCTTCTGAGCGGCCCGTTCCTCCTCGGCATAGACCCGCTCGGTCCACGCCTCGAACCCGCCGAACCCGACCTCCGCCCGCCGCACCTGCCCGCGATCCAGCCACAGGCAGCTCTTGGTCAGCCGGGTCAGGAAGGTCCGGTCGTGGCTGATGACGATGAAGGCGCCGTTGAAACGGTTGAGCCACCCTTCCAGCCAGTCGATCGCGGCCAGGTCGAGGTGGTTGGTCGGCTCGTCGAGGAACAGCAGGTCAGGCTCCTGTGCCAGCGCCCGCACGATCGCCGCGCGTCGCCGCTCGCCGCCGCTTGCCGTCGCGGTCGGTCGGGCAAGATCGATCCCCAATTGGTCGGCGATCGCCGCCGCTTCATGCGCTTGCGGCGCGCCCTCGCCGCTCAGCACCCAATCCTCCAGCGTCGCGTTCCCGCCCATGGGCGGATCCTGCTCGAGCAGCACGATCTTCTTGCCCGGCACCACCGATCGTTTGCCCTCGTCGGTGTCGATCACCCCGGCCAGGCACTTCAGCAGCGTCGTCTTGCCCGCCCCGTTGCGTCCGATCAGCGCCAGCCGGTCGCGCGGCCCCACCTGCACGTCGAGATGACGGAACAGCCAGCCTTCGCCTTGTACCAAGCCGAGATCTTCGAACGACAGAATGGGAGCAGCCATGCGCGGCCTTTACGGGGTGCATCGCGCGGCGTCATCACCTCGGCTATGGCTGTGGCCGCGATGCCACCACCCGCTCTTCACGAACCACAGCTGACCGGACGGTTCACAAGCTATTCAACACCTTGTGATAGAAGCGTCCTTGTCATGCGTACCAGTTTCACCCTGCTGCTAGCGGCCGTCGCTGCCGCCGTTACCGCCGCCCCCGCGGCGGCCGAACGGCCGCGCGACCAGGATCGCGCTTTCCAGGCGACCCGCGAAGGTCGCTCCATGCCGCTGCCGATGATCGAGCGGCGCGTGCTGCCGGGCATGGGGAATGCCGATTATCTCGGGCCTGAATTCAACGGGCGCACCTATCGCCTCAAATTCATGCGTGGCGGACGGGTGATCTGGATCGACGTCGATGCCGCGACCGGCCGGATCGTGGGCCGCAGCGGAGACTGATCGGCGTCGTTCCGGACCGCGCCTCTTCATTTCGCCAAAGCAACCGTTCATCTTCGCGCGTGTTAAGGTTCCCCAAAGGGAGAAAACATCAATGCGCGTCCTGATCGTCGAAGACGAACCCTCGCTTGGCCGCCAGCTCCGTTCGACGCTGGAAGGCGCGGGCTATGCGGTCGATCTCGCCACCGATGGCGAGGATGGACATTATCTCGGCCAGACCGAAAGCTATGACGCCGTGGTGCTCGACCTCGGCCTGCCCGAAGTCGACGGCCTCACCGTGCTCGACCGCTGGCGCAAGGAAGGGCGCCGGATGCCCGTGCTGGTGCTGACCGCGCGCGACAGCTGGTCGGACAAGGTCGCCGGCCTCGACGCCGGCGCCGACGATTATCTCGCCAAGCCGTTCCAGACCGAAGAACTGATCGCGCGCCTCCGCGCCCTCATCCGCCGCGCGTCGGGCAATGCCTCGAGCGAGCTCATCGCCGGCGACATCCGCCTCGACACCCGCTCGGGCAAGGTCACCAAGGACGGCGAGCCGGTGAAGCTCACCGCGCAGGAATACAAGCTGCTTAGCTACCTCATGCACCACAAGGGCAAGGTGGTCAGCCGGACTGAACTAATCGAGCATATCTACGACCAGGACTTCGACCGCGACTCGAACACCATCGAAGTGTTCGTGACCCGCATCCGCAAGAAGCTCGGCCCCGACGTCATCACCACCATCCGCGGCCTCGGCTACAGCCTCGAAGAGCCTGCATGACGTACAATTCGTCATTGCGAGCCAAAGGCGAAGCAATCCATGGCACCGCCAGCTGGATTGCTTCGCTACGCTCGCAATGACGAAGCAGGAACCCATCGCCGCCGCGACCATAGGTGCCCCGGCCCCCCGCCGCCGCGGCACGGGGTCTCTCACCCGCCGCATGATCGTCATCGCCGCGGTATGGATCTCGATCCTCCTCGCCGTCGGCGGCTTCGCGCTCGACCGGCTGCTGACCAACAGCCTGGTCCGCAATTTCGACGAAAATCTCGAGCTGGTGCTGCGCTCGATGATCGGTTCGTCGGAAATCGGCACGGTGGGCGAAATCCGCTTCTCGCGCCCGCCCGCCGACCAGCGCTTCATCGAAAGCTATTCGGGCAGCTATTTCCAGATCACGCCGCTGCCCGGCGCCGACGGCAAAACCCCGCAAGTGGAAGATTACCCTTCCCGCTCGCTGTGGGACCGCCGCCTGACCGTCGACCCCGCCGCGGTGCGCGGAACCGAAACCCACAAATACGACAGCTACCAGTTCAGCGGCGAGCCGCTGCGCATCGTCGAACGCGACGTCATCATCCCCGGCAGCCCGGTCAAATGGCGCTACCAGGTCGCGCAAAGCCGCGAAAATCTCGACATGCAGCTGAAAGAGCTGCGCACCACTTTGACCTGGAGTTTCGCGGTTCTCGGGCTCGGCCTCGTCATGCTCGCCGCGCTGCAGACCTTTTACGGCCTCTGGCCGCTGCGCCGGGTCCGGCACGAAGTGGTCGCCATCCGCTCCGGCGCCAAGACCCGCATTTCCGACGACTTCCCCGACGAAATCCAGCCGCTGACGCAGGAAATCAACCAGCTCCTCGCGCATAACGAGGAGCAAGCCGAGGAAGCCCGCCGCCACGCCGGCAACCTCGCCCACGCGCTCAAAACCCCGCTCACCGTCATCACCAACGCCGCCACCGCCCGTGATCCCGAGCTTCACGACACCGTGTGCCGCGAAGCGACCACCATGCGCCGCCAAGTCGACCACCACCTCGCCCGCGCCCGCGCGATCGGCCGCCGCGCCTCGGCCCAAGCCCGCGCACCGGTGTGGGAAAGCCTGACGGCGGTGCAGCGCGCGGTGACCACCATGCACGAAGGCACCACGATCGACATTGCCGGCGACAAGAAGTCGGAGGTCCGGGTCGAACGCCAGGACCTCGATGAAATGCTCGGCAACCTGGTCGAGAACGCCGCCAAATATGGCTCGGGCCGAGTGTTCGTCACGGTGGAGAAATCGGCGCCCTTCGTCGACATCCTGATCGAGGACGACGGCCCCGGCATCCCCGCCGAACAACGTACCGAACTCTTCACCCGCGGCAAGCGGCTCGACACCACCGGCAAGCCCGGCACCGGCCTCGGCCTCGCCATCGTCCGCGATGTGGCGGAAATCTACGGCGGCACCGTCAGGCTGGAAGAAAGCGAGGACCTCGGCGGCCTCCTCGCCCGCCTCAGCCTGCCGATGGGCTGATCAAACCGCCGCCGCATCCTCGACGGCGGCAAGCAGCTCGCTCGCCACGAACGGCTTTCCGATCCGCGCCGTGTCCGGGCAATTGCGGGCAAGCTCGTCGCTGTCGGCAAACCCGCTGACGATCAGGAACGGCAGGTCCGGCCGCACCTGCCGCGCTTCGCTGATCAGCTCGGCGCCGCTCATCTCGGGCATCAGATAATCGGACACCACCAAATCGAACTGCTCGGTCCCGATCGCCGCCAGCGCGCTGTGGCCGCTCGCCACCGAATCGACCGAATGCCCCGCTTCGCTCAGCATCTGCGCCAAGGTGGCGCGCACTTCGGGATCGTCGTCGACGACCAGCAGGCGCAGCGCATGATCGGTCGCCGTGGCACCTTCCGCTTGCGACGACCGCGACGCCATCGCCTGACCCTCGGCACAAGCCGGCAGACGCAGCAGTACGGTCGTCCCTTCCCCCGGCGCGCTCTCGATCTCGACCGAGCCGCCCGATTGCTCGACCACCCCGAACACCTGCGCCAGCCCGAGCCCCGTTCCGCGGCCGGTCGGCTTGGTCGTGAAGAACGGCTCCAGCGCCCGCCGCCGGGTCGCATCGTCCATGCCCGTGCCGCGGTCGATCATTGCGAACCGCACGAAACCCGCACTGCCGAGGCTGCCCGCCTCCCGCGTCACCCGGAGCTTGATCTCGCCTCCGTCGGGCGAAGCATCGCGCGCGTTGATCGCAAGGTTTAGCAACGCGAGCTCGAGCTGCGTCAGGTCGCTCCGCACGCAGCCGGTATCCGCCTCGACCTCGACCGTGAAGCAATGCCGGCTGCTGATCGTCCGTTCGACCAGTTGCGCGACGTTGCCGACAAGGCTCGCCACGTCGACCGGCTCCACCGTCAACCGCTGGCGGCGCGAGAACGCCAGCAACTGCTGCGTCAGCTTCGCCGCCCGCTGCGCCGAAGACAGGGCGCCGGTCGCCAGCTTGCGGCCGCGCTCGTCCAGCCCGTCGCGCCGGCTCAGTTGGTCGAGCACCCCGATCACCGGGGTCAGCAGATTGTTGAAATCATGCGCCAGCCCGCCCGTCAGTTGGCCCAGCGCCTCCATCTTCTGCGCCTGCTGCATCCGCTCGGCGAGCAGCCGCGCTTCCTTCATCTGGCGCAGCGCAAAGGCGATCAGCAATCCCGCCAGCAGCAGCGACAACAGCGCCGCGGCGACCAGCGACGCCAGGAACTTGCGCGCCGGATTGTCGATATAATTGCGGCCCAGCGCCACATGCCCGGTCCAGCCGGTGCGGTCCGAGCGGGCGAACGCGGTATAGCTTTCGAACCCCTCCAGCGTCCGCCCGCGATAGAAACCGGAATCGGCGCCCGACGCCACCGCCTTCTGCAGGTTGAGCGAAGCCAGCGAGCCGAACCGTTCCTCCTGTCCGCGGCTGCGCGCGATGAAATGCGCGCTGGGACCGACAAGGGCCGAGACCTCATAATCGTCCGTCACCGGCAGAAGGCGACGAAACTGGTCGCTGTCGGTCAGCAGGGTGATCTGAAGGGGCTGGCCGTCGTCGGTCCGGGCCGCCCGCTCGAACAGGAGGCAGCGGCAACCGCCGGTGCGGACATAACCCGCGAACAACGGCCGGCTCGACCGCGAACCCTCGGCGACTTCGGTCGCCCGTTCGACGGGCAAGCCGACGCGGCTGATCAGCCGGCCATCCGCGTCCTCGACCGTCAGCCCGCGAAGATCGGGATTGAGCGCCTTCAATTCGGCGAACCGGTCTCCCAGCCGCCCCCAATCGCGCTCACGCACCCCGCGCGACGTCGCCAGCGTATCGAGCAGCGTCGCGTAACGCACCGTCTCGGCATCGGCGGCGAGGATCAATTTGTCGGCGACATTCAGCGCCCGCGCTTCGAGCTCCTGGCGTTGCTCCTGCGCGGCGAACCCGACCTGGAAGATCACGAACAGCAACAGCGGCACCATCGCCGCCGCCACGATCAGCCAGGTCGATCGACCGGCCCTCAAGTTCGTTCCGCCCCCGTCACCCTCATCGGCCTAGAAGCCTTGGCGTAGTGCTTGGTTCCCGATGCCCATCCGTCCGTCATGCTTGCCCTCGCGCGCTTGGGCTCTTACCCGCCGTGCACGATGACCGCTTCCGTCCACCCGCTCAACCCGGCGCCCAGCCTCGATCCGCTGGTCGCCCTGACCGCTTCCGACATGAATGCCGTAAATCAGGTCATTCTTGCTCGAATGCAGAGCCAGGTGCCGCTCATTCCGGAGCTTGCCGGTTATCTCATCGCCGGCGGCGGCAAGCGGATGCGGCCGATGCTGACCTGCGCCAGCGCCGCCTTGTGCCAATATCCCGGCAGCCGCCATCACAGCCTCGCCGCAGCGGTCGAATTCATCCACACCGCGACCCTGCTCCACGACGACGTGGTGGACGTCAGCGAAACCCGCCGCGGCAAGCGCACCGCCAATGTCATCTGGGGCAATCCCGCCAGCGTGCTGGTCGGCGATTTCCTGTTCTCCCGCGCGTTCGAACTGATGGTCGAGGACGGCAGCCTCAAGGTCCTGAAGATCCTAAGCCGCGCGTCCGCCGTGATTGCCGAGGGCGAGGTCGCGCAACTGACCGCGCAGCGCCAGATCGGCACCTCCGAAGACACCTACCTGTCGATCATCGAGGCCAAGACCGCCGCCCTGTTTGCCGCCGCCTGCCACATCGCGCCGGTGGTCGCCGAAGCCGGCGAAGAAGCCGAGGAGGCCTTGAACAGCTTCGGCCGCAACCTCGGCATCGCTTTCCAGCTGGTCGACGACGCGATCGACTACACCAGCGAAGCGGGGACCAGCGGCAAGGATCTCGGCGACGACTTCCGCGAAGGCAAGATGACCCTGCCGATCATCCTCGCCTACGCCCGCGGCTCCGACGACGACCGCCGCTTCTGGCGCGAAGCGGTCGGCGGCGAACGGACGGGCGACGACGACCTCGCCCACGCCATTGCCCTTTTCCACCGCACCAACGCCATCGCCGACACGCTCGAACGCGCCCGCACCTACGCCCGCCGCGCGCTCGACAATCTTGCCCCCTTCCCGGCCGGCAAGGCCAAGGCGGCGCTGACCCAGGCGGTCGAATTTGCGGTGGCCCGGGCCTACTAAGACAGGAACCTTTGCGGCCCCCGGCGGCTTCTTTCTCCATCCCGAATTCTGGACAAAGAAGAGCTCACCCATGGTCGATACGATCGGTTACGCCGCCAAACACAGCTTCAGCCGCATGAAGCCCTTCCGCTTCGAGCGCGAGGATCCAAAGGACAATGAAGTCCTGATCGACGTCCTTTATTGCGGCGTCTGCCATTCCGACATCCACCAGGTGAAGAACGAATGGTCGAACACCGTCTATCCGTGCGTCCCAGGCCATGAAGTCGTCGGCCGCATCAGCAAGGCGGCGGCGAACGGCAAGTATAAGGTCGGCGACATCGTCGGCGTCGGCTGCATGGTCGACAGCTGCCAGTCCTGCTCGCCCTGCAAGGAAGGCGACGAGCAATACTGCGAAGGCCCCAACGGCTTCCTCGCCACCTACAACGGCCCGTTCATCCCCGCCAAAATGGCCGCGACGGGCGAGAACATGTATGGCCGCGACAACACCTACGGCGGCTATTCGTCGAACATCGTCTGCCGCGAAGATTTCGTGATCGGCATCCCCGACGGCCTCAAGCCCGAAGAAGCCGCCCCGATCCTGTGCGCGGGCGTCACCACCTTTTCGCCGATGAAGCATTGGGGCGTGAAGGCGGGCGACAAGGTCGGCGTGATCGGTCTCGGCGGTCTCGGCCACATGGCGGTCAAGCTTGCCAAGGCGCTCGGCGCCGAGGTCACCGTCTTCACCACCAGCGAGGACAAGAAGGCGGACGCCGAAAAGCTCGGCGCGACCCACGTCAATCTCGAAAAGGAGATCGCCAAGAAGGCCGAGGAACTGGGTGCGATGCCCGGCACCTTTGACTTCATCATCTCGACCGTGCCCGAAAAGCACGACATCAACCCGTTCATCGCGCTCTTGAAGCGTGACAAGACGCTGGTGATCGTCGGCGCGCTGGAACCGATGGCCGGGGTCGACAACAGCCAGGTCGCCTTCCACCGCCGCTCGGTCGCGGGCTCGCTGATCGGTTCGATCGCCGAAACGCAGGAAGTAATCGACTTCTGCGCCCAGCACGGCATTGCGCCCGAGATCGAGGTCATCCCGATCCAGGACGTCAACAAGGCAATGAAAAAGGTCGAAAAGGGCGACGTGCGCTTCCGCTACGTCATCGACATGGCCAGCCTCGACCAGGAAGAAGTCGACAACGACGACTGACCCGTCGCCGGGGGAAGCGTCGCTACGGCAGCGCTTCCCCCCTCGGTCACTAGACTAACTCACAGCGCGGGGCGCTGATCATAGCATCTCCAACGGGGTCGCCCGATCAGGTCGCGGAAACGCCGCATCCAGCGCCGCGATCTGATCCGCGTCGAGCACCAAGTCCGCCGCCTTTCGATTGTCCCGGACATGGCCCACGCTCCCGGCCTTGGGAATGGCGATCGTCCGCCCGTCGCGCATCGCCCATGCCAGCGCGACCTGCGCCTCGCTGGCGCCGATATCCCTGGCGATCCGCGCCAGCGCCGGATGGTCGAGCAGCCGACCCTGCTCGACCGGACTGTACGCCATCACCGCCATGTCATGCTCGGCCAGCCACGGCATCAGCGCCTGTTCCGGCCCGCGCCGCGTCAGATTGTAGAGGATCTGATCGGTAACGCAGGCCGACCCGCCTGCCGCCACCAGTTCCTCCATGTCGTCGGTATCGAGATTGCTGACGCCCCAATATCGGATCTTGCCCGCCCGCCGCAGCGCTTCCATCCCCTCGACCGTCTCGTCCAGCGGGACGTTTCCGCGCCAATGCAGCAGATAGAGGTCGAGCCGGTCGGTCTTGAGCCGCCCGAGGCTCGCTTCGCACGAAGCTTCGAGCCTGCGGCCAGCATTATGGGGATACACCTTGCTGACGAGGAACAGTTCGTTGCGCCGGTCGCCCAGCGCCTCGCCGATCAGGCTCTCGGCCGCGCCGTCGCCATACATTTCAGCCGTGTCGATCAGCGTCATGCCGAGGTCGACCCCGGCTCGCAGCGCCGCGATCTCATCCGCACGGCGCTCGGGTCGTTCGCCCATCATCCAGCTGCCCTGACCCAGCATCGGCACTTTGTCGCCGGTGGAAAGCGTAACGGTCTTCAACTGCGGTCTCCCATGCGGATCTGCCCTCTCAACGCAGCCCGCCCGGCAAGGTCGCACCCCTCGTCCGGTCCGGTCCTTGCAATGTAGGAAACGGACTGGTTGAATAACCACCGGGGTTCATGCCCCTCGCTCTTTGAAACCACCCAGATGCTTTTTTCTCGACCGATGAAAGGTCACAGATCGACGACAACACCCCGCCACCGGTGACCTTTGTGACCTTGGTGACCCGCTCGCCCTCTTGAACTGGGTCACACCGCCTCGCATGGAACCGGCGGTGAGCGCGCTTCCCATTCACCATGTCCTGCCCGACCTTCTGGCAGCCCTGGACGCCGGACCGCGCGCCTTGCTGGTCGCGCCGCCGGGTGCCGGCAAGACCACCGCCGTCCCGCCCGCCCTGCTGGGCCGACCGTGGTGTGACGGCCAGATCCTGCTGCTCGTCCCCCGCCGCCTCGCCGCCCGCGCCGCGGCTGAGTTCATCGCCCGTTCGCTGGGTGAGCAGCCCGGCAGCACGGTCGGCTACCAGACCCGCCTCGACAGCCGCGCCGGCAAGGGCACCCGCCTGATCGCCATGACCCACGGCGTCTATCTGTCGCGGCTCCAGAACGATCCCGAACTGTCCGGCGTCTCCGCGGTCCTGTTCGACGAAGTCCACGAACGCAGCCTCGACAGCGACCTCGCGCTCGCGCTCACCCTCGACGCGGCCGAAGCGCTGCGCCCCGACCTCCGCCTCCTCGCGATGAGCGCGACCCTCGACGGTGAGCGTTTCAGTGCGCTGCTCGGGGACCCGCCGCTGATCCGCTCCGAAGGCCGCTCGCACCCGCTGAGCCTGGTGCACCTCGGCCGCGATGCCGCCGCCCGCATCGAGCCGCAAGTCGCCGCCGCCTGCCGCCGCGCGCTGGCCGACAGCGACGCCTCGGTTCTCGCTTTCCTGCCCGGCGTCGCCGAGATCAAGCGCACCGCCGATGCGCTCGGGAGCTTGCCCGCCGACGTGGTGCTCCATCGCCTCCACGGCCAGGTCGACCCCGCCGCCCAGCGCGCCGCCCTTGCCGCCCCCGCGCCCGGTACCCGCAAGCTCGTGCTCTCGACCGCCATCGCCGAGACCAGCGTTACCCTCGACCATGTCGCCGCGGTGGTCGACAGCGGCCTCGCCCGCCGTCCGCGCTATGATCGCGGCGCCGGCCTCACCCGCCTCGTCACCGAACGCGCCAGCCGCGCCGCCGTCACCCAGCGCGCCGGCCGCGCCGCCCGCCAGCGGCCCGGCACCGCCTACCGTCTGTGGGAAGAAGCCGCCTTCAACGCCCTGCCCGCCCACGACCCGCCCGAAATCCTCGAAGCCGACTTGTCGAGCCTGCTCCTCACGTGCCTTGGCTGGGGCGAAGCGGACCCTTCCCGCCTCCCCTTCCTCGATCCACCCCCCGCCGCCGCCCTTGCCGAAGCCCGCCGCCGTCTCGAAGCCCTCGGCGCGCTCGACGGGGATCGCCTTACCGACCACGGCCGCGCCATCGCCCGCTTGCCCCTCGAGCCCCGCCTCGCGCACATGTTGATCGAAAGCGCCACCCGCAGCTTCGGGCAGTCCGCCGCCGATGCCGCCGTGCTGCTCACCGAGCGCGGTCTCGGCGGCAACGATCCCGACCTCGAACTCCGCCACCGCCGCTGGCGCAGCGATCGCGGCAAGCGCGCTGAGGGCGGCCGCGGGCTGGCCAGCCGCTGGCTCAAGCTGACCGGAGCGCCGTCTGGCCGCGCCGACCGCCTGGCCGAAGCCATCGCGCTCGCCTTCCCCGACCGCCTGTCCCGCCGCCGCGACGCGTCGGGTGAGCATTGGCAATCGGTCGGCGGCCGCGGTTTCCGGCTCGACCCCGCTTCCTCGCTCGCCTCCGCCCAGTGGCTGGCCGTAGCCGAGGTCGCCGGTGCCGCCTCCGGCGCCCGCATCCTCTCCGCCGCCGCGATCTACGAGGCCGACGTCCTCGCCCTGTTCGGCGATCGCATCGAGACCCGCCACGACGGCGCGTTCGACCCCGCCACCGGCAGCGTCACTCCGACCCGCAGCCGCCGCCTCGGCGCCATACGGCTCGCCTCTGGCCCCGATCCGCACCCCGATCCCGCAGCCATCGCCGCCGCGCTGGTCGAAGGCGTCGCCGAACACGGCCTTCACCTCCTGCCCTGGAACGAAGAGGCCGACGCTCTCCGGGCCCGCGCCGCCTTCGCCGCCGATCCGGCCGTGGCCGATCTTTCCGACGAAGCCCTCTCGGCACGTCTCGAGGAATGGCTCACTCCGTTGACGCAAGGCCGTCGCCGGCTATCCGACATCGCCGCCAGCGCGCTCGTCCAAGCGCTTCAGAACCTGCTCGGCTGGGACGGCCAGCAACGGCTCGACAAGCTGGCGCCCAGCCACTTCCGCTCGCCCGCCGGCTCGTCCCACCCGATCGACTATGCAGCGCCCGGCGGCCCAACGGTCGAGGTCCGCGCCCAAGCCCTGTACGGCCTTGCCAGCCATCCCACCGTCGCCGGTGGCCGCGTGCCCCTTACGCTGGCCATCACCTCGCCCGCCGGCCGGCCGATTCAGACCAGCCGCGACCTCCCCTCCTTTTGGGCCGGCAGCTGGCGCGAGGTCGCCAAGGAAATGCGCGGCCGCTACCCGCGCCACCCGTGGCCCGACGACCCCGCCGCTGCCTCCCCGACGCTGCGGGCCAAGCCCCGCTCTTGATTTCGGACAAGCCTTCCGCCACCTCGCTAGCCATGCCCACCGCCCGCATCATCGAAACCGATCGCAAGACCACCCAGAGCGGCCGCGCCAAGGCCGGCAAGTGGACACTCGAGTTCGAGAACGACCGGGCCCAGCGGCACGACCCGCTGACCGGCTGGGTCGGCAACGCGATCACCGCCACGCAGGTGCGCCTCGCCTTCGCGACCAAGGAACAGGCGATCGCCTATGCCGAGAAGCACGGCTTCGCCTATCACGTCGTTCCTGCGCCGCCGGTGAAACTCAAGCTGCAAGCCTACGCTGACAATTTTCGTTAAACGCGCCAGCCGGTCCGCCTTGCGGCCAAGTTAAAATCGACGTAATCGATACGGAGCCGAATCGCTTTCTCCTTGTCTTGGGAGGGCGGCGGTGTTCAATTCCATTCTGCTGGTCGTCGGCACGCGTCCCGAAGCGATCAAGCTTGCGCCGCTTGCGCGGGCTCTGGACGCGCTCGGCCTGACGCCGCTGATCGTCCTGACCGGTCAGCATGCTCAGCTCGACCCCGTGGCCTTCGGCTTTGCCGCTTACCCTCTGCTCCGCCTCCACTGCACCGCGCGAGGCGACCCGCGCGCGCATGCCGAAGCGGTCGCCGCCGGGCTTGCTCCAACCTTGCTGGGTGCCACCCGGCCGGACTTGGTGATTGTCCAGGGCGATACGTCCAGCGCGCTGGGCGGAGCGCTTGCCGCCACTGCCGCCGGCGTCCCCCTCGCGCATGTCGAAGCGGGCCTGCGCAGCCACGACCTCGCCATGCCCTGGCCGGAGGAAGGCAACCGGGTCGACATCGATCGCTTGTCGCACCTGCTGTTCGCCGCGACCGAGGAAAACGCCGCTAATCTCGCCGCGGAAGGCGTGACGGGTGACGTCCACGTGACCGGCAACACCGCCATCGATGCGCTGTTCGACATTCTTGCTGGCTTGCCACCACGGCTGGAAAGTCACGGACTGCCTCGGCTGCTGGTGACATGCCACCGGCGGGAAAATTGGGGAACGGCCTTCACGCCGATCGGTCTTGCCCTGATCGAGCTTGCGCGTTTGCCCTACCTCCGCATCGAGTTCGTGCTTCACAGCAACCCCGCCGTCGCGGCTTCGGCGCGGCTGCTACTCGGCGGCCATCCGCGGATCAAATTGCTCTCGCCGCTCGACCACCATGCCATGGTCGCCGCGATCCGTTCCGCGCATATCCTGCTGAGCGACTCCGGCGGCATTCAGGAGGAAGCCCCGGCGCTTGGGATACCCTTGCTGGTGCTTCGCTCGACTACCGAGCGACCGGAAGGGATCAGCGCCGGCAACAGCCTGCTGGTCGGCAGCGATCGCGACGAAATCGTCCGCCAGGTCCACCGATTGCTCGGGGACGACAGCGCCTACCGCGCGATGGCGGTGCCGGCCCTTCCGTTCGGCGACGGCAAGTCCGCGCCCCGGATCGCCGCCCTGTGCGAACAATGGCTTGCACGCCAGCCCCGCCCTGACCGGGCCCTGACCGCCTGATTGACGAATGGGGCCCGCCCCGCCATATGCCCGCCTCGCACCGCAGCACGGCCCCTTCGTCTAGCGGTCTAGGACGTCGCCCTCTCACGGCGAAAACACGGGTTCGAGTCCCGTAGGGGTCACCAGCGACGATGTTTCGGGTAACTATTATTCATTCATCATGGGTGTCGATGGGCTGATTACCGGCTTACTTAACTTAAGGTTGGAAACGGCATACGGCGACGACATAGTGTAGCGCCGAATGTGAGGTGTGGTGCGAATACTTAGGATCGAGATAGTCAAGTATCGCTACTCGAAGCACACTAAGTTGGACCTTTCGCAGTCCCGCTAAATACTCTCCTTCACAACCTCCTAAAAATTTGATCGCTTTTCAGTGAATTGCGAAGATGAGATAGTGTGATTCACCAGCCGTTGGCGTCCACCAAGGATTGTTCGATGAGTTCACGCGCTGACTATCAGAAAAGACGCTTCGCCCTTTTGAGAGATACAATCGATATTCCGAATTGCGTCGGGTTGGAAATCGGGGCGTGTGATCTTCCGACGGTCCCACGAGAAGCCGGCCAGTGCCGCTACGCCGACTTCCGCTCTGCTGACGAGATGATCACCGCGTGGGACCTTCCACCGGAAACAGTTTGCCACGTCGACTATCTTCTCAGTCGGCACAGACCCCCGAATGAACAGATCGCCGATCGATTTGACTACGTCGTTGCCTGCCATGTGCTCGAGCATATTGCGGACCCAATCTCGTACCTTCAGAGCCTGCAGCGCCTTTTGAAGGACGGGCCAGGCAAGGTCATTTTCATCACCTTGCCCGACAAGCGCGCGACACCGGATGCCACGAGGCCTTCGACCACGGTCGAGCATCTGCTCGCGTGCCACCATGAGCGGTCCACGAAACCGTCGTTCGAGGCGATCCTGGAATTTCACCGCCACTGGGTCGGCTATGCGAATGGCGGAACCAAGCCACTCGCGCTGGCACAAGCCTACGCCCACGCGGCCGAATATTTCAAAACCGACGACGCAGACGCGCACTGCAATGTGTGGCGGGATTTCGAATTTCGCGATCAAGTAGAAGAATTGGCAGAAGCCGGCTTTCTTCCCGGTTTGAGGATAAGCCTGTTCGAGCCGTTCTTCGTCGGCACCAACGAATTTGCAATTGCGCTCAAGACTATCGCCTAATCGACATCCTCACAGGCCAAGCCTGCGAAGCGACTTGGCGAATGGCACCTTTGCTGCCCCCTTGCGCGGCGGTGCTGCAACCTCTGCAATCTCGGTGCCCAGACCGGCGGCCTGGACGAAGAATTGCCCCAGTTCGCTATCGTCGGGCATTTGCTCGACATAGGCATAGCCGCGTGAGCGACGACGCTCCATTTCCGCATCATCGTTCAACAGATGCTGACAAGCGTCAGCGAGGCTTTCGGGCGTTCCGTCACAATAGGTCACGAAGGCATCGCCGCCGAAGTTGAGTTCGGAGAATTTGATCCGGGTATCGACCACGTTGACCCCGCAGGCGATCATTTCATACCCAAGCTGACTTGGATTTGTCGGCGAGAAACAAATGCCGACTTTTGCCCGGTGATATAGCTTGGCGAGATCGGAAAGATTGTCGAACGAGCCAAAGTTTTCGACCGCAATACCGATGTCGTCATATTCCTTTTCGCCGAAAAGGCCGATGGAAATGCCCGGCATTCGCGATTTCAGCTCGATCAGCGCCTCGACAATGATGTCAAAGCAACGGCGATCCTGTCCCGGGCGGGCGAATACCAGGACATCCACGTCGCGCGTCCCCTCCGAGGACGGGGGCGCATAGACGGTGTGATCCACGGTGAATGGCAACGCCTTTGCCTCGACACCCAATTCGTCGTGGATCTTCGCCTGCACCCAAAGTCCGTAGCAGATGATCTCATAATTGAGGCGGTAGGAAACCAGCGCGCGCAGATAGTCAGAACCGACCGGATGAAACATCGGCTCGTAGTCCTGGACGAAATTGATAATCCGTCCGGCAAATTCTACCTTTCGAAAGTCGTAAGTCGTCTTCCACTGGGTGCAAATGACGTCATTGTGGGCGTCCACTTCTCCGGCGAAGATAGCAATTTCCGCGTCGAGATGACCGAAGAGGCGACCCAAGTCTGCCCCGATCCGCGCCGGCGAACGGTTGGAATAGAAATAAAGCTTCAGGCTGAAGCCCAACTCCTCGAGCGCCTGACAAACAGTGAAAATCTTGCGATGACCTCCAGACGGACCTGAGAAGTCTGGTAAGATCACTCCGATATCCGCTGGACCGGAAGCGACGCGCTGTGGTTCTGAACCCTTAGAGCTCTTGGTTCCGATAAATTGCTCGTAAACTTCGATGGCAGTTTCAGCGGCGAAGCGCTGCGAGTAATTGACGCGCACCCCATGAAAGGCGTGGACGGCCCGATTAAGCATGATCGGGTAATTATTGTATATGTTCTTGAACGAATTGAGCCAGTCTTCCGTGGTTGTTGCAAGATCGGCAAGCCGCCCGTTTTCCGAAGCTTCGGTGAAGGTCTGAGTGGACGAGGCAATCACCGGACAACCGGCCAAGGATGCCTCGAAGAATTTGAGCTCGCTCTTCGCTTCGCAGAACGGGTTTCCGACCTCGAGCGGCGCGATGATGAGATCGCAGCTGAATTGATCGCGGATCATGGCATCGTGCGGCATCAGACCGACCCGCGTCACGCGCGGAAGATCACCGACCTTATGGACATGCTGCCAATATTCGAGCTCGGGATACTCGCTAAGGTCGAATTCACCCACCAGCCGGAAGACGACGTCCGGCATTTCACGCATGAACTCGATCAGTGCCGGGGCAACGACGCGGAAATCGGCCTGGTGCGTTCGCGTTCCGGAATAATAGCCGATGACAAAGGGCGCTGGCCGGCCCTTGCGGCGATATCCGACGTTCTCGAAGAACGCGATATTGTCGGCACTGATGGCGTTTGGGATGCGGAACGCCGGCTTGCCCATCTGGCGCATACGATCGACCAGGAAACTGGTGGTCGTCGTGCAAAGATCGGCATCCAGGATGAAGTCCCGGTAGGCGTTGACGCCTGCCAGAAAGGCGACCTTGGAGCTTTCGCTAAGATATTTGAAGCCATCGATGAAGGGAATCACGCTCTCGTCGAAAACAAGATCGTCGATGTCGTAGACGATTACCGAACCGAGACCGCGCATCTTCTGCACGAATTCAGGGTACGGTGACCAGAACGGCGCTCGGTGGATGACAACCAATCGCGGCCGGAGATCGCGTTCCAACAACGTGAACATGTCTTCGCCGTTCTCGCACTGCACCTTCCAGCCTTCGTCGCGAAGGCCGTTTGCAATGCGATGGACGCGATAAGGCGTGGAGGAAGTTCCATTGGTGCCGTCGATGAACAACGCATCAAGCGTGAACCTGGAACTATCATCAGTCTCACGAGGACCGACCGGACGACGGCCCAGCTTTTGACCAATCCACAGAAAGTGCTCGAGCGGGTCCATGCCCGACAGCGCTACGTCAGGGTACGCTTCGAGATAATATTGAGGATCGAACTGGGCCAACGAAGAAAATTTCTTTCGGCCCGCGCCACTTGCCACGCTCATTTACTCAACAATCCAGCTTTAAAAGGTTCGCGTCCGACCTTCGTTGATCCCATGACGACAATAATGCTCTAGCGCATCGAGACCGGCGGCTTCGACGTCCGGATACTTGTCGTAATAAGCGCGATGATCAAACAGATTGGCAGCGCGTAGGTCGCGATTAATCCTCTCGGCACGCCACGACGCCGGCATCAAACTCCACCAGGCAGGTTGATGAGCGAGCAGAGTACGGACTTGGTCGTTCCACTCCACATACTCCTGCAGCTCGGCAAGGCGTGCTTCGTGTTCCCGCAACAAGCCGGTCAGGATGCCCAGCTCGCGAAAGCGCTCATCCATCGCCCCTTCGGCGACTTCGGCGCGACTTTCGGCCCGATGAAGCCTATCATTCAGCGCCGGCACCTCGTGGTCCCAACGACTCCGATAGGAAGCGGCCTCGGCCTGATACGTCAGCATCTCGTTCCGAAGCTGATCATAAGATTCTCGCAGGCCTTCTAGCTGCTCATTCTGTCCTTTGAGCCGCGCCTCGGTCTGATCCATGAGCTTGAGGGTCGCAGAAAGCTCGTCATCGACCCTTGCCAGGCGACTGCGCAAGCGTTCGGCATCGGTCTCGCTATCAGAGAAAGCTCTCTTTGCTCGAATGAGTTCGTCGCGTGTTTGCTGGATTTCTTCCTGCCGCTGAAGAAGTTCGCTGTCCCTCGAAGCCAGAGCGGCGCGGACGGCGTCGAACTCGGCGAGCTTCTGCTCGAGATCGGCGATCCGCGTCGTCGAGGCAGTCTCCTGCTCGCGCAAGCCCTGGATAGTGGCGCCAAGCTCGTCGATTTCGCGCGTCTTGTCCTCGACCGTCGAGCGAAGTTCGGAAACGCGCCCTTCGGCTTCCGCGACCTTCTCGGACGCTTGCACGAGGAGGATGCGATCTTCTGTCTCATCCCGCGGGCGCATAATGGTTTCGGCGCGCCACGTGATGACGTTGAAGCTTGGCACATGCTCATGCAGAAAGGTCGCAGGCTGCAGCTTGGTGATGCGCCCTTTGCGGAAAACAGCGACGAAATCGTTCCAGATGTCGTTTTGACGCTCGGCGACGAAGCTTTCGATCAGCGTAACATGATGACCCTGCGAATTGGCCCATCGCGCCAGCGCCTTGCCCGCGCCCGGATAAAAGCGCCAATTGTCCTCGGGATATCCGTGCACGACGCCGTTTGACGGCACGTTGATATAAATAAAACCGCCATCCTTGGTCGCGCGACACATTTCCAGGAACGTCACCCAGAAGGAGGGGTCATGCTCGAAAACGGAGGTCGCGAAGACGAAATCGAACGACCCATCCTCGACCGGGAATGGGTGGGCGGGTTGGACAACAAGGTCGACGCCGTCGCCCTCCTCCATGTCGATCCCCACATAATGAGTGCCCGGAAGCGCACGACTGCGAAGCGAGCCATTGAACGCCTGCGACCCGATCTCAAGAACAGACGCCTTGGCCAGGTCGACATAGATGTCCATCGCAAGAGCGCCGATCTGAAAGGCAGTATCGTGCATTTGTCATCCTGATGGAAAAGGGGTCATCCAGCCGCGATACGACGGCGACGGTCGTCATGATTTCTGACCGCGCAATCGCCTATTCCAGACTTTCTCGTCAAGCCGTTGGCATTCCAACGGACCTTTTTCGAGAATCAGAGTGGCATCTCGGATAATCCTGAGATCGAAGCGACTTGCAAATCGGTCGCGAAGATGGATTTTCGCCGCGACAGCAAAAGCGCCCGTAATTAGGCCCCCGACCGAGCATCCGTCCCGACCATCACTCTCACCGCCCGCGCGACGTTCTCGAGCGTATAGGGCTTCTGAACGATGATCTGATTGCGGTGCTCCATCGGCAATTGCGCCTGCTCGCCATAGCCCGTCGCGAACAGGAACGGGATGCCGAGCTCCAGCAATCGATCCGCCACCGGGAAACTGTTGCGATCACCAAGATTGATGTCGAGCATGGCGATGGCCGGGCGGCGGGCGTCGATGGCGTCCAGCGCGACGTCGACCGTGGCGGCCGTGGTGATGTTCTCCGCGCCCAGACGTTGCAGGACGTCTTCCGCATCCAGCGCGATGATCAGGCTGTCTTCGACCAGGAGAACGTCCATGCCCGTCAACATTTTCTCGGGCGGCTCGGTCGGGTGGCCGATCGACGGCCTTGGATAGCGAATGGGCGCTCCTGCAATCGTCTTCGGCTGCTCCGACACATGGCGGGCGGGGATGCGGAACGAGGCCGACACCCCTTCCGGCGCATAATCGACGCTGGCGGACCCACCGAGATCGTAAGGAACTGACTTGCTGATGATGGTGGTCCCGAACCCCTTGCGCGTCGGCGGCGACACTGGCGGACCGCCGCGCTCTTGCCAGGTCAGGACCAGATCGCCGGAATCGTTGCGATCCCACTCGATCGAAACCTGCCCGTCAGCGGACAAGCTGCCATATTTGGTCGAATTGGTGATCAGCTCGTGCAGCACCAACGCCATCGTCGAAAAGGCCTGCGGGTTGAGCATGACCGGCTCCCCCGACACCATAATCCGTTCGACCGGCTCGATATAGGCGCGTGCTTCGGCATCGATCAGGGCACGCAAGGGCGCCGGGCCCCAGTGATCGTCCGTGATCTGGTTGTGCGCTCTGGCAAGGGCGTGAATGCGCCCATCGACCAGCGACACGAATTCTTTGACCGCCGGGTCGGAAGGCTGCGACTGGCGAATGAGCCCGCGGATCACGCCAAGGATATTGCGAACCCGGTGATTGAGCTCGGCAATCAGCAGCTCTTGCCGGGCGCTGGCCCGCTGCCTTTCCGCCGAGGCATCGTCGGCAAGCCTCAGCACGACCTCGATCAGCGTGGCGCGGAGGGTTTCGGCGACGCGTACTTCGGATGGTGAAAAGGGCTGCGAGCGTCCGCGCACGAGCTCCTTCCACTCGGCAAAGCTTTCGCGCGGAGTCAGGCGCGGGCCGTTGGGACCGAATTCGACGGGCTTGTGGGGATCGCCAGCCCAGCGGACCGAACGGACGAGTTCGGAGCGGAACAGCACGACATAATCGCGCGGCGCACGCGAAATCGGAATGGCGAGAAGCCCTGCCGCGAGGGACGAAAACTCCTCCGCCCCCTCGACCAGCGAGGAGATATGATCGGTCGCATAGACCTTGCCCGAAGCGGTTCCGTTGAGCGCCCGAACGATCCGCCGGAAATCGTCGCCTTCCGGCGTCATGCCCGAAAACGCGAAGCTTCCGTTGATCCACACGCCGACGCCGTCCGCCGGAATGGCGCTGGTCAGGATGTCGCCCAGCCAATCCGGATCCTTGAGCAAAGTCTCGTCCGATGCGACGGCGCCCAGCAGTTGATCGGAGATATCGCGGGCGCGCCGCTCGTACAGAACGGTCGCCTGCCGTTCGAAGCTTTCGAGACGCATCGAAAACATCTGCGCGAACAGCTCGGTGATCGAACGCCGCTCGAACGACGGGCAGCGCGGCGAATAATGGTGGCATGCGAACAGGCCCCACAGTTTGCCGTCGACCAGAATCGAAATCGACAGGGAGGCATCGACCCCCATGTTCTTGAGATATTCGATATGGATCGGCGACACCGATCGAAGCGTCGACAGGGACAGGTCGAGCGGCGTGCCATGCTCATCGAGCGTCGGCACGATGGGCACCGCTTCAGCATTGACGTCAGCAATCACGCGAAGAAGATTGCGTTCGTACAGCTTGCGGGCCTGAACGGGAATGTCGCTTGCCGGATAGCGAAGGCCGTGAAACTTGCCGATGCCGCCGCGAACCGCTTCGGCCACGACTTCGCCCGAGCCATCGGGCGCAAACCGGTAGACCATGACCCGGTCGAAACCGATCAGCGCCCGGACCTGCCGCGCCCCTTCCCGGAAGAATGTCTGGATGTCGGCACATTGATCGAGTCTGGAGATCATCGAGCGCACGGTGCCACTGGCATCGCTCTGCTCACCCGACGAGGGCTCGCACTCGATCACCACCTGACCGTTGGAAAAATGGATCGAAATGTCGAACGGCTTGCCGCCTTCCCGCAGGACGCAGCCGAACATCCGCTCGGTAGCGTCGGGGCCGCGAAGCATCGCCGTCCGGTTGCGCAGATCGTGGACGACTTTGGCCGACAGGAATGCGGACAGCGGTTCGCCGATGAGCTGTTCGGGCGTGTACCCCAGATAATCGCCGACATTCGCCGATGCGCGCGCCACCATCCAGTCCGCCGACAGCGCGAGCAGAAAGCCGATGGGCTGGATCGCGCCGAGGATGTGGATCGGTTCGCGATCGCAGTTGGTCAGGTCGACCCGGTCTTGGTTAAGCAATGTCAGGCTTCCTTCTGACAATCATCTGCTGTCTGCTTGGCTCAAAAAGGAAAGGTTTTGTGCGGCATCGGCTGCGATGGTTTCTCGCCGCAGCAGCCGAGCGAATTTCATTGGTGGCGCACGTCTTCCAGTGGAAAGGGTTGCGCTGGATAATTGATCGGCCCGACGGCGCAAGGCAACGCATCCTCACACCGAAAGTCGGACACTTACAAGACGATAGCGGCCCCGGATGCAAGCAGGAATGGCCGTCAGCAGCCGCCCGAAGCCGGCCGATCATCACCCGCAGGCCCTCGTCGGTCGAACAAACCACAGCCAGCGACCCGCCATCCGCCATGAACATTCGATCAGTAAAGATCAGCGAATTGCCCGGTTAGAATTTCAACCCACCTGGATCCCATAAGAACGCCATCGCTGACGCTTTCCTAAGCCTCCTAAGCCAACCAATGGCCTTGATTGAAGCCTCCGATAACTCCCGCTTGGCCGAATCCAACAATGTCGATCCTGCCGTCATTGTTGATGTCGGCAAGCTCACGGTGGAATATGTCGTCGCTTGTCCAGCCTTGGTTGGCGCCGAAATTCAGGATGTCCAACGACGACGCCGAGAAGGTCCCGTTCGCCTTGCCATAAGCGACGTAAGTGCCGGCGATGCCGAACCCGACGACGTCCGCGAAGCCATCGCCATTCACGTCTGCGACGGTGCGCGTAAAGCTGTCCTGGCTTGTCCAGCCCTGGTTCCGGCCGAAGTCGCTCGCCGCGAACTTGACCGTTTCAAAGGTCCCATCGCCCTTCGACAAGGCGAGCAGCGCGCCCGCGAAGCCGAAGCCGATGATATCGTCTTTGCCGTCGCCGTTGACGTCCGCGACGGTGCGATGGAATGAATTGTCGCTGCTCCAGCCCTGGTCGACGCCGAAGTCGATGATGCCGTACTTGGCGGCCTGGAACGTGCCGTCTCCGTTGCCGAGTGCAACAAGCGTACCGGCATAGCCGAAGCCGATGAGGTCGGCCTTGCCGTCGCCGTTCACGTCGCCGGTGGTTCGCGCAAAGCCGTTCTGCGAGGCCCATCCCTGGTCGATGCCGAAATTGGCGATGCCCGTAATCGGACCGGCAAAGGTGCCGTCGGCCCTGGCGAGGGACACCAGCGTCCCGGCATAACCGAAGCCGACGATATCGGCGCGGCCGTCGCCGTTCACATCGACCATTTCGCGGTGAAATTGATTGTCGCTGGTCCAGCCTGACGCTTGGCCGAAGTCCGCCAGAACCACGGCCGCCCCGGAGAAGCTGCCGTTGGCCGATCCGAAGGACACTAGGATGCCGCTCTGGCCGAACCCGACGATGTCGCTGAACCCATCGCCGTTCACATCCGCGATGTGGCGAGGATAAAGGTTCTGGCTCGACCAGCCGCCAGCGCCGACCGCGAAATTGTTGACGAGGATTCCGCTTCCACTTGCAAACTGGGTCGATAGCGTCAGTTCGACGCCGCCGCTCGCAGCCGCTTTCAAGGTCAAAGGACCGTTGAGGGCGGCGCCGAAAGCAAGGCTTCCGCCGGTGAAGCTCAGAAGGTTGCCGACAAGCGAAAACCGGAAGGCAGTGGGATTGGCATCGGTCAAGACGATCGTATCCGACCGCGCGAAATCGGCGATCGTGTCCCCGTTCAGATTGACCACCCGATCGCTGAAAATGTCCGCGCCGTCGCCGCCGACCAGCGTGTCGGCCCCCACCCCGCCGCTGAGGAAGTCGGCCCCGGCACCGCCAAGCAAGGTGTCGTCGCCCGCGCCGCCCTCGATGACGTCGTTACCTGCCCCGCCGTCCAGCCGGTTGGCGACATCGTTGCCGGAGATGCGATCAAAGCCGCTTCCCCCGATCGCATTCTCGATGATGGTGCCGATCGCAATCGACACATTCCCGACGCTTCCGCCGATGTTGGAAAAATTTCCGGATCGCAGGTCGATCGACTGGTTTGCCGAAAAGCCCGAATAATCGAGCGTATCGGCGCCGCCGCTATCGATGATGGTGTAGCTACCGGAACTGTATTTCGTCGCATCGAACACCGCGCGTCCGGCGGTGGAATTGAACCCGTAGACGGTGTCGCCAAGCCGGGTCGATGTCGGCATGCCGTAGAGCAGCGCCATGGCGGCGATATCCGCCACTTGCGGCGTCATGACATAATTGAACGTGAAACTGAAATCGCGATAATAAGAATTCTCGCGTTGATCGAAGTACGACATGATGGTCACGGGCCAACCGTCGTTCAGATAATCGGCATCGACGCTGTAGGACGCGGTTTCATTATAATCGCCGGCGTGCCCAAGCCCCAGCGCATGGCCGATCTCGTGCAGATACGTCTGGAAGGCATAGCTATTGAGGTTGCCGCTGCTTCCCGAAATCCAGCTAGTGCTGATGTTGATGGTCGCCGACTGAATGCGGCCGAACGAGTAGGTGGTCCCAGTGAAGGCACCCTCTTCACTGTCGTCGAACTTGATCCCGAAGGTTCCGCCGCTTCCCGGCATGTCGACGAAGCGGATGCCGGTGACATCCGCCCAAAGATCGAAGGCGGCCCGGGCGTGCGCCTGTCCGCTTGGAGTCAGCGCCGAGACATCAAACCAGATGGTCCGCGCGCCGGTTGAAAGATCCCAGGCGCGCTTGCTTCCGCCCCAGTAACCGAACGCCAGATAATTGGCGATCCGATCCACGCTCCAGACGGTCGAGGTGGGAGAAATGCTAAGGGTGTCTGCCGACCCGGATTGCAGATACATGGGCTCCGATGCCGCGCCATTGAATTCGAACACCGCTTCACACTCCCCGATCACCCCCGGGCGCGGCAGGCGATTGACAGCCAACGCGACCGGTCCCGGTCAAACCTAATCCCGCGGTCCTAACGCGCCATTTCTTACCGCAGATGAATTGCTAAGTCATTGACCGGGTATGAAAGAGTTCCACGGAGGCGCAATCCCATGGCGTTGCCTGCGAGCGGACCTCGCAAGTCCACAGGTTGTGCACCTTCGGCGAGGCGTTTATCCTCCCGAAATAGCAGTTTTTCGCCCTTCGGACCGAAAGAGCGCCACCGTACGATCCAACGGCTGAGGGAACGCGCAGCCTTTCCGTCGGTTCGGGGTCGATGACCATTACAGTTCCCAAAGAGGTCCTCGTCGTCGAGGACGAGCCATTCGTCAGAATGGTCGCCGCCGACGCGCTGACCGAGCGTGGGATCATGGCCTGGGAGGCAGGGGACGCCGGCGAGGCGCTTCAAGTCCTTTCCGAGCATCCGAACATCGGCCTCGTTTTCACCGACGTGAACATGCCGGGCGACATGGACGGGCTCGGCTTGGCGCACGAGGTCAATCGTCTCCGCCCGGACGTCTGCCTGATCGTCACGTCAGGCGCGGTCTCCGTGGCAGACGAAGAACTGCCCGATAGCGGCAGGTTCCTGCCCAAGCCCTATCCGACCGGGAGGCTGGTCCAGATCGTCGAAGAACAGCTCGACGGCCCCTTCCACGAGAAAGGCGGCTAAACCGTCTTCATAGCGGGTCACCCATTCGCCTTGGCTGTCAGCCGCCCCCGCTTCAGATCATCCAGTGGCCTAGATTGGATCCTGCCAGAACGCTGGTCGAACCAAAGCCGACGATATCGATTGTGCCGTCGTTGTTGATGTCGGCAAGCTCGCGATGAAAGCTGTTATCGCTCGTCCAACCCTGATTGGCGCCAAAGTCTGCCATATCGAAACGGGCGGCCGAGAAGCCCCCGTTGTCGAGGCCATAGGCGACATAGGTGCCGGCAATGCCGAAGCCCACAACATCGGCCTTGCCGTCCCCGTTTACGTCGGCGACGGCCCGGGCGTATTTGTCCTGGCTTGACCAGCCTTGGTTCTGGCCGAAGTTATTGACCGCAAGCGTCGGCGCAGCGAACGTGCCGTCGCCCTTGGACAAGGCGACTAGCGCACCGGCGTAGCCGAACCCGATGATGTCGTCGAAGCCATCGCCGTTGACGTCGGCGACCGTGCGATGAAACCCGTTGTCGCTGGTCCAGCCTTGATTGACACCGAAGTCGTTGAGGCCAAGCTTCGCAGCCGCAAAAGTGCCGTCACCCTTGCCCAGCGCGACATAGGTCCCGGCGGTGCCGAAGCCGATGATATCGGCCTTGCCGTCGCCGTTCACATCGCCAGTGAAGCGGGCGAAGTTGTCCTGCGATGACCAGCCATTGCCGGGGTTGAAATTGGCGATCCCGAGGATCGGGCCGGCAAAGGTGCCATCGGCCTTGGCAAGCGATACCAAGGTTCCCGCAATACCGAAGCCGACGATGTCGGCCCGGCCGTCGCCGTTGACGTCGGCAAGTTCGCGATGGAACAGATTGTCGCTCGACCAGCCCGACGCCTGCCCGAAGTCGGCCAGGATCACCGCGGCACCCGTGAAGCTGCCGCTGGCCGAACCGTACGAAACCAGCATGCCCGATTGCCCGAACCCGACGATGTCGTTGAACCCGTCGCCGTTCACGTCCGCGATGTGACGCGGATACTTATCCTGGCTCGACCAGCCGTGAACCTTCAGGAAGTTATCGATTCCTAGCTTGCCGGGATCGGAGAATTGCCGGCCCGACGTATTGATCGTCAGTTCGACCCCGCCCTCGGCCGCGGCGCGGGCATAGAGCTTGGCACCGGTCGCCAGTCCGCTCAGCGTCAGCGACGCGCCGCCAAAGGTCAGGGTGCTCCCGCTCAGCGAGAATTGGAAGCCGGCAAGCGTCGCATCCTTGATGACGATCCGATCCTCTGCCGAAAAATCGGTGATGGTGTCGCCGTTGAGACCGGCCCGCGTATCGATGAAGCTGTCCTTGCCGGCGCCGCCGATCAGGATGTCGCTGCCGCCGTTGCCGGTCAGAACGTCGTTGCCATCGCCGCCGTCCAGCCTGTCCGCGCCGCCGATCCAGTCGGGATCGACCCGCAGAGTGATCGCCTGATTATCGTCGAGCCCGAACGCCCCGTCGCCGACCAGGACGTCGTTACCGCCCCCGCCGATCAGGACGTCGTTCCCCTGCCCGCCCGCCAGAACATTGGCATTGCCGTCGCCCGTCAGGCGATCGTTGCCGTACCAGCCGCCGAGGTTCTCGATGCTGGTAAGGGTCCAGTTGCCGATACCGGTGGCCTGGGCGGAGCCCTGCGCCAGAAGGCTGACCGTCACCCCCGCATTGGTGTAGCTCGGCGCAAAGGCCAGATCGAGGATATCGACCGTGTCCGTCCCGCTGCCGCCGTCGATGAACTTGTCGCCAAGCCCGACGGTGAAATAGTCGTTGCCGCCGTTGCCGGACAGCCGGTCGGTCCCGCTGAAGGTCCAGAACCAGTTTCCGACATCATTCCCGATCAGCGTGTCGTCGCCATGCGTTGCGGTGATGTGCTCGATGCTGATCAGGGTATCGACGCCTTGCGTGCCGGTATTCTGCGGACCCGACATGCGCAGGTCTACCGTGACACCGGGTCCGCCGTTCAGGAAATAGCTGACCCGGTCGTTGCCCAGTCCGCCATCGTAAAGGTCGTTGCCGAACGGGCCGTAATTGCCCGAGAATTCCGACAGGAGATCGTGTCCCGCGCCGCCGTTGAGCTTGTCGTTGCCAAGACCGCCGCGGAGGATGTCGTTGCCCGCGCCGCCGGTGAGGATGTCGTCTCCGGCCTCCCCGCTGATCTCCACCACGCCCGGCGGACTGATGGTGTCGGGACCATCCGTTCCAAGATAGGACGTGCGTCCCGTGGCACGGAAATCGAAGCCGCTGATATTCTCGGGAACGAGCGCGTCAATGCCGACATTCTCGAGCACGAGCACCGTGCGGAAGACGCTGATCGAGGCGTCGAGCTGGGGATCAAACTCTTGGACCTGGATCTGCAGGACCACGTCCGAACCGCGCTGCGCAAGCCGCAGCCAGCCCGTGGAAAACGGATTGGTCGACGGGTCCCACGACCCGTTCGCGCCAGTGATATGGTCCTTCAGGAAGCCGAGCAGGTCGAGGCGGTCGCCGCCGGCGCCGGCCTCGAAATCGGTGATGTTGATCGCGTGAAAGAATGAGCTGCCGAACTCGCTGTCGTCATCGACGCGGCCTTGCGACCAATCGAGGTCGGTCGAACTCAGCAGCGATACGGTATCCGACCCGCTACCAAGCCGCACGCTGACCGTCGCCTGCGAACGATATTCGTAACGGTCGGCGTTGATCTTGACCACGTCGTCGCCGGCACCGGCATCGATGCTGACCTGCCCGCCGCCATCGACCGCGATCGTGTCATTGCCCTCGCCGCCGATCAGGCTGGCGATCACATAAGCGTTCTTGGGGGCATCGAGCCGGATGCTGTCGTTCCCTGCCCCGCCATCGAGCACCAGAGAGCGCGGAATGGCCAGAATCTCGTCTTGGGTGAAGTCGATGACCCGTAGCTGGTCGTCGCCGTCTTCGCCGTACAGGCTGTCATCGCCGCCGAGGCGATCGAGCAGCACGTCGTTGCCGGAACCGCCATACAGCGTGTCGTCGCCGAAATCGCCGTCAAGCCGGTCGGCCCCGTCGCCGCCAAGCAACCTGTCGTTGCCGGCGCCCCCGCTCAGCACATCGTCGCCGCTGCCGCCATTCAGGATGTCATCGCCGGACAGGCCGACGAGAACGTCGTTGCCGCTGGTCCCGGTAATCTCCTGACCCGCGACCGAAGCACCCGTGGGATCGAACCCGGCAAGATTGAAAGCGACGAGATCGACCTTCGCGACATTCTCGAAGGTGATCACGGTCTTGAAGATGCCGACACGCTCCCGGATGTCGAAGTCATATTCCTCGACGAGCACTTCTAGGCGGGTGTCGGGGCCATCCTGCACCAGTCGCAGAAAACCGGTCTCAAACGGATTGGTCGCTGGATCCCAGTCTCCATTCCAGCCGGTTACATGGTCCTTGAGAAAGCCGAGCAGATCGAGACGATCGCCCCCCGCCCCCGGGGTGAAATCCGAGACCAGCATCGCCTGAAACACCGTCCCACCAAACTCGCTCTCGGTATCGACGAGGCCGTTGGACCAGTCGATGTCGGTCGAACTCAGCAGCGACAGCGTATCGCGGCCTGCGCCGAGACGAATGCTGTACTGCGCCTGCGGCAGGTATTGGTTTGCATCGGCATTGACTTTGACGACGTCGTCGCCGGCACCGGCATCGATGCCGACCTGGCCGCCGCCATCGACTGCGATCAGGTCGTTGCCCTCGCCGCCGACGATGCTGGCGGTGAGATTGGGGTTGTAGCGAGCGTCCAGGCGAATGCCGTCATTGCCGGCGCCGCCGTCGAGCACCAGCGAGCGCGGGGCGGCGTTGAATTCATCCTCGGTGAAATCAATGATGTGCAGGCGATCGTCGCCATCTTCGCCGTAGAGCCGGTCATTGCCGCCGAGGCGATCGATCAGGACATCGTTACCGGCACCGCCAAAAAGCTGGTCGTCGCCAAAGTCGCCGTCGAGCCGGTCGTCACCGGCGCCGCCGCGCAAAATGTCGTTGCCGGCGCCGCCGCTCAGTACGTCGGCACCGTCGCCGCCGGTGAGGACGTCGTCTCCGGACAGCCCGACAAGCATATCGGCACCTGCCGTACCCGTGAACGATTGCCCAGGGCTCGGCGCTCCGCTCGGATCGTACCCGGCCAGATTGAAAGCGGTCAGACTGGACTTCAGGACGTTTTCAAAAGTGACGATGGTCTTGAAGACGCTGACGAAGCCTTGAGCGGACGTATCGTATTCGTCGGCCAGAAGCTGCAGCACCGTATTTGCGCCGCTCTGCACCAGCCGCAGCTTACCGGTCGCAAACGGGTTGGTCGAGGGATCCCAGGAGCCGCTCACGCTGCTCGCGTGATCCTTCAGGAAGCCGAGCAGGTCGAGGCGGTCGCCGCCGGCCCCGGGGGCGAAATCGACGATGTTGATCGCGTGAAAGAAAGAGCTGCCGAACTCGCTGTCGTCGTCGACGCGGCCGTTCGACCGGTCGAGATCGGTCGAACTCAGCAGGGACACGGTATCCGACCCGCTGCCCAGCCGCACCGTATAGGTCGCGGCCGGGCGAAATTCGTAGCGGTCGGCGTTGATCTTGACCACGTCGTTGCCGGCACCGACATCGATGCTGACCCGACCGCCGCCATCGACCGCGATCACGTCATTGCCCTCGCCGCCGATCAGCGTTGCGGTCACATAAGGATTCTGGGCTGCATCGAGGCTGATGCTGTCGTTCCCCGCCCCGCCATCAAGCATCACGGAACGGGGGGTCGCAAAGAAATCGTCTTCGGTCAGGTCGACGACCTGAAGCTGGTCGTCGCCTTCCTCCCCGTACAGCTTGTCGTCGCCGCCCAGACGGTCGATCAGGACGTCGTTGCCGGAACCGCCATACAGCGTATCGTTGCCGAAATCGCCGTCGAGCCGGTCGGCCCCGTCGCCGCCCATCAAGGTGTCGTTGCCCGAGCCCCCGCTCAGCAGATCATCGCCGCTGCCGCCATTCAGAACGTCAGCCTCAGACCGCCCCACCAACTTCGTCATGCCACGCCCACTCCACGCCAAGCCCAAGCCCAGATGCAGAGAGTGGCAGGTTATGCTTAATTATTCGATAAGGCGTCCGGACATTGCGCTCGCGAGCCACAGCACTGTTCGATTGAAATAGCCGAGCGCGTTTTTGATGGCATCTCCGCAGTCGAAATTCGCTTGCGGAGATGTAGCCATAGTGAATTGGCAGTAAGGGCGACCCGCTTATTCGATAAAAATAGGCTGGGTCGCCCTGCTGTTTATCAGATCAACCAGTGCCCTTGATTGTAGCCGGCAAGAACGCCCGAGGTTCCGAAGCCAACAATGTCGATGGTGCCGTCACCATTGATGTCGGCAAGGTCGTGATGGAAAATGTTGTCGTTGGTCCAGCCCTGATTGGCGCCAAAGTCGTTGAGGTCGAACCGGGCGGCCGAGAAGCCCCCATTGTCGAGGCCATAGGCGACAAAGGTGCCGGCAATGCCGAAGCCCACGACATCGGCCTTTCCGTCCCCATTTACGTCGGCGACGGCGCGGGCAAAGTTGTTCTGGCTCGACCAGCCCTGGTTCTGGCCGAAGTTGTTGACCGCAAGCGTCGGCGCCGAAAACGTCCCGTCGCCCTTCGACAAGGCGACCAGCGCACCGGCGTACCCAAATCCGATAATGTCGTCGAAGCCATCGCCGTTGACGTCGGCGACCGTGCGATGAAACCCGTTGTCGCTGGTCCAGCCTTGATTGACGCCGAAGTCGTTCAGGCCAAGCTTCGCGGCCGCAAAGGTGCCGTCGCCGTTGCCAAGCGCGACATAGGTGCCGGCGGTGCCGAAGCCGATGATATCGGCCTTGCCGTCGCCATTCACGTCACCGGTAGCGCGGGCAAAGCTGTCCTGCGATGACCAGCCGTTGTTGGGGTTGAAGTTCGCGATCCCCAGGATCGGATTGGTAAATGACCCGTCAGCCCGGGCGAAGGACACAAGCGTGCCCGCGATGCCAAAGCCGACAATGTCTGCCCGACCGTCACCGTTGACGTCGGCAAGTTCGCGATGGAACTGATTGTCACTCGACCAGCCCGACGCCTGCCCAAAATCGGCAAACACCAGTCTGGCGCCCGTAAAACTGCCACTGGCCGATCCGAACGACACCAGCACGCCCGACTGCCCAAAACCGACGATATCCTGGAAGCCGTCACCGTTCACATCCGCAATGTGACGCGGGTACTTGTCCTGGCTCGACCAACCGCCAGCACCGACCGCGAAATCGTTGACGAGAATGCTGCCGGTCGCAGTAAACTGCGAGGTGAAGATGCTAAGCGCGACGCCGCCACCTTGGACAGCATTCACGACCAGCGGAACGTTCAACGTCGATCCGAGCGTCAGACTTCCACCAGTAAAGTTCAGTGTGGTGCCGCTGACATTGCCTCTGAAGTTGCCATAGGTCGCATCCGACACGATGATGCGATCGCCGACATTGAAGTCGGCAATAAGGTCGCCATTCAGTCCGGCTGCGGAGTCGAAGAAAGTATCATTACCGTCCCCGCCTTCGAGCCGGTCTACGCCCAGGCCACCGGTGATCGTGTCGTTTCCGGCGAAGCCGGTAAGCTTGTCGTTATTAACTGAACCAACGACCGTGTCGCTGCCAGCGAATGCAGTCGCAAAAAGGCCGAGTTCATCGGTATTGGAAGGCGTTGCCACGGCGTCGTACACGGCCGACGCGCCGATGTTGACTCCTGCCGTGTACCAGTAGAGCCGCTGGCTGCTTGTCTCGACCACACCAACGAAGTTCACCGTACCCGACACAAGGCGGCCGGACGCATCCAGCGCCAGATTTGATCCGAGAATAACCAACTCGGTACCGTTCGAACTCTGAATCTTGAACTGGTCTTGGTAAGTAACGCCCGCGAACCTGGCTTGGGCATCCTTGGTTAGCTGGCTACTTACGGAAGTACGAAGATAAAGATTGAGATCGAGTGAAGAAATATCGAACTGCTCAAACGCTACTAGCCTAGACATATACTTCACTCCTAGAATGACTTGGCAAATATTGCACGGGCCGCAAGAGAATGCCGACTATGATGGGATTTGAGCGCTCGTCGCGCACGACCATCGAAACGATAGGCCTGACCGACCCCTCGCACACCGCAGTCATTAAATCCTCATGCTCCTCGCCCGCATAACCCCATGAAACGTCTACCAAACGCGAAGGTTCACGGCCTGAAAAATTGTCCGACAGGTGTCCCAAAACGAGCACAGATACCCTTCAGTCGGCTTCAATCTCGTAGCGCCAGTGATCTGTTCCGCGACGGTTGCGCGATATAGGGAGCTTGCCGAACCTTAAGGAACGCGCCCGAACAGGCTGATGGTCAGAAATTTGCCGTGTGTCTCGCTTTTCACCAGGAGTTGGCCCACGCCCTTGGCAGACAGCAGGTCGATCACGCGCGACAAGGAATAGTTGTTCATCTGCATGGCCGGCGCGTTCCAGGCGCGGCCCGCGAGCACATTCTGCGCCACCTTGACGCCCGGCACGTTGGCGCTGGCCCACCACAATGCCCGCGAACGGCGCCTGTCTGTTCGCGTGGAAAGGTGGAGGTGAAAGCCGCCACCGGGGGCGACGCGGCTGACCAAAGCATCGATCAGACGCATTCCGCGCGCGACCGGAACGTGCTGGAGCACCATCGCGGAATTCACGAAATCGAACCTTCCGCGAACATTCGAAAGATGATCGTCGGCGAGGGCGAGGTCTACGTTGAGGGCTGCGTTCGCGTCGCAATTGACCTCGGCCTCCGCGAGCATCGCCGGCGACACGTCGACACCGACGACCTGCGTGAACTCCTTCGCCAGCGGCAAGGTGAGACGGCCGACCCCGCACCCATGATCTAGCGCGCTTCCTCGCGCCAGCGGACCGAAATGCGCCTCGAACACAGACAGCATCGCGTCCACCTGCGCGCGTCCGCTTTCAAAGAAGATCGAACGGTGATCCTGCAACTGGCTTCGTGAGAACCGGGGGTCGGCAAGAACACCGAAATACGGATCCAGCTGCCCCCAACGATCCCACATCCGGTCGGTATTGATCACCGCCATCTGCCTTCGGGCGTTCGCGGACACGCCATCATCGTCAAGCGTCCATTCGCTCGATCATGCCTTCAATCAGCGTTTCCACCGCCGACTCGCTGGCAAGGCCACCCCGCACGAGGCAGCGATCGACCAGTACCTTGCGGAAGGCATCGTACAGCCCTTCGTCGGGCGCCGATGGATGCGACCAGAACGCGTCAACATGCCCGCAGTGGGTCAAACCTTCCATCTTGTAGATTGCGCCGCCAATGGCACACACCGGTTTGCCATGCGCCAAAGCCAGCGTCGCCGACGTGCTGTTGACGCAGATGAGACCGGTGGTCTCAGCCGCCATTTCATCGAGATCGCCGCCGTCGATGAAATGAACCCGCGACTCGACCTGCAAACGCTTGGCCAGCCTGCGGATGAAACCGCCCCAATCGAAAAAGCTGCTGTCCAGCGGGTGCCGCTTGATCAGCAGATGAGCATCCCCCGGCGCGTGCAAGGCAAAGCTCTCCAGCACATAGGCCGCTGCGCCCTGCATGTCGGCGAAGGGTGAGTGCGCGCGGATCTGGAAGTCCCCGGAAAGCTGCAAGGGAAACAGAAAGACCTTCTGCCCCCTCAAGCCCTGCCAGACCTTTTCCGCCTGCTCCTCCCGGCTCTTCTGCCGGTTGAGGCGCCATAGCCAGCCGAGCCCGTCCACGATGATCGAGCCCGGTCGATGCGATCGGTAATGCGGGTAGCGCAGAAGGCCGGTGACCACGTGATGATAATACCAGTAGCTGTCGCGCGCCCGGCGTTTGAAGCTCGCCCCCACGGGCGGCAAGGGCGGTTCCTCCTCCAGCCGCGCGGCTTCCTTGAAGAACCACTCCTTGGTCCCGCGCAGGGACGAGCGCGCGTTCACGCCGTCCAACTCGAACGTCATCCAGTGCGGCCTGAGATAACCTTCCTCGAGGACAAAGGTGCGCACCCCGCGCAGCTTGGCGATACCGTGCGCCTTGATGTGATAGGGCCGGCAGTCCCCGAACAGGAGCAGGTCGGTGATCGACTGCTCGCGCAGAAGCCTGTCGATGAAGGTCGGCCATTCGGAAAAGGTGCCGCGATAGTCGATCGCTCCCTCGGGCCAGTCGAGCCGATCGCCCCCGCCAAGGTTCACCCGGCACACGCGATGCCCCCTTTCCCGCAACGCCTCGCCGACGCGCAGAAACAGGGGCCCCGGCGGGCCTTGAAGAAACAGAAAGGAGCGGAGGTTGTCGGTCACGAGGCGAGGGTGCGGCGAAGGTGGCGGTTTAACCAGCCTTGCAGGCGGCGGGCAAGCACCAACGCGCTTCGGCTTCCAGATCCGCGCTGCACCATGTCCCCCATTCGCGAAATCACCACCTCGGCCGAACACGGCAGATTGGTCACCGGGTCGCTATAGCGGGGATAAAGGAGAAGAGCCGCCGCCGCGAGTTCGCTCAGCGAACGGCGTGCGGTTCGCCGCTCGGGCACGGCGCCGAGATCGGTCGTCAGCCCCCAGCCGGCGTAAAACGGCACGCCATGGGTTACCACGGCCTTGCCCCGCAGCAGCGCTTCGAAACCGGCCAGCGAGCTATTGACGTGCACCTCGTCGACCAAATCGATCCAGGATGAAATCGTCCCTTCCCTGACGATTTCGTCGGCAATCGTCAGGGCGACAGAATCGGGAACCGCACCCTTTCGGTGCCCTGCCTCCACATCGGGGTGCGGCTTGAACAGAATGTAGGCCTCGGGCCGCGCCGCTCGCACCCGCTTCAGCAGTTCGAGATTGGTGAGCGGCGGCCCTGTGACCGACAGCACCGCGCGATCGTCCTCGACCTGCGCCGGCACCAGCACGTGCGGCCGCGGCGATCGACGCGCAAGCTGCTGATGACCCACATCATATTTGCTGAGCCCCAGCGCCCTGATCCGGTCCAGCAGCGCCTCGACCTCTTGCAGGAGGTCCGGCGAGAAGTCGGTTTCCTCGAGTATCCGCTCCAGCCGGCTTGGCGACCGGCCGTCGAAATAGATGCCCTCGTCATCGACGACGATCGATTGCGGCGGCACGCAATTGGCGCCGAGCCCGGCCGAGCGGATGAAGCCGTCCTCGACCTCGACCAACTTCACCCCCACTTCGGCAAGCTGGGCCAGGCGATCGGACGATGTACGCGAGCGCCAGACCGCTACCGACTGGCCCGCGCGAAGCTCGGCCGGGTCACGATCGAATTGATACCCTGCCCGACCATTCCACAACAGCGCTTCCGTGGTGCTGCGCTTCCAGCCGGCAAAGCCGTAGACCGCGGCGATCGGGCGGTTGGCATCGATAAGCTGTCGCCATTCCCCGCAAAGGCTTATCGCTTCCGACCACGCCATCGGCTCACCCGTAAACGGATTAAGCGGCAAAGTCGGTTCGAGAGCTTTGCGCAACAGCGCGCGCAATTCTTCGCGAGCCAGAAGCCGGGCAGCCTGCCCATCATCGGGAAAGCGAACCGGCACCTCCAGAAGCCCGGCAATCAATCGCAGCGGATCGCCGCCCTCACACGCGATCTCGGTCGCGTTAGCCAGCATGTGCCACGGATCGACCTTATTCCGGGCCGAGGCAATTTCGGAAGGCCCCAAGGCGACCTTCTGCACGTCAAGGCCGGGCTGCGCGCCCCAATACAGGCCGCCTACCCTCTTCTCCCGAAGAAGCGCGAGCAGTTCATCGGCCTCATCGTCATCGAGATTGGTTGCGGTCGTCGACGCTTCGAAATTGTCTATCCGCCGCCGAGGAAAGGGCGGGATCGACAGAAAAGGACGCACGGCATCGCCGCGGCGTGCCCCGCTCACGCGCACCGCGGCAGGCTGTCGAAACATGCACCCCTCACGAAAATCACCCGCGTCCTGACCTCGATCGTCGGCAAGCGGCGATCATAGCGGGCACGCATCCGTAACCAAAGAGCCTAATCGAGCGTGGCCATCCAGCGATCCACGACGGCGAAGTGAGCGGCCCAGTCAGGCACCTGGAAACTGCGCATCGCGCCGATCTGCCTCGCCCGCTCCGGATCATCCTCGCAATATCGGATCACCACTCGTGCCCAGGCGTCGGCATCGTCGGGATCGAGGTAGGTGGGAATGTCGCCGGCCACCTCGTGATAGACCGGAAGGTCGGCGGCGATCACAGGCGTTCCGAATTCCAGCGCCTCGAACACCGGCATCCCATAGCCCTCGGCGAAGGACGGCATCAAAAGCGCTCGCGCGCCTGCCATCAGTTCGGCCAATTCCGCGTCCGAACAATGCCGTTTCTCGTCGATGAAGGGAGCCAGCGGACCGAGATCGTCGAGCTGCGCGAAGACATCGTCCGCTTCCCACCCGCGAGCCCCCACGATCACCAGCCGCGGGATCTTGTCCCCGAGACTGGCGTGCAGACCGCGCCAAACCTCCAGCAGCAGCCGGTGATTCTTGCGCCCCTCGATCGTGCCGAGCACTAGGAAATAAGGGCGCCCGGCGACTGCGCTTGACGACGGCCGCGCGATTGCCTGGCCGCTCAGCCACGCGACGACAGTTGGCGGCATCGCCATTCCCTCGCCCGCCGCAAACGCCGCCAGATCGTCCAGCGTCGCCTGCGAATTGCCGATCACCCCGGCCGCGCTGGCGAGAATGGTCCGCATCCGCCGCCCGTGCTTTTCGTCCTCGTCGGGCCGGCAATATTGTGGGTGGGTGAGCGGGATGAGATCGTGGACGAGATAGATCGCGCGGAGGCGATGGCGCTCGACCCAGGTCGCCAGATCGGGATCCTCGAGCCCGGTGTGCCCGACGTTCAAATAGAAGGCCCCCGCCGGTACTCGTCCCCACGACCCCGGCAAGATCGCCCGAGCGACGAACGTCACGAAATGCTTGCGAAAGTCGGGCCCGCCTTCCAGCAGAAGCGCAAAGAGCGCGCGTGACCGGCAGGGCGACAGCGCCAGGTGCCGGCCTTTGAACCGCACCACCGCCCGCGCCCGCGCGCCGAAATGCTCGACATAGGCCAGGCACACCCGATCGACCCCGGTCGGCAGGCTGCCGCGCCAGCGCCGCCAGATCAGGCGATTGACGTCTAATATGATGGGTGCCGAGACGGTCAGCGGGGCAAATCCTGCAACAGCGCGGCGACCTCCTCCCACACGACCGGATCGGTCGCCACAAGCAGGCCGGCCCGGCTTCCGTCCAGGTCATAGGGGCCGCCGTCAAGTCGCGCCGCCCGCCCCCCGGCCTCTTCGATCAACAAGGCGCCGGGAGCATGATCCCACGGCAGGGTTCGCTCGAACAGCGCCAGGTCCGGCCCCTCGATGAGCATCGCAGGATACAAGGCAGCGGCGCAGCGGGGGATGTCGACGAGGCGAAAACGACCCTGAAGACGCGACAGCACCGCGGCGTAGCGCTCCGGACGGCGTTGCCACAAAGAGGAGATGCCAATGGCAGGTCGCCCAGCCGCTGCCTGCCGCACCCCGATCTGCCGGCCGTCGATCCAGCATCCCGCGCCCGCCGCGGCCCAGGACCGACGTTCGGCGATCGGATCGAAGATCCAGCCGCCAACCGTTCGCCCCAAGCTCGCCAGCGCGATCATGATGCCGAACGGCTGCTGCCCGTCCGCGAAATAGCCGGTGCCATCGAGCGGATCGACGATCCAGCACAGCGGATCACCAAGGCGCTCGAGCAGGTCGGGCCGTTCGTGAACGGCCTCTTCCCCGACAATCGAGGCTGTCGGCAAGAGCTTGGAAAGCCCCTCGCTCAGCATCGCTTCGGCTTCGCGATCGGCGATCGTCACGACTTCGCCGGCGCTTTTTTCTTCGCGATCAGCAGCCGTGATCGTCTGGAAGCGGGGCAGAAGGACCTGCGCCGCCGTCTGCCGCATCACCTCCTCGACCTTTGGCGTCAGACTGGCGGCCAGGCGTCCGCCCTCGAGGCGATCCGCCTCTACCTCGCTCACCGCGGGACGTCCGTCGCCTGCCGCAATCGCTGAAGGTCCGCCACGATGCCCTCCATCTGGTCGAGCGGAATGGCATTCGGCCCATCGGACAAGGCCTGATCTGGATCGGGATGGCATTCCATGAACAGGCCGTCGACGCCAACCGCCACCGCCGCCCGCGCCAGGGGATGGACGAACTCGCGCTGTCCGCCTGACCGGTCGCCAAGCCCGCCCGGAAGCTGAACGCTGTGGGTGGCATCGAACACGACCGGGCATCCCGCCTGCCGCATGATGACCAGGCTGCGCATGTCGACCACCAGATTGTTGTAGCCGAAGCTCGTTCCGCGCTCGCACACCATGAATTTGTCGCCGTGCAGCCCGGCCGCCGCCGCTGCCGCGCGCGCTTTGCCGATCATCGGCACGACATCGATCGGCGCCATGAACTGCGCCTTCTTGAAATTTACCGGCAGGCCGCTGGTCGCCGCCGCTTCGATGAGGTCGGTCTGGCGGGCAAGAAACGCCGGGGTTTGCAGCGCATCGACCACCCCAGCCGCCGCACGCACCTGTTCGGGCGTGTGCACATCGGTCAGCACCGGCAGCCCGGTCGCCGCGCGAACCTTGGCTAGCACGGCCAGCCCCTCATCCAGGCCGACACCGCGAAACGAGGCGCCGGAGGTGCGGTTGGCCTTGTCGAAGCTGGCCTTGAAGATGATTTTCAGGTCCTGCCGCTCGGCAATCCCCGCCAACGCCTCCCCCACGCGCAGGCACAGCTCCTCGCTTTCGATCGCGCAGGGTCCGGCGATCAGGAACAAGCGTCCATCGGAGGCAAATGGGGAGCTCAAGTCAGGATCCTCATGCCGGCTGCCACTACAGCCCGCGCCTGCGTCAACGCAACTGCACCAGGCAATTCGCCCTAACGGACGGTGGTTTGGGCGGTGGCTATCGGCAGGAAGAGCTGGCTCAGCAGTTGCACGAATTTGCTGACCTGGTTGGCACGGGCATTGCCGACATAGAGCACATCGCGATCCCGCATCATGAAGCGCTGCGACAGGAGATACGCGCCGGGCTGCATCATGTTGAGATTGTAGACGGTCGGCTTGTCCAGCCCCGCCGCATCCTTGTTCATGCGAAACACGAAGATGGCCGCGGCGTCGCCTTGGTTGGGGTTCGCCCCGCCCGCCAGCGCAACTGCTTGCGCAAGATTAAGGGACGAGCGCGGAAAGGTGACTTCTTCGGCCCGATTTGACGCACCCAAAACAGACAGCGTCTGCGGGCGACTGATAACGGTCACCCGATCACCCGGCGCGACCCGTACATCCTGTTCGGGTGAGTCGAGAAGATCGCTGAGACGCATCTCAAAGGTACCGCCATTGCGCTCGACCCGGGCAACCGCATCCTTGGCCTGCCCGCGATAGCCACCACCAAGCGCGATGGCATCGGACAAGGTTTCGCGATTCGTGGACAGCACCAGACGACCCGGACGAGCGACTTCGCCACCAAGGATCACACTGTTCGACAAGGAATCCTGCGTGGTGACGATCACCTGCGGGCTTTGCGACTTGCCGCGCAAGCCGGCCTGGATGGCGTTCTGAAGTTCCGTAAGGGTCCGCCCTGCAGCACGGACTTGACCAATGAAGGGCACCCGGATCGTGCCGCGATCATCGATCCGCATTGCCGGCAGGCGTTCGGCCCTAGACCCTGGCGCAACGCCAAGCACGGCGCCTTCGCTCGCGCTGACCGCCGGCGAGCCGCCGAAGAGGCTCACTCCGACTTCGTAGATCGTGACGTTCACCACATCCCCGATCCCGAGAAGATCGGTCGAACGACGGCTAACTGCCGTCAAAGTCGGCACCACCCGGGGTTCCGGCGTCGGCAACGTCTCCGGGCCAGTGAGCTTGATCAAGGTATAAGGAAATTCCGAGTTCGTCGCAGACGCGCCATTGCGAATTACCGAACCGGTCGGCCCACTGCTTGGCAAGGTTGAGCAGGCACCGACCAGCACTGCTGCGAGAGTAATGCCACCAAGTCTGCCGCCAAAGCCCACCGACTTACGAAAAATCATTATAACTCCGGTACATGGCAATGGATCGCCAATACCATTCTGCCCTATCATCCTTCGCGCGGCGGGCGCAAGACAATCGCGACGGCTTGTTCTATCTCGCGGGTTCGAAACGAGGGCTTTCCGCGAGAGAATAGCCAGGTCGGTAACAGGTCGCATGTCACGCAAGACTTCTTTATTCTGGCGCAAGGCGCTTCCCTTGGTGCGCTACCGTCCGGCCAGCGCCCTTCGGGCAATTTTCTGGTATCTGACCCGGCGCCGGGTGCGTGCTTCCAACATCGTCCGTGACTCGTCCCGCGGCCTGCCGCTTGCCTATCACTATTGGCTTATCGCGCAGCAGGAGGAGATCACGCGGCTCGCCGATGCCGCCGGGACGAGCGCTGAACAGTGGCCAACGATCACCCTCGTCATTCACTATTCCGACGACACCCCGGCAAACCTTCGCCGCCGCTCGCGTCGATCGGTCGAGCAGCAGCTTTTGAAACCCAACGCCATCATCGAAACGCCGATAGACGATCTCGCCAGCGCCTTACGCGGCGTCACGGGCGACTATCTCTTTTTGCTTCGCGCCGGCGACCGTTTGGCCGAGTCAGCGATCGTTCGGCTGGCACGCTTCCTCCATGCCCGGCCCGTGGCGGTGCTCTATGGCGACGAGGACGTGCCATCCACGGGGGACGGACTGCCGACGCCCTGGTTCAAGGGCGAATGGAACCGCGAACTGTTCCTGGCCCTCGATTATCTGTCGTCGGCGGTCGCGATCCGCACCGATCTTGCACGCAGAACCGAACCGATACTGACGCAAAGCGGATCGCCGATCGACGCGTTATTGATGGCCGTGACAACGTCTTGCGACGAAGACGACGTGGCGCACCTGCCGGCCATCCTCGTGCACCGGCACACTGACAGCAGCGCCAGTAATCCACATCGGGCCGCCGCGATTGTATCGGCACTGGGAGCCGGAGTGCGGTGCGAAAAAGGGCCCTTCGACACGGTTCACGTGCAGTGGCCCCTGCCCCAACCCTTTCCTCTTATAAGCATCATCGTGCCGACCCGCGACCGGGCGGAATTGCTGCGAACCTGTATCGGCAGCGTCGACGCGCATACCGATTACAGACCCTTCGAATGGATCGTCGTCGACAATGAGAGCGCGGAGCCTGAAACACAGGACTTCCTAGCCGAGCTTTCGCTGCGCTCCGATGTCAGGGTCATCCGCTCGGCCGGAGCTTTCAACTTCTCGCGCTTGAACAACATCGGTGTGGCGGCCGCGGCGGGTGAGTATGTCCTGCTGCTCAATAACGACACTGAGGCCTTCAGTCCCGAATGGCTTGGCGAGATGATGCGCTATGCCGCCCGCGACGACGTCGGCGCCGTCGGAGCGCAACTCCTTTACGCAGATGGGTCGCTCCAGCATGCCGGCGTGGTGATCGGCATGGGCGAGGCCGCCGGCCATGCCCATCGATTTTTGCCCGCCGGCGATCCTGGCTATTTTCGCCTGCCCCACGCCGCGCAGGAAGTCTCGGCGGTGACTGCCGCCTGCCTGCTGGTGCGAAAGGACCGTTACATGGCTGTCGGAGGCCTCGATGAGGAAAAATTCGCGGTCGCCTACAACGACGTCGATTTCTGCCTCCGGCTAAAAGAGGCGGGCTGGTGCAACATCTACACCCCTCACGCCAAACTTTATCACCACGAATCAAAGTCGCGCGGGAGCGATTTTTCGGTCGCCAACCGCGAGCGCTACATGCGCGAACTGAAAAACCTTCAGACACGTTGGGGCACCCGGACCTTCCTCGATCCGCTACACAGCCCTCATCTCGATCGTTATAGCGAAACCTTTCAGCCGGGCTTTTGACCGACCATGACCATCGATCCGAAACTTCTACCCGGTATTCCCCTGATCGAATCGCCGATTTACGCGGGTATTGTCGATCAGCTCGGACTGACCGATGACGAGCGCCGGGTCGCCGACTCCCTCCACGAGCGCGGTTATGCGGTGATCGACTTTCCCGATCCCGAAGTGCTGGACCGCATCGACCGGATCAAGCGCCGGCTCGCCCCGCGTTTCGGCCTCGATCCCGAAGACCCGGCCCGTCGGCTGCGCGAGGCCTCGGTCCGCCGCGTCCAGGACGCCTGGCTGGAGGACGAGGATGTGCGCGCGATTGCCGCCAACCCGACCGTCCTCGCGCTACTCGGCAAGCTTTACGGGCGGCGGCCAATCCCGTTCCAGACCCTCAATTTCCCGGTCGGGACCGAACAAAAGCTGCACAGCGATTCCAATCATTTCTCGAGCCTGCCCGAACGTTTCATGTGCGGGGTGTGGCTGGCGATGGAAGATGTCCATCCCGACGCCGGGCCGCTCACCTATGCGCCGGGCTCGCACAAATGGCCGATCATCAGCAATCTCATGATCGGCCGGCGTGGCCGCGGCGGGCAGACCCATTCCGCCCAAGCCCCCTTCGAAGCCGCCTGGGATGCCCTTCTGGAGATCCACGGGTCGGAAAGCGAATTGCTGATCGCGAAAAAGGGCCAGGCACTGATCTGGGCCGCCAATCTGCTTCACGGCGGCAGCTTCCAAAACGACAAGAGCCTGACTCGCTGGTCGCAGGTCACGCATTATTATTTCGAGGACTGCATCTACTACACCCCCGCCTTCTCCGACGAAGCGGTGGGCGATCTCGCCGTACGGTCGATCACCGATGTCGTCACCGGGGACAAGGTCGAGAACCGCTACCTCGGCCAGGCGGCTGAAGCCCTGCTGCAGCGATCGTCCGCGCCAGCCGAGGACGAGCCGGAACCGTCGGGGTGGTGGCAGCGGCGGCGCAAGCGGGCCAGCGCCCCGCCTCCCACCATCACGCTCCCGCCCGACTTCGATGCCAAGGCCTATCTCGAGCTCAACCCCGACGTGGCGGCCGCCGGGATAGACCCGGCAGCCCATTACCTGCGCTATGGCTTCAGCGAAGGCCGCGCCTATCGGACCGACTGACGCCGGACATCAGACCGATCAGATTGCCGGAGCGTCGAGCATTTCCCGGTAAAGCGCGACGAGATCGTCGGTCACCTCGGCCGGGGTTCTCAGATGAACATCGCTGCGGGGCGCAGACCGACGGAAACGGGCAGGATCGTCGTCGATCGCCGACAAGACGGAGAGGAGATCGACCGCATCCTTGGGATCGATGACAAAGCCGTCGAAACCGGGTGTCAGATCCTCGGCCATTCCCCCGCGATTGCTGGCAATCACCCAACGGCCAAGACGCTGCGCCTCGCGTGACACCAGACCGAAACTCTCGAAGCACAGCGAGATGGCAAGCACCCCGTGAAGTTTCTCGAACACCTTGCCAACGGTCGAGAAAGACGTCTTCCCGACGATGCGTACTTCGTTATCGCCCCACAATTCGTAGCGTTCGGTGCCTTCGAGCATCCGGTGGTCGACGGCCAGGAATCGAAGATTTTCGAAACGACGGGTCTCAAGCGCTTTCTCGAGAAGCTTGAAACCTTTCACTCCGTGGAAACCACCAAGCAGTCCAAGCCAGACATGCTTTTCATCGTCAGGCCAGCCGACGTCGGGAAGCGTCTCCGATCCATTGCCAATCAACGTGACATTGTTGATTCCGCGACTGGTGTAGAGAGCCGCATGGCTCCTCGACACCGCAATGGTCGCATGGGCGTCTTCGAGACATTGGCGAAGTCGGCTGAGGCGTGCCGGATCGCCCCATACCCCAGTTTGCGACACAAGGGTGCCGAGATCGTCCGTAAGGAACTGCTTGTCCGAAATCCACCAGCAGTCATGCGCCGTGACCACGTAAGGGATAGAGCGATCCCGAACGACATCGATCAACGAAGCACTGAGCCACTGTATACAGTGAAAGTGAACGATCTCGGGCTTGAACTCATCGATATAGCGCTCGAAGAGCCGGTGCGTCGCTACGCTGCGCTCGATTGCGTCAACGTCCTTGGTCGGCCCGAGGCTCGTCACCTCGATGCCATCGGAGTGGTAGCGATCAAGATACCCTGGTCGTCCGTCGTCCTGACGACCGCAAAAGACCCGCACATCGAATTCGTCGCCGAAGCGCTCGTGAAGATCGATCACGCTACGTTCGGCAACTCGTGTTGCGCCTCCGGTGTACTCGGGCGGATAGAAAATATTCACGACCAGCAACCGCGTCTTCGGCTTGACCGATGGTTCCTCTGGCAGGGCAGAATATAGGTCGTTCACAAGCTGTTGGCTGCACTCGGCAAGACCATAGTCGCTAAGAACGCGCTCACGGGCGGCCTCGCCTACCCGGCGGCCAAGCGCTCGGTTGTCAGCCAATTGATTGAGCAAGCTGTACCAGTCTGCCGATTTGCGGGCGATGAAGCCCTCGCCTTCACGCACCACTCGATCGTAGGTCGCGCTGCTGCTGACGATCGACGGAACCGCAACCATTGCGGCTTCCATCCACTTGATCTCGCTCTTCGCGTCGTTGAACGGGCTGCTTACCAGAGGCGCCAGATTGACGTCGGCGCGAGCAACCTGACCCCAGTAGGAATCAAGGTCGGTGCTGAAAGGAAGCCTGACGATCTGGTGGCTGGCCGTGTCCAGCTCGCGGCCGAGGTCAACGGGACCCATGACGTGCAAGCGTGCAGACGGGCGCTCCTTGAGGAACCGGGCCACCCCGGGCGCCGCCAAGGCGAAATCGGCGTTATGGGTCTTGGTGCCGCTACCGTAGAAGATGATGAATCCATCCGCGGCCCGCTCAGGCAGGGCAGCCCCGACCGTCGTCATGTGCGCCTCGCCCAAGGCGTTGCGCGACAGGAAGCATTTTCTGCCGCGAACCAGTTTGCCGATCGCGTCGACCAGCGTCGGGGTCGAGGTGATGCCAAAGTCGCACATCTCTATCGCCATCCGGTACAGCGATCGGCCGGTGATCAGCCCGCTATATTCGACCGGCGTCACGACGTCGGAAATGGTTTCATATGCCGGCGGGTAATGGTCCGCATCGAAGATGAGGTCGTCGACGTCGAAGAAAGTGGTCACTCCGAAGCGACGAGCCGACGCGATGACGTCGATCACCTCGGGTAGTGCCGGCAAGCGGTAGATGATCAGAATGTCGTACAAGCCGACCTGGTCGCGAATGGCGCCCGCGTTGGTGTCGCTGAAAACGTCTGGCTCCAGCCCCGCGGCCCGAAGCTGATCGATTTTTTGCTGGATACGATACAGGCGGCATTGCGGCATGCTGTGGGCGCCGAAGATCGCGATGCGCAGCGCGTGCGGATTTGCCGGGCGCGGCTTTCGGCTCGGTTCGACTTCGTCGATGACGGTATCGCAATATTCCTTGATCGCCGCCTCGATCTCTTCGCAAGCGGCCTCGCTTTGCCTTTCGGTCGCACGGCTGTTCGCCTTGGCGAGGCGGACCCAGAAATGCTCGTCTGCGATCTTGTCGCGCTTGAACCGGACGGAGAGACGCTCGGGTCGGAGATGATAAGCGCGGTCAAGATGCTCGATCGCGGCGTCATGATCGCCGGTGCGGTGCAGCGCATCGGCAATATTGTAATTCGACCAGAAGTGACGCGGATCGCTGCTGAGAGCGGCACGATACATGCCGATCGCCTCGACCGCGAACCCACGATGGAGGTAGAAATCTCCAAGCTCATGCAGCAACCGCGGCGACGAAGCGCCCCGGAGATAGGCCAGCTGCAGGCAACGCATGGCCTTGTCGGAATCGACCTCGGCAAGCAGTTCGCCGAGCGTTTGCAGCAGTTCGGGGGCGGGGGAAGCCGCTGCCAGGAGCCTTGGTTCGGAAAGGCCCTCACCAAGGAAATGGGCGAGCGAGCGCCACTTGCCGGCCGATGGGATACCAGCCGCATGTGCATAGGCCGCCGCATCGAACAAGCCTTCAGGATAGGAAGGCAAGTAGACCTTCGTAGCCTTGGCGAATTCACGGCGGTGGTGCGAAGGAGATCTTGTCGAGGATTTAATGGATCGGTCCTCGGCCTTACCCAGGTGCAGGTAGTGCCAGAACGGATCGATCCCGGCATCAAGGACATCCGGATACTTGCTGATGTAATTGCTGACCGAAAACCACTCCGCGGGGTCACGCCTTTCACGCCAGCCATGCTGAACGTAATGGGCGAGCGGATCGTCGAGGACATCGGGATTATGACGCAAGTAAAAACGTGCATCGAAATTCTCGCGCACCAGCGCGTCGATCTCGATTGGCGGTGCGGGCTTTGCACCTCCAAACAGCCGCGCCATCTTCTTCAGCATCACATTCCCCACTATTCCGCCCTGCGATCATTCAGATCGCTATTCCGTCGGTTTACCAGCGCCGACGATCTTGCGCGTTCGAGCGCGCGTGACCGCGTTACATCGTCAGGTCATCGACCCTACAGATTGTTATAAACCACCAACGCTTCTTCGATGTCGTCATATTGCGAGGCCAGGCCCTCGTTCAGCACCACTGCCCGACTGCAGAATTCCCGCAACAGGGAATCGGAGTGGGTGGCGAAGATGAGCGCCCGATCGCGGCGGCGGACGAGGAGCTCCTCGTGGCACTTCCGGAAGAAATTCTGGTCGCCGACCATGATGACCTCATCGACCAGGTAACAATCGAAGTCGATTGCCAGCGACAAGGCAAAGCCCAGCCGCGCCCGCATGCCCGCCGAATAGGTCTTGACCGGCATCTTCAGTTGCGAGCCGAGCTCACTGAAGTCTTCGATGAAGGCCCGCAGTTCCTCATATTCGTGGCCGTAGATGCGGGCAATGAAGCGCGCATTGTCATAGCCGGTGAGACTGCCCTGGAACCCGCCGCTGAGACCGAGCGGCCACGACAGCGACATTTTCCGCCGGATGGTACCGGTGGTCGGCAGCTCGACCCCGCCGATCAGGCGGATCAACGTGCTCTTGCCCGCGCCATTGCGCCCCAGAAGGCCGACATGTTCGCCGCGACCGATGGTGAGATCGATGCCCCGCAGAACCGCCTTACGCCCCGATCCCATCGGGTAGGATTTGGTCACCCGTTCGCAGGTAATCATTCCACCACCAGATCACGTCGTACGCGCCGGCACATCGACAGGCCGATGACCGTCAATACCAGCGACGCGGCGATCGGAACCGAAACATCGTAGATCGCATTGACGCGGCCGCCGAAAATCCCCGCGCGCATCATTTCCATGCCGTGGACGAAGGGCGACCACCACAAGGCATCCTGCGCCGCGGGCGTCAGCCACGAGGTCATGGCGAACGTGCCCGAGAAAGGAATCATGATGTAGGTGGCGACCGGCATCAGCTTCTCGAAGACATCCGATTTTTCGGACAGCGGAGCCAGCACCATGACCAGCGCCAGGGTGAACCAGGAATAAAAGAACCACCCGGCGAAGAATAATCCCATGTCCGTCGGTATCGGGAATTCGCCCAGCGCCATCAGCACAACCGCGATGAAGAGATAAGCCATCATTGCGCCGATGAATTCGATCAGGAACCGGACAAAGATGAAATCGAGAACCTTGATCTGCCGATGATAGAGCAGGCTGCCGTTGACGCTGAAGACCCGCACCGAACGCGACAAGGCGTGGCGGAACAGGGTCAGCGGAATATAGCCCGTCGCAACAAAGGCAATGACGCTGACGCCATGCTCCTCCGGGCCCTTCATCGCCCGCCAGACGATGCCGACCAAGACCGCGAACAGCAGCGGCTCCACCATCACCCAGAGGAACCCGATGTTCTCGCGCCCGAACCGGGTAACCAGCTCACGGATCATCAGGGCGCTGGTGACCCGGCGCTGAATCCGCCACCCTGCCGCCAATCGGGCCATGCTTATTCCTCGGGTGCGTGTTCGAGGATGCCGACGACCAGCATCCACCCGATGAAATACAGGCACAAGGACGCGGCGAACACCGTCAGGACCCGGATAAAGCCGTTGGGCAAAGCGGGATCGTCGGGCAGGTTGGGCTCGACCACCCGCTCGAGATAATATTGCTGCTTCTGAACTTCGGTCCGGGCCTGCTCGAGTGAACCGTTGGCAGCGGTCAGCACCTGGCTGGCGAATTCCTGCTCCAGCGTAAGCTTCTCGAAGGTTGCAAGCCGGCTCGCAATCGCGCGTGGATTACCGACGACCCGATTGTTCTGATTTGCGATCGCCTTGCCGATGGCCGCAATCCGGTCCCGCAGCACCGGAATAGCGGGATTGTCAGGGGCCGACTGTTGCATCACCTCGAGCTGCGCCTGAAGCGAGGCCTGTTCGGCTGTCAGACGGTTGCTGATCTCAAGCACCGCTTGCGCCTGCTTCTCGGGATCCACGACGCTGGTCGAGTTGCGAAACGCACTCAATGCCACGCGCGCCTGGCGGACGCGGTCCTCGGCCTGGATCACCCGCCGTTCGGCTTCGGTGATGGCACGGTTCTCGGCGCGCTCGTTCAGGCGGTTGACCAGCACTTCGCTGAGATTGAGCAGTCGGGCGTTGATCTGCTGCGCGTCTTCGGGGCGAAATGCCTTGACCTGAAGAACCGCCATGCTGCTCTCGCTGTCGATGTCGGCCGACACCATCGAGCCGTAATATTTGAACAGATCCTCAAAGCTGTTGGTCTGCCAGGGACGAGGGAAACGGCTCAGGAAATCGGCGCCCCGCTCGCTGTACAGCGTGCGCAGGTCGCCCTGCTTGTTGAGGTCGGCCAACGCATTGCGCGAGCGGACATAGGCGATGATCTCGCGCGTCTGTTCGCCCCCTGACGACAAGCCGGTCGTCTGGATGATGTTGGCGAGGCTGAGAGTCGAAGCGGCCTTCTGGCCCGGCGCCTTGATTACGAAGCTCGATTGGCTGACATAGATCGGGCTGGCGATCAGCCCGTAGTAGAGCGCCGCGAGAAGGGTCGGCAGTCCGACCACAAGGAATTGCCAGAAGCGCTTCGACAGTTTGAACCGCCGGGACGGCTCCTCGGTCTGCCGGAGAGCCTTTTCCAACTCTTCCGGATGCAGTGTGTTAACGTTCATGCTGTCCCCTGAAGGAGCCAGGCGGATCAGGTTCCAAGACCGAGCCTCCCGAATTTTGAGGCCTGATATCAGCGCTAGGTGAACTTGACCATAACCAGAGTGAACCCGCCAAGCCTGCTGGCGCCAAGGAAAACCCTGCTATCAGCAGCTTAGACGTGTTGACGTATCGGTGAAGAGCGCCTCCGCGCCCCAGAAATCCTCATAAGCCGTCCTCGCCTCGCGGGCCGCCGCATGCTGCGAATAAAATTCGCATACCCAGGAAAAAGCCGCTTCGGCCCTCTCCAGCGCAGCATCGTAATCGGAATAGATCGCCTCAAACGCGCTGCGCCAATCGGTCGTGCTCGCCGCGAGTGAGGCAAGGCGCCCCCCATCCGTCGCAGCGATAAAGGTCGTGGTCGCCGCAGCGATGACCGGACACCTCGCGAGAGCGGCTTCGAAGAATTTGAGTTCGCTCTTCGCCTCGCAGAACGGATTGCCGATTTCCAGCGGGGCGATGATGAGATCGCAGGTCAGCTGATCGCGAAGCATCACAGCGTGCGGCATCAGGCTTCCGGTGATCACTCGTGGCGCTCCCGTGACCGGCCGCGCCCAGGCCGCCAACTGCGGATAATCGGCAAGATCGAGCGCCCCCACCAAGCGGAACACCACATCGTCATGATCTTCCATGAAGTCGATCAGCGCCGGCGCGACAACCGCAAAGTCCGCTTGATGTGTTTTGGTGCCCGAATAATAGCCGACAACGAACGGGCTCGGACGCTTCTCGAACCGGACCGCCAAGCGGTCGAAGGCGTCGATCGTGTCGCGCGCGATCGAATTGCGGACTCGATAAGCCCGCTTGCCGACCTTGCGCAGTTCATTGGCAAGGAACTCCGTCGACGTCGTACAGACGTCCGCGTTGAGAACGAACTCCCGAACGGCGAGGAAGGACCGCTCGAACATGCGCCTGTGCGTGTCCGGCATGTGATGGTAAGCATCCACGTACGGCAGGACATCGAGGTCGAAGACGAGATCGTCGACGTCGTAAACGATCACGGTCCCCCGACTTCTCAAATCGAGGATCGTGTCGCGCATCGCCTCGAAATCATAGGCGCGATGGATGATCAGGAATCGGCAACTGAAGTCGGCAGCCCCAAGCGCTTCTGCCGCCTGCTTGAAGCTGCAGGATCCAACTTTCCAGCCAATGTCGGCAAGCCCCTGCGCAATGAGGTCCACGCGGTAAGAGGTGGACGCGGTGCCGTTGGTTCCGTCGATAAAGAAGGCATCATAGCGCTGCTGTCCGGTCAGGACCGGCGCGTCGAACCTGGCTCCCTGTGGACCATGTGGGCGGCGGCCAAGCTTCGCGCCGAGCCAGAGAAAATGCTCGGCGGGATCCATTCCCGACGAGGCGACGTCGGGAAAGGTGCGCACATACCAGTTGGCGTCGAAGACACCGCTTTCGGTGAAGCGGAAAAGCGCCTCCTGCGGGATCTTAGCCACGATCGACCGGCAGCCTGTCGGAAGCGCCCGAACGACCCTCGTTCAGGCCGTGACTGAGATAATGGGACAAAGGATCGATCCCACTGGCAACAACGTCGGGATAGCGCCTGAGATACGCCTCGTGATCGAACAGACCGGCTGCTTTCAGGATCTCGAGCTGGCGCCGCCGACGCTTCACCGGCGAAAGAAGCGCCCACCACCGTGACGTCTGCAAAAGGTGTTCGTGCACCGCGGAACTCCACCGCAGCCGCGCCTTATACTCCTCGTTGCGCTGTTCTTCCATGACGAGGAGATTGGTGAGAAGCGTGATTTCCCTCAACCGGTCGTCCTCACCCTCGCGGGCAAGGTTCATCGGCGGCGAAGACGGGCGAACGGGGCTGGTCATGATCTCGCTGCTTGCCGATCTTGCTCTGGTGGTCAACGCCCTCGGGCGATCAGCCCCGTCATTCAAGAAAGCCTTTTAGCCGATCGATAATTAACGTCAGCTGCCGCCTTCGCGCTGCCGGCGTGCCGACCAGCTGTTTCATGATGAGCCGTGTGTCATGACGAACAGCCCCGCGTTCATTCAGTGAACGATAAAGCGACCAGAAGCGGTCGGCGCCGAGGATCGGAATCAGATTAAACGCTCCGTGAAACCCGAAGCTAGGGGCCGTGGGAGCGCAGCGCTCGAACGAAAACCGGGCAGCGGTGTCGGTATCGGCAAAGCGCAGCCCGTGATCTCGTTCGAGGCGCTCACGGTTGAGGCGGCCGATGGCCACATCCTCGGGGCTGGTGGTGATCATGTCCGGGGCTTGAAGGGCATCGAGCAATCGCCGGCTGCGAAGCGAAAACCCGCCGTTTCCGACATCGTGGCCATCGGTAAATTGAGGCCAAGGCGCACCGATATAATCGAATTGGAGGAAGTTATCGTCCCAGGCAGTCGGATCGACCACAAAGCCATCCCACTGACACACCAGGACATATTCGGTTGCGATATGGTCGCGCAACTCGGTCAGCATGAACCGGCAATAATCATCGACCGAGCGCAGCGGCGCGATCCTTCGGACGTTGATCGATGCCGGCACATCGACATCGGCATCGGTCAGCAAGAGGCATTCGCCAAAGCTCACCTTACTCTGGCATTCGCGCAATGCCGCGACCGTGGCGGCCACGTTCACCGACGTCGCCGCTACAAGGGTCACGGTCGGAAGCTGAAGCTTATTCGCCACGTTAAAGGTCCAGGATGAAGCTGGTCGTGGCTCGGCTCAGATGCCGATGATGAAAGGGGTCACGCACTTTATCGGTCAGCCAGCGCGCCTGAAGCGCTGTCAATTCCCTGGCGAAGCGGACCCTGCCTTCGGCATCGCGATCCTGTCCTCGCGACTTTGATTCGTGATGTACCAAGGTGGCGCGCGGCTCGTACAGCGACTGCCAGCCGCGCTGGTTCAATTTTAAGCAAAGATCGACGTCGTTGAAAGCCACTGGAAAGGCTTTTTCGTCAAACATTCCGACCGCGTCGAACTTGGCCCGGCTCACCACCAAGCAAGCCGCGGTGACCGCACTGACATATTGCGGAAGTCGGGCCCGATCGAAATAGCCTGGGCCGTCCGGCTGCTCGCCCCGATGCGCATGGCCCGCCGCCTCGCCCATTCCGATCACTACTCCCGCATGTTGAATCGTCCCGTCCGGATAAAGCAGTCTGGGACCCACTGCCCCGACATCGGTGCGCATCGCCTGCACAGCCAACGTCTCGAGCCAATCGGTCGCCGGCATCTCGACATCGTTGTTAAGGAAACAGATCAGATCACCGGTCGTACGGCTTACAGCCTGATTGTTGAGCGCGCTGAAATTGAATGGTCCGGGCAACCGCAGAACATTGGCTCCATGTTGCTCGGCTTCACGAAGCAGAGCCAGGGCATCGGCTGCCTCGCTACCATTGTCGACAATCGTGATTTCAACCTCACCATAGTCGACCGCACGAACGCCTTCGAGACACATCGAAAGCAAGTCTGCCTGATCGCGGGTCGGGATGATGATCGAAACCTTGGGTCGCTTCGCGGTTGCAAACTGCAGTCGTTCAATGGGCACCGTAGCCGCTGGCCGAGCGCGTCGATGATGGGTAATCTGCGAGACGTGTGCAGGCGCCTCCCCGCTGCGCAAGAGCCTTGTTAGGAGCGCTTTCTCCCAGCCCTCCTTCGGAAGATCGGCAAGATCGCCTCGACCGACCCGGAGCAGGCACGATCCGGAAAGGTAATCGTGGTGGGCGAACAGCTCGGCATTCCAATCGGGCTTGAAGTGCGGTGAATGCCGACGGCCACGGCTATCGGTAAGGTCGTCGTCACCATAAAGGACGGTTGCCTCGTGCCGCCCCCGCCCGAAAGCTCCATACGCCTCCGCGGCGCGTGACGAGAGAAGGTCGCCGGGGCTCAGGGCGCAAAGCCAGCGCTTTTCATCCGCTGCGAGGCAATCGGCCAATTCCTCTGCTTCCCGGATCGACCCAGAATCAGAGTAAGGCGGGCTCTTGCACCCAAGGAGCACGGCTTCCCACCCCACGGCGGCAACCGATCGCAGCGTTGCCGCCACGTCACCGTCTCCAGTGCGGCAATCGATCACGCAGAGAACGTCGCGCAAGACCGTGCCAGCGCTTCCAGGATCCTTCGCGACGGCCGCTTCGCGCTTTAGCCAAAGGTCATACGCAAGAGTGGTTCTGCCCAGCAGAGCTGCAAAATGCTGCCGCGACCTGACCTTCAATCGCCGAAGTCGCCAGTAAACTGCCCGAACGTAAGCGATCGGCTCGCGCCGGAGGGCCTCCAGATGAGCGCGCGCGCGCAAGCTCGACGCCCGCACCCGGGCAGGCTGCTGGTCACGCAAAGATCTTGCCATGGAGAAGTCCTAGGCGATGCCGCGTGCCGCTAACAGTCGCTCGATCACCGGAACGTCGCTCGGATTGTTGAGCTCGATCGGATCCCAGCCGAGCGGCTCGGCCGTGCACACGCCGACGGGCAGGCCAAGGTCGAGGAAACGAAGCTGCTCCAGCCCCTCGCTCTGCTCCAGCACCGATGGCTCGGCCGCCGCATAGTCCCGCAGCGCGGCGCGGCGATAGGCATAGACACCAAGATGCAAGAACACCGGCGCCTGATTGCGCGCGTCGGCCGGCAGATAGGGAATGATCCGCTTGGAAAAATACAGCGCCCGCTGGTGGCGATCGAAGACGGCGGTGGTGCCGCCGACCCGCCCCGCCGCTTCGTCGGTCTGCAAATGCTCCAGCATAGTCGCATTGCATCGGATCGCCGCGGTGGTCATCGCGAGCTGCGGATCGTCCGTCAGCCGCTCGACGAGCTGCGGCACCATCCACGCCGGCGTCAGCGGTGCATCGCCTTGCAGATTGACGATGACGTCGGCATCGCAGTCGAGTGTCCGCAGCGCATCCGCGCAGCGTTCCGTGCCGTTGGCGCACTCGGGCGAGGTCATCACCACCTGGCCGCCGAACCGCTCGACCTCAGCGGCGATGCGCTCGTCGTCGGTTGCGACCCACACGCCCCGGCAGCCCTCAATCCCGCTGGCACATTCCCAGCTGCGCTGCACCAGCGTCTTGGCAATGCCCGTCGCGCCTCGAAGCGTGGCGAGCGGTTTGCCGGGATAGCGGGTCGACGCGAAACGAGCGGGAATCAGAACCGCAAAATCAGCCACCATTGCGGGCTTAGCCGAGGCCCAGTCGCAGGAGGTCGTGAACGTGAATCACCCCGATCGGCACGCGATTGTTCACGGCCGCATCGGGCTCGATCACGAACGCCGCGGTGATCTCGTTGGTGTTGAGGATGCGCAACACCTCGTCGACCAGCATCTGTGGCTCAACGATCACCGGCGCCTTGTTCATCACCGACGCCGCTTCGGCACCGTGCAGCTGATGAATGTTGCGGCGCAGGTCGCCGTCGGTGATCACGCCTTTGAGGCGCCCCGCCATGTCGATCACGCCGGCGATGCCGAGGCCCGACGAGGTCATCGCATCGACCACCTCGTTCATGTCCGCGTCTTCGGCGATCAGCGGCAGGTCGGAACGGGTCATCACCTCGCGCACCGAGGTCATGCGGGTGCCGAGCGTTCCGCCGGGGTGCAGGTTCTTCATCCGCTCCAGGCAAAAACCACGCATGTCCATCACCGCCAGCGCGATTGCATCGCCAAGCGCGATCTGAAGCGTGGTCGAGGTGGTCGGCGCGACATTGGCCGGGCACGCTTCACGCACCGCCGGATAGCAAAGCTTCACCGTCGCCTGCTGCATGACCAACGATTCGCGCTGCGAGGCAACACCGATGATGTCGACGTTGATCGACTTGGCATAGCGCAGGAACGGACGCAGTTCACCGGTGTTGCCCGAATTGGAAATGACCAGCAGCACGTCGCCCGGGATAAGCATCCCGAGATCGCCGTGAGCCGCTTCGGCCGGATGCACGTAGATCGCCGGCGTGCCGGTGGCCGCCATGGTCGCCGCCCACTTGCGCGCGACGTGACCCGATTTTCCCATCCCGGTGATGACGATGCGACCGGCCGCGGAATAGATGGTGCGGCAGGCGTCGACGAAGTCGCTGTCCAGCCGCTCGCCCATCAGACGAAGCGCATCCGCCTCGGCCGCAATGACCTCGACGCCGCGCCGCAAAATTCCGTCGCTTGTTAAAACCTTAGGAACGGCAAAGCCGATACCCATGAAGGAGCTCCCCACTAAACCGAGCATCTCGCCATAGCGATAAATTGGTAAAGATGAAGTATTTACGTGCATCCCGGATGCTGTTGCCGCTACCTGTGGCCGCAAGGGCTCACCTCCAATGTTGCGCAAACGCAACGGTGGAATCGAACTTGATCATTGGTCCGGAACAAATGCTTCCGTCTTTGGTATTGGGCTCTGTATGAGGCAGATACTCATGTGCAAAACGACAGGTGCTTCTTAAGGACTTCGTTAGTTTCGCTTTGTATTTAACCACCGTACTCCGAAGATAATTGTAGAAAAGGGGAGTTAAATGAAGAACTTGAAGGTACCGCTGCTGCTTTCCGCAGCGATGCTCGCGGCCACCCCGGCCAGCGCGCAGAATAATTTCGATGGGTTCCGGATCGACGCCGGCGTTGGCGCGACCCGTTTCTATTCGGAAGGCAACAACAAGACCAAGCTCGCGGTTGGCGCCTCGGCTGGTTTCGATTTCGCGCTCGGTGACACCCTCACCGTCGGTCCGGAAATCGGCATCATGTTCGCCAAGCCGGAAAACGTCACCCGTGACGGCGCTGGCGTTGCCTATCGCAAGGCCTGGGAAGAATATCAGGTCGGCGGTCGCCTCGGCTTCGTGTCGGGCCCGAGCACCCTGTTCTACGTCCGCGGCGCCTACGTCGTGAACGCCCAGCGCAAGTATTTCGACTCGGACGCTCCGGGCCGTGACTACTACAACAAGTACAACACCCGCGGCTGGCTCGCCGGTGCCGGCGTCGAGCAGCAGCTCGGTTCGCCGCTGTACCTGAAGGCTGAAGGCACCTATTCGAACTACCGCACCAACTCGTCGCGGATCACCGGTCTGGTGAGCCTCGGCCTGCGCTTCGGTGGTCAGGACGTCCTTCCGCCGCCCCCGCCGCCGCCGCCCCCGGTTGCTGAGCCGGCTCCGCCGCCGCCGCCCGCCACGCAGACCTGCCCGGATGGGTCGGTGATCCTGGCGACCGACGCGTGCCCGGTGCCGCCGCCGCCGCCGCCGCCGCCGCCGGTTGCTCCGGTCCGCGGCTAACGCTTCGGCGCCTGCGCGCAAGCGCAGGTGAGAACGAGAGGCCTGCTCACGGGTTCGTGGGCAGGCCTTTTGTTTGTCCGCCGTCCAGCGACCGAAAGTCGCTACGCCATCCGCAGCGTGGCAAGGCCGATCGCTCGGTCAATTTTTTTCCAAGGCCGCATCCGGCGGCCACAAATCGTCAGGCTTCGCGGCGCTCTGCTTCGACGCTCACCGGAAGCTGCAGTGACCGGAGCCGTGCCCCCCACGGACCCGCCGGCGTCCAATGCTGTTTGCGCAAGCCCCACCGATCGAGAAGATCGGCAAGGCGGAGCAGCCAGCTCGCCCGCCCGTCCAGCGACAGCGGAAGCAGGCCCCGGCCGACCCACGGCAAGAAAGGCTGCCGCCGCTGCATCGCCCATAATTCGACGCGCAGGCTCGGCCGATCCGACGCGGCACGGGCATGGAACCCGCAGGTGTCGATCACGACAAGGGTATTGGCGGGCACGCAGAAGCTGACGGGCGGCGGCAATCCCAGGTCGGCCAGTTCGTCCTCGCGAACCCGAAACGATCCGCGCTGCGACAGGCGATCGCCGCGCTCCACGACCTCCAGGCTCTTGCGCTCCTCCCAGGAAAGCCGCTCCGGGGTCAGCCGGTGCGAACCAGGCACATAGGTCAGCGGCCGATCGTCCGCGCCCACGTCGGTCAGGAACAGCCACGCCTTCATCGAGGGCTGAAAGGTATCCGCGTGCAGGTCCTGCTGCGGATCGGGCGGGCCGGCGCTGACCCCGCCCTCGATCGCCTGAAGATAGTAGAGTGGCCTGACGCCCGACCCCGCGACATAGCCGAGCAGCGCCCTCCAGCGCCCTTCCTCGAGCACCGACCCCAGTTCCGGAACCGCGCGAACGACCGCCGGATCGAACGGCACGCGCACGGTTACGGTGTCGCCCTGCTGATGCGACCGGCAACCAGCCTCCAGCGCGGATACCTTTTCGACCAGCGCGGCAAACTCGGCCGGGGGCAGCCATTGCTCGACCTGAAAATAGCCCTTCTCATCGAACTGGCGGCGAAGCGCCGGATCGACCCGTGCCGCCAACCGGCGCCGCCGGAGCGCGGTGACCTGATGCGCAAGGCACACGCGCCAGCGGTGCAGGCCCATCCGGTTGAGGCGTTTGGAGCCGAGCAGGGGATTGTCGACGAAGCTCTTGGCCCCGGTGAACAGGGCGACGAACCAAACCGGAAAAAGCCACCACCGCGTCAACGACATCGTGCCCATAATAAGAACAGGTTGCAGGAACAGCCAGTGGCTGTGCCTCGCAAAACGACCGTTGGTTGGCTTGCCCCGGTTACAGGACGTAGCGGACGCGGATCTGCTGGACGCTCGGGCTTGCCGGCATGGCGAAGCGGATTTCCTCCCACTTCGGCGCGCGCGGTTTCATTGCCGGGTTGTTGGAAAAGCCGAAGCCTTCGCGCGGGATACCCATCATCATGTCGAGCTTGCCGTTGCGGTTCTCGTCATGGACGACCAGCAACGCATAGGTGCCGGGCCGGACCGGGCCGAGGTCGACCCGCCCCGCCGCCCCTGCCGCCAGCGTCCGCGAGACCGCCGCCGGATCCGACTTGCAATCGAGGAACTTGCCCGGGCTCGCGGTCAGGCAAAGATGCACCACGCCCTTGCCGGAGCGGACGCCCGACAATTGCACCTGAAGGTCGGCGCCCCCCCGCACCCCTGCCCCGATCGTCGCCCCTGCCACCAGCAGCGACGCCGCTGCCACCCCGATCCGCCTGATATCCATAGCCCGCCTTTGCCACCCAAGCCCTTTTCCCCCGATTAACGGGCCTTGGCCGGGGTCGCCAGCGCAGCCACGACACGCTAGACCGCAATCTTCATGGCATCGTGTGACCTGGTGATCGTTGGTGGTGGGCTCGCCGGAGGTCTTTGCGCCCTCGCGCTGCGCCGACGTCGTCCCGATCTCACGCTCCTGCTGGTCGAACCCGATGCCACCATCGGCGGCAATCACCTGTGGTCTTTTTTCGAAAGCGACGTGGCGCCCGGCCATCGCTGGCTGACCGACCCGCTGATCGGTCACCGCTGGGCCGGCTACGACGTCCACTTCCCGGGCCACAGCCGGCATCTCGCGCAACCCTACCAGACCATCGAAAGCGAAGCGCTCGACCGTGCGGTGCGCGCGGCCCTGAAGTCGGACGAAATCCGCCAAGCCACCGTCCGCGATCTTGGCCCCACCCACGTCGTTCTCGACAGCGGCGAGCGCATCGACGCGACCGCCGTCCTCGACGCGCGCGGCGGCAAGGCCGAGGGGCTCGACCTCGGCTGGCAGAAATTCGTCGGCCAGCTCCTCACCATCCCCCAAGGCCACGGCCTCTCCCACCCGATCGTCATGGACGCGCGGGTCGAGCAGCACGACGGCTACCGTTTCGTTTACTGCCTGCCCTTTTCGCCCACCGAATTATTCGTCGAGGATACCTATTATTCCGACGGTCCGGAGATCGATCACGATCGTCTTCGCGACCGCATCGGCGATTATGCAGCGGCGCAAGGCTGGCAGGTAGCGGCGCGCACTCGCGAAGAAGACGGCGCGCTCCCCGTCGTCACCGGCGGCGATTTCGACCGCCTCTGGCCAAGGCACGATCCCGTCGCCCGCGCCGGCGCGCGTGGCGGCTTCTTCCATCCGCTGACCAGCTATTCGCTGCCTGACGCCGTCCGCTTCGCCGTCTGGCTGGCCGAGGATGCGCCGCTCGGCCCCCGCCTCGCCGCCGCCACCCGCGCCCGTGCGCGCAAGCATTGGAAGCGCGGCGGCTTCTACCGCCTTCTGACCGCCTTGCTGTTCGGCGCGGCGGCCCCACCTGACCGATATCGCGTGCTGGAGCGTTTCTACCGTCTTTCCGGCCCCTTGATCGCCCGCTTCTATGCGGGGACGAGCAGCGGGCTGGACAAGGTCCGCATCCTGTCCGGCAAGCCCCCCGTGCCCGTGTTCCGGGCACTTCGAGTATTGAAGGACCGTTTGTGACCGCTTCGCCATACAAGACCGCCATCGTGATCGGCGCCGGCTTTGGCGGGCTCGCCCTCGCCATCCGCCTCCAGTCGGCAGGCGTCCAGACCACCATCGTCGAAGCCCGCGACAAGGCCGGCGGCCGCGCCTACGTGTGGGAAAAAGACGGCCACGTGTTCGATGCCGGCCCCACGGTCATCACCGATCCCGACTGCCTCCAGCGCCTGTGGAAGCTGTCGGGCCATGACATGGCCGAGGACGTCGACCTTGTGCCGGTCAAACCCTTCTATCGCTTGAGCTGGCCCGATGGCGTGGTGTTCGACTACACCAACGACGACGCCGAGCTGAAAGCCGCGATGGACGCGCTCAATCCCGACGACTGGGCCGGCTACCAGCGCTTTCTCGCCTACAGCGCGGGGGTCTTCAAGGAAGGCTACGTCAAGCTCGGCACCAAGGCGTTCGAAAGCATCGGCGACATGCTGAAAGCCGCTCCGGCACTGGCCAAATATCAGGCCTGGCGCTCGGTCTATTCGATCGTCTCGAGCTACGTGAAGGACGAACATCTCCGCCAGGCCCTGAGCTTCCACACCCTGCTGGTCGGCGGCAATCCGATGACCTGCTCGTCGATTTACGCCCTCATCCACAAGCTGGAGCGCGACGGCGGCGTGTGGTTCGCGAAAGGCGGCACCAACAAGCTGATTGCCGGCATGGTCCGTCATTTCGAGCGGATCGGCGGCACCATTCGGCTCGGCGATCCGGTCAGCTCGATCACCGCGACCGAAGACCGCGTCACCGGTGTCCGCACCCGCTCGGGCTGGAGCGCTAGCGCCGACGCGATCGCGTCCAACGGCGACGTGGTCCACAGCTACGGCCTGATCCAGGGTTCCAGCCGCGGTCCACAACAGGTCCGCGCCTTGAAGCGCAAGCGCTTCTCCCCCGGCCTGTTCGTCCTGCACTTCGGGCTCGAGGGCACCTTCGACATCGCCCACCACACCATCCTGTTCGGACCGCGCTACGGCGGGCTGGTCAACGACATCTACAAGACGGGCAAGCTTGCCACCGACCCGGCGCTTTATCTCCACCACCCGACCATCACCGATCCGTCGATGGCCCCGCCCGGCTGCTCGACCTTCTACGCCCTGGCGCCCGTCCCCAACGCCGCCCGCGCCGACGTCGATTGGGCAGTCGAAGGGCCGAAATATCAGGAAGTCGTGCTCGACACATTGGCCGAGCGCCTGATCCCCGACATCCGCAGCCGCATCCGAACCATCTTCCACTACACCCCGGCTGATTTCAGCACCGATCTCGCCGCCCACCTCGGCTCGGCCTTCAGCCTCGAGCCGGTGCTGTGGCAATCGGCCTGGTTCCGCACTCACAATCGCGACGACAAGCTGCGCAATCTGTACTTTGTCGGTGCCGGCACCCATCCGGGCGCGGGTATCCCCGGCGTGGTCGGCAGCGCGGAGGCAACCGCGGGACTGATGCTCGCGTGATTGCGGGCGACGAACGGGCGCGGCTGGTCGCGGGCGCGCTGGAAAGCATTTCGCAGGGCTCCAAGAGCTTCCGCTTCGCCAGCCAGCTGTTTGACCTGCCGACGCGCGAGCGAAGCTGGTTGCTCTATAGCTGGTGCCGCGCCTGCGACGACATCACCGATGGCCAGACGCTGGGCCACGATGCCGCGCGCGTCGCCGACCCCGCCGCCCGCATCGCCTTCCTCCACGAAAAGACCGCCGCCGCCTTTGCCGGCGAAGAGACCGGCCTGCTCCCGTTCGAGGCCTTGCGGGTGGTCGCCGCCGATTGCGCCATTCCCCAAGCCATCGCCGCCGATCATCTTGCCGGCTTCGAGCGCGACGCGGCAGGCTGGCGCCCGACCACCACCGACGATCTCCTCTCCTATTGCTATCAGGTTGCCGGCGCGGTGGGCGTCATGATGGCGCATGTCATGGGCGTGCCCGCTTCCGACGAGGACACGCTGCACCGCGCCGCCGACCTCGGAATCGCCTTTCAGCTCGCCAACATCGCCCGCGACATCGTCGAGGATGCCCGCGTCGGCCGGGTCTATTTGCCGTCCGACTGGCTGGAGGCCGAGGGCCTCGCCGGCGCAGACCTCGCCGATCCCAAACATCGCCGCGCGCTCGCCCGCCTCGCCCACCGCCTCAGCGACATGGCCGACGACTATCGCCGCTCGGCCCGCATCGGCGCAGCGAGCCTGCCCTTCCGCAGCCGCTGGGCGGTGCTGTCGGCAAGCGGCATCTACGGCGAGATCGCGACCCGCGCCGCCGCCCTCGGACCCAATGCTTGGGATGGCCGCATTAGCACGTCCAAGGCCGAGAAAGCCGCGCTGGTGATGGAAGCCTTCTGGGAAGCGCTGTGGCCGGTCAAACCCGTTCCGAGGAATGTGCTGTGGACGCGCCCTTCGCGGCCCTGACCCGCGCTTCGGCGCTCGCCTTCAGCGCCTGCTTCAGCACCTCGACCCGCGGCGCATAGAGAAAGCCATAGCTGACCGCCCCGTCGCGGCTCTCCACCGCATGATGCAATTTGTGGGCCTGAACGATCCGCTTGAAATAGGTCGAGCGCGGCACGATCCGGTGCGGCAGGCGGCCGTGCACGATGACGTCGTGAAAGCCGAAATAGATCACGCCATAGACCGCGACCCCGGCACCCACCCACGTCGCCCAGTCGCCCCATCCGCCATTCAGCCCGCCCCAGATCAGCAGGATCGACGGCAGGGCGAAAACCACGGCGTAGAGGTCATTGCGCTCGAACCAACCCTCGCGCTCGCGGTGATGGCTCTCGTGCCATGCCCAGCCCCACTTCGAATGCATCACGAAGCGGTGCAGCACGTAGGCGAAGCCCTCCATCACGAGGATCGTCGCCGCGAGCAGGAAAGGGCCGGAAAGCCAGGACATGGCAGCGATATAGGAGCAGCAGGCGCGCCCGTCACCCGGACCAATTGCCCTAGCGTTCGGCGATAAACCGCATCAGTTCGGCCAGCGTGCTTTCCATCTGGTCCTGCATCTGGCTGACCAGTTCGTTCTCGCGCATGCCTTCATGGTCGAGCGGCTTGGAATAGCTGTCGCTGAACGCCTTCAGATCGCTCTCGTCGAACACCCCGCGCGACACCAGCTTGGCGAGAATGACCAAGAGGCCATTGGTGTTGGCGATGGTTCCGGCGACCAGCGCCTCGTCCACCATCGACAATTGTTCGCGCTCGTCCGCGCCCGCTTCGTCTTCGACTTCGTCAGCCATGCCGTAGCTTTGAGACAGGGCCGGGCCCAAGGTCAATCGAGAAAGGCCGCCAGCGAGGCCCACCGCGCCGCCTTGTCGGCTAACGGCAGGGTATAGGCCGGGCTCGACGAAGGCAGGTCGACCAGCCTCAGCCCAGCGCCGCCAAGCGCCCGTCGCCCCAGCCGCGCCGCGGTGCCGCCGTTGAACCCGATCGCCCGCAATTCAGGCAACCCTGCGACAAAAGCCGCCAGGTCGCGCATCTCGATCGCGCGCATCTGCCCGTCCAGGCTCCCTTCGCGCCGCGCCGCATGCACCACGTCCCACAACGCCACCCGCCGCTCCCCCAACCTTTCGATCCGCTCGTCATAAGGCAGCGCGTCGAGCGCCACCCCCGTCACCTGCTCCATCAACCGCCAGAACCCATTGCGCGGGTGCGCGTAATAGCGCGCCGCGGCCAGCGACGCCTCGCCCGGCAGGCTCCCCAGCAGCAGCAACCGCGCATCGGCCCGTGCCACCGGCGGCAACCCATGCTTCACTCCGCCGTTCATGCTAGGAACGTCCATGCCCCGTCCCTTTCATCTTGCCATCCTCGGCCTGTTCGCCATCCTGCTCAGCCGCAGCAGCCGCGATTGGACGAACCCGCGGCCCCGCCGCTAAAGGCCGCTGCCATGGCGCCTGAGGACCTTCGCATCGCCCTTGTGTCGGGCAATTACAATTATGTGCGTGACGGTGCCAACCAGGCGCTGAATCGGCTGGTCGGTTTTCTCCTGCGCCAGGGATGCAAGGTCCGCACCTATTCGCCCACGGTCGAGCACCCCGCCTTTCCGGCCACCGGCGATCTCGTCTCCCTGCCCTCGATCGCGGCGCCCGGCCGGCCCGAATATCGTCTGCCCCTCGGCCTAACCCGCGCCGTCCGCAAGGATCTCGAAGCCTTCGCCCCCAACATCGTCCACATCGCCAGCCCCGACATCAGCGCGCACCGCGCGGTCAGCTGGGCCCGCAAGCGCAAGATCCCGGCGGTGGCCTCGGTCCACACCCGCTTCGAAACCTATCTTGCCTATTACCACCTCGAACTGCTCGAACCGACCGTCCGCGCCGCGCTCCGCCGCCTGTACCTGCGCTGCGACGCGCTCCTGGTGCCGGCCGAATCCACCGCCGCCGTGCTCCGCGCGCAGCGGATGAACCGCAACATCGCCATCTGGTCGCGAGGGGTCGATCGCACCCAGTTCAATCCCGAACGGCGAAGCCTCGAATGGCGCCGCAGCCTCGGCATCGGCGACGACGAACTGGTGGTCGCTTTTCTCGGCCGCATCGTGATGGAAAAAGGCCTCGACGTGTTCGCCGCCGTGCACGACGAACTGACTGCAATGGGCGTGCCCCACAAGGTGCTGGTGATCGGCGAAGGCCCCGCCCGCCCGTGGTTCGAGAAAGCGCTCCCCGGCGGTATTTTCGTCGGCCACCAGGAAAAAGACGATCTCGCCCGCGCGCTCGCCAGCGCCGACATCTTCCTCAACCCCTCGATCACCGAGACCTTCGGCAACGTCACGTTGGAAGCGATGGCCTGCGAACTACCCGTGGTCGCCGCGGCCGCCACCGGGGCCACCAACCTCGTCCGCGATGGCGAAACCGGCACGCTGGCCGAACCCGGCGACATTGCCGCGCTTGCCGCCGCCATCGCCGCCTACGCCGCCGACCCCGAGCTTCGCGCCCGCCACGGCGCCGCCGGCCTCGCCTTTGCCAAGACGCAGGATTGGGACGTGATCAACGGCGCGGTGCTCAAGACCTACATCCGCGCCATCGAACGGCGCGAGCGGCTCAGCCGGATGCAGGGCTGAGCCGTCGTCCCGGCGCAGGCCGGGACCTCAGCAGTCAAGAGCGCAAGTTCGACCGGGATCCCAGCCTGCGCCGGGACGATGAAATGTCAGCCCTCGAGCTGGCGGGTCAGCAACCGGATCGCCGCATCGATATCGGGATCGCTCGCGCGCAATTTCTCGATCTGCTTCACCGCATGGATCACGGTCGTATGATCGCGCCCACCGAAGCGGCGGCCGATATCCGGCAGCGACTTGGGCGTCAGTTGCTTGCTCAGATACATCGCCACCTGCCGCGGCCGGGCGACTTCGCGGGCACGCCGGGCCGACACCATCTCTGCCTTGCGGATGCAATAATGATCGGCGACGCGGGTCTGGATTTCGTCGATGCTGATCCGCCGCTGATTGGCGCGCAGCACGTTGGCCAGCACTTCCTCGACGAATTCGAGGTCGATCGCCCGCCCGGTCATCAGCGCATAAGCGCCGATCCGATTAAGCGCGCCTTCGAGTTCGCGAATCGAATTGGTCAGCCGGCGGGCGAGGAAATCGACCACGTTGGGGGCCATGCTGATGCCGGGCAGCAGCGCGAGCTTGGCCATCAGGATATTGTAGCGCAGTTCCAGGTCGGCGGCATTGATGTCCGCCACCAGCCCCCAGCTGAGGCGCGACAGAATGCGCGGGGCGATCCCGTCGAGGTCCTGCGGCGCGCGGTCCGAGGTGATCACCAGCCGCTTACCGGCGTTGATGATCTCGTTCATCGTGTGGAAGAATTCTTCCTGCGTCGATTCCTTGCCGGCAATGAACTGGACGTCGTCGATCAGCAGCAGGTCCGCGCTGCGCAGCCGCTGCTTGAATCCGATCGTGTCGTTTTCGCGAATCGCGCGGACGAACTCGACCATGAACTTCTCGGCGCTCATCATCACGACCTGCGCGTCCGGGTTGAGCTCGAGAAAGCGCTGGCCGAGCGCGTGCAAAAGGTGGGTCTTGCCGCGTCCGGTGCCGCCGTGCAGGAACAGCGGATTGAATGTCACCGTCGACGCTTCGGCCAGCGTCTTGGCGGCGGTGGCGGCAACCTCGTTCGCCTTGCCGACGACGAAGCTTGCGAAGCTGTAGCGCGGATCGAACGCCGGGCGTGGATGCACCGCGGCGGCAACCTTGCGCTCGGCGGGAATCGGTTCTTCGTCGAGGATCAGCAGCGGTGCGGGCCTGGGGCCGCCTTCGCAGGCCACGACCCGCACGTCGCGCACGACCGGCAGGGTCGTGCGCCAGGCAAGCTGCAGCCGCTCGCCGAAATGGCTGCGCACCCAGTCGGCCATGAACTGGCTCGGCATGACGATCTCGAGGCTGCCCGAATCGGGATCGAACGCGCCCAGTTCGGCAGGCTTCAGCCAGCCATCGAAGGTTCGCGCGCCGCAATCGCGGCGAAGACCGGTCCGGATCGCGGCCCAGGCGGCGCCGAGCGGCGAGCTATCACCGGCGTCCGCCAGCTCCGCTGCACCACCCCGTCCCTGATCCATATCTCCGAAACCGCTCACTGCCCGCCTGCCTCCATGTGTCCGCGCCGGCTGCGCTCCATCGCAGGCAAAGGAAGAGCGCTCGCGCCGACCGGTGTCGACACGCCCATTCCTGGCCTTGCTTGGACCCCCCCAGTGGAATCACTGCCGGAAGGGTTTTCTGGAGCATTGCGGGGGCGTCTGACAACGGCAATTTTTCACGGAAGTGAAATAAAGCCGCTTGACACGCATTTGTGAGGAGAAGCCGAGTTAATGGCGGTTTTCAGCCGTTTCAGAAGCGATCCTCAAGAGAGAGAGGATGCGAATCGCTGAACTCAAATGGTTTTATGGACGTAACGAAAAAGGCCGCCGGATTCGCATCCGGCGGCCTCTTCGATCTCGATCGAGCCGAAGCGTTTTAGCCCAGCGACGAAACCCGCTTGGTCAGGCGCGAGAACTTGCGCGACGCAGTGTTCTTGTGAAGCACGCCGCGCGCGACTCCGCGCTGCAGTTCCGGCTGGGCCAGCTTCAAGGCTTCCGACGCCGCACCCTTGTCGCCCGCCAGCAGCGCCGATTCGACGGCCTTGATGAAGGTCCGGATACGGCTGACGCGCGCGCCGTTGATTTCGGCGCGGCGGTTGTTGCGGCGGATGCGCTTCTTGGCTTGCGGCGTGTTCGCCATGGTCGGCTCGGTTCCCTAAAGATGCTGTATGAAACGAAAAGCGGCGCGGCCACAGGCGGCACGCACCGATTGGGCGCTCCCCTAACCGAAGCGCCCCGCATGGTCAACTCGGCTCAGCGCTGGCAGGCCGGGCAATACCAGGTCGAGCGTCCGCCCTGCGCGAATCGCTTTACCGTTCCGCCGCACGGGCACGGCTCGCCCTCGCGGTCGTAGACCGAGAAGCTCTTGCTGAAATAGCCGAGCTCGCCATCGGGCGCGGCATAATCGCGCAAGGTCGATCCCCCGGCCTCGATCGCCTCGGCCAGCACCGCATGGATCGCCGGCACCAGCCGCTTCAATCGCTCGAGACTGACCTTGCCCGCCGCCCGCCGCGGATTGATCCCCGCCCGAAACAACGCCTCGCAGACGTAGATATTGCCGAGCCCCGCGACGACCCTCTGATCGAGCAGCATCAGCTTGATCGCGGCACTTCGTCCTTGAAGCCGCCGCTTCAGCTCCTTCGCGGTCAGATCGAACGGCTCGGGCCCAAGGTCCTTGAACGGTCCCCATTCCGCCAAGTCCGCCGTGCGCACCAGATCGACGCTCCCGAACCGCCGCGGATCATTCAGCACCAGCCGGTGCGCATCGTCGGTCTCCAGCGCCAGATGATCGTGCGGCTCGTCCGCGCTGGGATCGATCCGCCACCGCCCGCTCATGCCGAGGTGAAACACCATCGTGTCGTCGCGGTCGGTATGGATCAGCCCGTATTTCGCCCGCCGCCCGAGGCCCGTCACCGTCGCCCCGGTCAGCCGCTGCCCGAGATCCTCCGGAAACGCCCGCCGCAAATCCGCCCGCCGCGCCTCGACGCGCGTCAGCCGGCGGCCGTCGAGCACTTTGGCCAGCCCGCGCACGGTGGTTTCGACTTCGGGAAGCTCGGGCATCTCTTTGGCCCATATGGCGCGGGGAGCCCGGCACCGCTAGAGCGCCCCCCATGAGCGATTTCGTGCAATTCGGCGACCAGCGTGTCACCCCCGAGGAAAAGACCCGCAAGGTCGGCGAGGTCTTCTCCTCGGTCGCCCGCCGCTACGACGTGATGAACGACCTGATGAGCGCGGGCATGCACCGCCTGTGGAAAGACCGCTTCGTCAACCGCGTGAAGCCGCAGGCCCACGAACATATCCTCGACATGGCCGGCGGCACCGGCGACATCGCCTTCCGCATGGCCAAGCGCGGCGCGGCGGTGACCGTCAGCGACATCAACGCCGACATGCTCGGCGTCGGCGAACAACGCGCGCAGAAGAAGGGCATCGAAGGCCTCAGCTGGTCGGTCCAGAATGCCGAAACCCTGAGCTTCGCCGACCGCAGCTTCGACGCCTACACCATCGCCTTCGGCATCCGGAACGTCACCGACATCCCCAAGGCGCTGCGCGAAGCCCACCGGGTCCTGAAATTCGGCGGTCGCCTCTTCGTGCTCGAATTCTCGACCAGCGACTGGCCGGGTTTCGGTGAGGCCTATGATCTGTGGGCCGACAAGGCCATTCCCAAGATCGGCAAGGCCGTCACCAACGACGAAGCGAGCTATCGCTACCTCGTCGAAAGTATCCGCCGCTTTCCCAAGCCCTACGACTTCGAACGGATGATCGGCGAAGCGGGCTTCACCCGCACTCGCACCGAAACCTCGATGGGCGGGCTCGTCTGCATCTGGTCGGGGTGGAAGGCTTGAGTTCTTCGCTCACCCACCTCCTGCGTATCCTCCGCTGGGGCCGCACCTTGGCGCGTTACGGCGCGTTGCAGGGGGTCGAGCGCGATCCCCTCACCCCGCCGTTCGCCCGCCGCATCGTCCGCCTCGCCCGCTTCGGCCTCAGCCAACCCGCCAAGCCCGATTACGCCGCCGCGCTGCAGCAGCTTGGCCCCGCGGCGATCAAATTCGGCCAGGCACTGGCTACCCGCCCCGACCTCGTCGGCGAGGAAGCCGCGCACAACCTCTTCGCGCTCCAGGATTCGCTTCCGCCCGCGCCCTTTCCGCTGATCCGCAAGGCGATCGAACAAGCGCTCGAAGCCCCGCTCGAAAGCCTGTTCAGCGAATTCGACGAAACCCCCGTCGGCGCCGCCTCGATCGCGCAGGTCCACCGCGCCGTCACCACCGAAGGCCGGCAGGTCGCGGTCAAGGTCCTCCGTCCCGGGATCGAGGAAACCTTCGCCGAAGCGCTCGAAACCTATGAATGGGCCGCCGCCCACCTCGAGGCGCACGCCGGCGACGAAATCCGCCGCCTTCGCCCGAAAACCGTCATCGCCCACTTCCGGCAATGGACCCGGCGCGAGCTCGACCTCCAGCGCGAGGCGGCGTCGGCCTCCGAGCTCAAGGAGAATATGGTCGCCGAAGCCGGCTTCTACGTTCCCGAGATCGACTGGCGCCGAACCGCCCGCCGCGTCCTGACGCTGGAATGGCTCGACGGCATCAAGCTATCCAAGCGCGACCAATTGCTCGACGCCGGCCACGACCCCCGCGCGCTCGCCAACATCCTGGTGAAAGCCTTCCTCCGCCAGGCGGTGATCGACGGCTTCTTTCATGCCGATCTCCACCAGGGCAATCTGTTCGCCCTCCCCGATGGCCGCCTTGCCGCGATCGATTTCGGCATCATGGGTCGCATCGACCGCCGCGCCCGCCGCTGGCTGGCCGAAATCCTCTACGGCCTCATCACCGGTGACTATGGCCGCGTCGCCGACATCCATTTCGAAGCGCAGTACGTCCCCCCGCACCACAATGCCGAGGAGTTCGCCACCGCGCTCCGCGCCGTGGGCGAGCCGATCCGAGGGTTGCCGGTCAAGGACATCAGCGTCGGGCGGATGCTCGAAGGGCTGTTTTCGATCACCCGCGACTTCGACATGCCGACCCAGCCGCACCTATTGCTGCTGCAAAAGACGATGGTGATGGAAGAAGGCGTCGCCACCTTCCTCGATCCCGACATCAACATGTGGGAATCGGCCGAACCCTTCCTGCGCGAATGGATCCGCACCGAACTCGGCCCCGAAGCCGCCATCGCCGACCGCCTCCTCGAATGGAAGCGCAGCCTTGAAAAGCTTCCCAGCCTTATCGACCGCATCGACCATTACTTCCCCGCCCCCGGCGGCGCCCCGCCCGAGCTTCCGGAAGTCAACGTCGACGTGAAGCAACTGCCACGCCCCGCGTGGCGCGACGTGGCGGTCGCGGTGCTCGGCGCCGCTGCCGGTGCGGCGGCGCTCTACTTGTTCGGCGTCTAATCGTCGTCCCGGCGAAGGCCGGGACCTCATTCGGCAGAAGCGCTCCACCGCACGAGGTCCCGGCCTGCGCCGCGACGACGCGAGATCCTACTTCGACGCCACCCGCGACCCGCTGCCCATGCGGCTCAGCACGTCCTTCAGCGCCGCCACCCGCTTGGCCGCGATCGGGTCGGCCGGCGCCCGCAAGCCACTCGCGAGCCCGCGCAGCTGCCCGGCGTTCGGCCGGGCGATCGCCTGCCGAAGCTGAGCGATCTGCGCCGCCGGCAGGCTCCCCGCCCGCTCCAGCTGATCGACATAAGCCGCCGCCACCACCGGCACCGCAGGCCAGCTCACCGGGGCCTGCTGCTGCGGGTTGAAGCGATTGTCGGGATAGACCGCCAGCGCCGCCGCCGCGATCTCGTTGCTCGACAGTTGCGCCGACGGCTGCAACGCCAGCACGTCGAGCCCGCGCGCGATCTCGGTCCCGTAGATCCGGCCCTTGTAATAATAAGCCGACCAGAAGCCGCCCATCACCAGCTCGTCCTTGTAGACCGGCCCGCGGTCGAAATAACCGATCTCGGTCGGCCGGCTGCTGTCGGTGAAATCGCTGATCGAGATCCCGCCCTGATACCAGGCCTGCACGAACAGATCGCGGCCCGGAACCGGGATGATCGACCCGTTGTGCGCGACGCAATTCTCTTGGCTCGTCTGCGCGGCGGGCAGCTTGTAGTGATTGCGGAACCGGAGCTTCTGCCCCTCGATGTCGTAGATGGCGTTGGCGCCCCAATTGGTGGGATCGCTGACCAGGCAGCGCGGCCGCCCGCCGCCGCCCCATTCGTCGGTGAACAGCACCTTGGTGCCGTCATTGTTGAAGGTCGCCGAGTGCCAATAAGCGAAGGTCGGGTCGACCACCTGGTCGATCCGCTTGGGCTTGGCCGGATTGCTGATGTCGAGGAGGATGCCGTTGCCCGAGCAGGCGCCCGCCGCGATCTTGGCGCTCGGAAACACGGTGATGTCGTGGCACTGGTCGGTCTGCGCCGTGTCCTGCGTCCCATCGCCGTGGTCGCCGCCGGCCCAAAGGCCCGAGATGCTCCCCGTCGCCGGATCGCCGAACACGCGCGGCCGGTCGATGATCCGCGCCGCCGCCGGATTGGCGACCGGGATCTCGATAACGTCGATCGAAAACAGCGCCGACTGCATCGAGCCCGGATCGGCGATGCAGCTCGGGATTTCCTGCGCCGAGCGGACGCCCGCGGTGCCCGAGACATAAACGATGATCTTGCCGTCACGCCCCGGCCCCGACACCACGCTGTGTGTATGGCTCCCGCGGCAGGTCTGCACCGCGCCGACCTGGCGCGGCTGCTGGAGGTTCGAAATGTCGAAAATGCGGATGCCGCGGAACCGCTCGGGGCTGACCGCTTCCTGGATCCCCTGCCGCCCGCAATCGAGCCGCCCGCGGCCCTGCTCGACCGACATGATCAGAAGATTGCCGACGATGCTCAGATCGCCCTGCCCGCCCGGGCAGATGACCGAGCTCACCAGTTGCGGCGCGCCGCCGGTCGGGCTCACCCGGTACAGGTTGAAGCCGTGATAATTGCCGGTCGCCAGCACATCGCCCTGGAACGCCATGTCGGTCTGCGCGAAGCTCAGGAGCGGCGAGCGGCCGGCCCCTTCCGGCGGCTTCTGGCCCGGCTTGACCAAAGCCTTGGCCGGCAGGTCATACGGATTGCGAGGATCGAAGAAGCCGGTCGGCTTGGGCAGGCTGGCGACCAGCGTCATGCCGCGGATCGCCTGCCCCGCCTTGTTGGTCCCGGCCGCCAGCGCAGTGCGCGGATCCTCGACGACGGTGCCGAGCAGCGCGGTCATCCGCTTGATCTCTTCCTGCTGCTCCTTGACCAGATCGACCACGAAAGCGTTGAGGCCGGGGTCCGCCGCGGTGCCGCCGCGCCCGGTCAGTTCCTGCGCCATCCGCACCGCGCCGGCGTGGTGATTGATCATCCGGGTCAGGAACAGCCGATCGAAGGCCACGCCCTTGGCGGCCTGCATTTCGGCCAGCTGAGCCGGGGTCGCCATGCCCATGCGGGTCATGTGGCCGGCGTCCATCATCATATGCGCGGCATGCGGGTTCGCCGTCGCCTGCCCGCGATCGGCCAGCCATTTGCGCATCCACGCCATTTCGTCCGACTGCGTCGCATCGATCCGCTTGGCCATCTGCAGGATCTCGGGCCGATTGGTCCGCCCCGCGACCAGCGCGGTCATCTGCGTCGCCTGCGCGTGGTGCGGGATCATGTCCTGCAGGAAAGTGACGTCGTAGGCCGAATAGCTGGTGTCTGCGATCCGGCTCGCGGTGGTCGCATCGATGGTCCGGCTCGCCTGCCCCGGGGCGCCGGGCTGAACGATCGGTGCCCCCTGCGCGAACGCGGTGGACGACAGCAGGGCGGCAAGCGCGAAAATGGACGACTTCATGGAACGGGACTCTCCTCAGGATCGAGGCGAGCCTAGCGTCCCTCTCGCCCTTGCCAAGCGCTCGTTTGTCAGAGCCCCAGCTTGTCGAGATCGGCGGCCGAATGCCGCTCGGCCAGTTGCTCGTTCTCCGGCCCGTAAGTGCGGTTGACGCTCCATCCGCGCTTCACCGCCCGGCGCTCCCAGATCTGATCGGCCCAGCGCTTGACGTTGGCATATTCCGACGCGCCGACGAACTCGTCCGCACCCTCGTAGATGCGTCCGCGCACCACCGATCCATACCACGGCCAGATCGCGATATCGGCGATGCTGTAGTCGTTGCCCGCGATGAACTCGCTTTGCGCCAGCCGCTGGTCGAGCACCGACAGCTGCCGCTTCACTTCCATCGTGTAGCGATCGATCGCATATTCGATCTTCACCGGCGCATAAGCGAAGAAATGCCCGAACCCGCCACCCAGGAGCGGGGCCGAGCCCATCTGCCAGAACAGCCAGCTCAGCGTTTCCGCCCGACTGGTGCCGAGCAGGGCGCCGAACTTCTCCGCCAGATACAGCAGGATCGCCCCGCTCTCGAACACCCGCACCGGCTCAGGCCCGCTGCGATCGACCAGCGCCGGGATCTTGCTGTTGGGATTGATCCCGACGAAGCCGGAGCCGAACTGGTCGCCCTCCATGATGTCGATCCGCCAGGCATCATATTCCGCCTGGTCGAACCCCGCCGCCAGCAGTTCCTCGAGCAGGATGGTTACCTTCTGCCCGTTGGGGGTACCGAGGCTGTAGAGCTGCAGCGGATGCTCGCCGACCGGCAGCTCCTTGTCGTGGGTCGCGCCAGCGACCGGCCGGTTGATCGCGGCGAAGCGCCCTTCGGCGGGCTTGGGGGTCCATACCTTGGGCGGCACGTAATCGGTCATCTTGAGGCTGCTCCCTGTCTGTCATGCCGCCACATGGGGTCGCCGCCCGCCCCGCCAAGAGGTCACCCCGATGTTCCTGCCTTCCCATGTAGGACTATAAGTGGCATCGCCGCCCCATGCGGGGCCGCATCCACTCTCTCGACACCTCGGCAAGGTTGGAAGCCTCGCTTTTCCGCAACGTCACACATACCCCCGCCACCGGTGACCTTTGTGACCTTGTTCATCTTCGGGTTTTGAATTGATGGCGAAAATCCTGCTCATCGTCGGCGGCGGCATTGCGGCGTTCAAGGCTGCCGAACTGATCCGCCTCGCACGCCGCCACGGGCATGAGGTGACTCCCGTCCTGACTGCCGGCGGCGCGCATTTCGTCACGCCCATGACCCTCGCCGCGCTCGCCGAAAGCCCGGTCTACACCTCGCTGTGGGATTTGAAGGACGAGACGGAGATGGGCCACATCCAGCTCAGTCGCGCCGCCGACCTCGTCCTCGTCTGCCCCGCCACCGCCGACCTTCTTGCCAAGATGGCCGCAGGCATCGCCGACGACCTCGCCACCACCTTGCTGCTCGCTACCGACAAGCCGGTCTTCGCCGCGCCGGCGATGAACGTCCGCATGTGGCTGCACGAGGCGACGCAGGCCAATGTCGCGACTTTGCGCGCACGAGGCGTCACCGTGATCGATCCCACCGAAGGCGCGATGGCCTGCGGTGAATACGGCCCCGGCCGCCTGCCCGAACCGGCCGACATCCTCTCCCACCTCTTTCGACACCCCGGACTTGATCCGGGGTCCCGCTTCTCGCCTGAGGAGCAAAAGGAAGAAGCGGGATCCCGGGTCGAGCCCGGGATGACGGTTGGAAAAGACCTCACCGGCAAGCACATCCTCGTCACCGCCGGCCCCACCCACGAACCGATCGACCCCGTCCGCGTCATCGCCAACCGCTCGTCGGGCCGCCAAGGCTTCGCCATCGCCGCCGCCGCCGCCGCCCTCGGCGCGCGCGTCACCCTCGTCGCCGGCCCGGTCGCCCTGCCCACCCCGCCCGGCGTCGCCCGCATCGACGTCGAGACCGC